>NZ_JBYISM010000032.1:0-120511 GCF_057708605.1 Nocardia sp. bgisy118 | reverse complement strand
CCCCCCCCCCCCCCCCCCCCTCGCCGTTGTCCGGTCTACCGTCAGGCGACGGGTCCGCGGGCGGCCTCGTAGGCCGCGCCCACCCGGTACAGCCGATCGTCGGCCAACGCGGGGGCCATGATCTGCAGACCCACCGGCATGCCGTCGTCCTTGCTCAGCCCCGACGGCACCGACATGGCCGGGTGCCCGGCCAGGTTGGTGGGCAGCGTGCACAGGTCCGACAGGTACATGGCCAGCGGGTCGTCGACCTTCTCGCCCAGCTTCCACGGGGTGAACGGGCTCGTCGGCGAGACCAGAACGTCGACCTGCTCGTAGGCGGCGTCGAAGTCGCGCGCGATCAGCGTGCGGACCTTGAGCGCCTGACCGTAGTAGGCGTCGTAGTAGCCCGCCGAGAGGGCGTAGGTGCCGATCATGATGCGGCGCTTGACCTCGGGGCCGAAGCCCGCCGCGCGGGTCATCGCCATGACCTGCTCGGCGCTGTGCGTGCCGTCGTCGCCGACGCGCAGGCCGTAGCGCATGGCGTCGAAGCGCGCCAGGTTCGACGACACCTCGGACGGCATCACCAGGTAGTAGGACGGCAGGCCGTATTCGAAGTGCGGGCACGACACCTCGACCACCTCGGCGCCCAGCTCCTTCAGCACGCCGACCGCGGCGTCGAAGGAGGCGAGCACGCCGGGCTGGTAGCTGTCGGAGTGCAGTTCCTTGACCACGCCGATCTTCACGCCGCGCAGATCGCCCGCGGCGCCCGCGCGCGCGGCGGCCACCACCGGCGGCACCGGGACGTCGCGCGAGGTCGAGTCCCTGGGGTCGTATCCGGCGATCACCTCGTGCAGCAGCGCGGTGTCGAGCACCGTGCGGCCACACGGCCCGCCCTGATCCAGCGAGGACGCGCAGGCGACCAGGCCGAAGCGCGAGACCGTGCCGTAGGTCGGCTTGGTGCCGACGGTCGCGGTCACCGCGGCGGGCTGCCGGATCGAGCCGCCGGTGTCGGTGCCGATGGCCAGCGGCGCCTGGTGCGAGGCCAGCGCGGCCGCCGAGCCGCCGCCGGAACCACCCGGGATCCTGGTGGTGTCCCAGGGGTTGCGGGTCGGGCCGTACGCGGAGTTCTCGGTCGACGAGCCCATCGCGAACTCGTCCATGTTGGTCTTGCCGAGGATCGGGATACCAGCCGCGCGCAGCTTGCCGGTCAGCGTCGCGTCGTACGGCGACATCCAGCCCTCGAGGATCTTCGAGGCACAGGTGGTCGGCATGTCCGTGGTGGTGAAGACGTCCTTGAGCGCCAACGGAACTCCGGCCAGCGGCGAGGCCGGAGCTTGCCCCTCGGCCAGCGCCGTGTCCACCGCGGCCGCGGCAGCGAGCGCCTGCTCGCCCGCGACGTGCAGGAACGCGTTGATCTCGCCGTCCACCTCGGCGATCCGATCCAGGTGCGCCTGGGTGACCTCGGCCGAGGACACCTCGCGGGCGTGGATCTTCGCGGCCAGTTCGGCCGCGCTGAGGGTGGTCAGCTCTGGCCCACCCGTCTCCCGGCCCCCGCCCCTCACGGAATCGCCCTGCGATGCTGTACTCATTCGCCCTCTCCCAGAATCTGCGGCACCATGAAGCGCTGCTCGTCGACCGCGGGCGCGGCCGCCAACGCCTCGTGCGGCGTCAGGCCGGGCACGAGCTCGTCGGCGCGGGTCACGTTGGTCGCCGGATTCGGCGAGGACGTGGCCGGGACGTCGGCGGCGGCGACCTCGGAGATGGTCCGCACGTGGCTCAGGATCGAATCCAGCTGACCGGCGAACTGATCCAGTTCGGCGTCGGACAGCGCGAGCCGGGACAGCCGGGCGAGGTGTGCGACCTCGTCGCGGGAGATGGCGGGCACCGCGGAACCCCTTTCGGCATGGTTGTGCATGGGTGGCCGTGCACGACGACCGCGCTTGCGCTCGGCTCACATCGTGCACGGAAGATGTTAGTCCGCGACCGGGATCGCTCCGCCCACCCGGTCACCGCCGGGCAGCGGTGGACACATCGACAGTACGCCGGGCCACTCACCGCCCGTCCGACCGCACGAACTCCGACGACACACCGTCAGATCTAGCCCGACACGCCGTGATGGCGCGAAACCGCCACGTGGCGTTCGTCACTGACCCCTCCTCGAGTCGATAACGGGCCGTCAGGGGTGTAAGTATTGCGTCATCCGGGTATCCGACCACCAGGCTCGGCCGGCCAGAGGAAAGGAACGCGCGTGTCTTACCTGCTTCGCGTGCAACTTCCGGATCGCCCGGGAAGCCTCGGCGCACTCGCGCTCGCATTGGGTTCCGTCGGCGCCGACATCCTCTCGCTGGATGTCGTGGAACGCGGGGCAGGCTTCGCCGTGGATGATCTCGTCGTGGAAGTTCCACCCAACGCACTACCCGACACCCTCATCACCGCCGCGGAATCGATCGGCGACGTGCACGTGGACTCCATCCGCCCCTATTCGGGCGTGCTGGACACCCACCGCGAGCTCGAGCTCATCGACCAGGTGGCCAGCGCCCGCGACGACCGGCTGCAAGTGCTCGTCGACGGCGTGCCGCGGGTGCTGCGGGTCGGCTGGAGCACTGTGATCGACCTGGGCCCGCACGGCGCCTACCGGGTGGTCGGGAGCCAGAGCGCGCCGCAGACGCAGGCCGGTTCGGCGCCGTGGATGCCGCTGGAGAAGCCCTCGGTGCTCGACCCCGAGGCCGACTGGGTGCCGCAGATCTGGCGCGATATGGACACCAAGCTGGCCGCCGCGCCGCTGGGCAACACCGGCAAGGTGCTGCTGCTCGGCAGGCCGGGCGGGCCGGACTTCCGTCCGTCGGAGGTGGCGCGGCTCGGCTACCTGGCGGGCATCGTCGCGACCGTTCTCGGCTGAACCGGGACCATCCCGGGCGGGCTTGGCGCGCAGGCCGACTCGCGCGGCGGTCAGTAGGAAGACAGGGGCAAGCGCAACACGGTGAGCAGTTCGCCCGCCGGCGTCGTCCAATCCCGTTCCGGCACGGCGACGAAACCGAAGCGGTCGTAGATGCGGCGGGCGTCGACCATCGCGGGCATGGTGGTCAGCGCCACCGCTTCGCACGATTCCGCGGCCGCCATTTCGATCACGGTGCGCACCAGAGCCGTTCCGGCACCGAGGCCGCGCGCCCGCTTCGCGACCGCGAGCATGCGGAACTCCAGCTCACCGGGCCGGGCGATCTCCGCGTAGGGCATGCCGTAGCGGGCGACGGTGAGCGAGCCGACCACCCGATCGTCGTGCACCGCGACCAAGACCTGGGCCGCGGCCGCCCTGCGCACGGTGTCGGCGAGCTCGGCGGCGTACGGGCTGCCCGGCGGGACATAGCCCTCGCTCACGTAGACGTCGACGGTCAGCTCGCCGATCGCGGCGTACTCCTCCGGAGTCGCCGTCCGGATGACCATCTCGCACACGCTCATGCCTGCGCCTCGCTGACGCTCGGCTCCGGCATGCGCGAAGCGCGCTGGCACATGATTCGCTCACTCCGTTCGCTCACACCGGCATCCTGCCACCGGCGCGGGCGACCTTGACATCCGACCAGTTCAGAAACCCAGGCCGGGACGGCCGCCAGGGTGAGCTATCTGCCACCGGTCCGGCTTGCCCTGCGGGTAGACCACCGGGATGTAATCGCCGATCGCGGGCCACTGGCTCACGTCCCAGACGAAGCGGCCGTACACCACGGTCTCCGGCACCGAGGGGCCGAACAGATTGCCGGTGATTGTGACGAACTGCTCACCCTCGGCGTCCGGGAGCGGGCTCACGCCCGTGACGTACAGCGTGCCGGACTCCGGTTCGGCGGGCTGGAAGCCCTGCCGCCCCCGGCGATAGGCCACCAGCAGCGCCACGAGCGTGGTGACCATGATCACCAGCATTGCGAATTCCAGCATGTCCCCATCGTATGGCGGACGTGTCCGCTCAGAGCGCGGCGAGTTCGCTGGCTCCGCGCTCGGTGCGGCGGACCTGCCAGACCGCCGTGCGGGTGCGCTGCGAACGCCCGTTGCCCCGATCGATCAGCGAGCGGTTGTCGGTGGTGAAGACCAGTTGGGCGCCGTTGGCATTGGTCTCCGGATTCTGGAACAGCTGGATCAGCCGGTCGGCCTGCTCGGCGGGCAACTGCGCGCCGATGTCGTCGACCGCGAGCACCCGTCCGTTGTCGAGCGCGTCCAGCATGGTCGGCAGCAGCCGGAGCAGCGAGAGCGTCGCGGCGGATTCGTCGGTGATGTCGAACGGGGCGTCGATGCCCGCGTGGACCAAGCTCAGGCCGACGCCGCGCCGGGCCACCATGCGGGTGTAGAGCGCGTCGCGGGCGGCGCGCAGATTCGTCAGCTCCCGCTCCAGCATCAGCGGGGTGATCCCGTTGTCGCGCAGCAGGCGGTCGGCGTGGCCGGGCGAGGTGGCGCACAGCTCGGCCTGTTCGGCGGCGCCCTCGATGTCGGCGTCGAGTTCGCGGAGATAGTCGGCGTAGAGCGGATCGTCATCGGCGATCAGCAGATCGGTGATACCCAGCTCAGCGGCGCGCAGCAACAGCAGCAGCCGAGCCGCGTTGTCCGGGGAACGCGAGATGTGGCTGCCCAGCCGGTGCGCCACCGCGTCCGGCTCGACCGCGCCGCGCTGCACCTCGAGCATCGAGGAGAACCAGCGGTACGCGGGCACCAGCGCCTCGGCGTACATCTGCCCGGCGAGGCTGAGCAGCAACGCGTTCGGGCGCACCAGCGGCATCAGCGCGGCAATGCCGTAGCGCGCGGCCTCGAACATGGGACCGATCTTGATCTGTTCGCCGTTGCGCTCGAACACGATTCGCTTGCGCGAGCGCGGATGGCTGTGCAACCACTCGGCCGTCACCTCGGCGTTGTCCAGCTGGAAGCCGTAGGTGAACGGGCAGCCCTCCGCGACGAACCCCACGACGAACTCGGTCGGCCGATCCGGAAAACCCAAGTGCGGCGCGCGAACCGGGCCCGCGTACGGATCCCAGCCGGTGACCGAGTGCAGCACCGCGTCGCGCATGTGCCCGAGCGCATCGATCAGGCTCGTCTTCCCCGCCGCCGTCCCACCGTGCACCGCGGTCACCGGGACCGCCACCGGCCCGCTCCCCTTGGTCAGCCGCAACTCCTGGCGGTCGGCCAGCGATCTGTGGTTGGTCACCTGAAAACTCCGCAGCATGCCGCCATACTTCCGTCTCGCCCGCCGCGAGGCGACACCAACCCTCCGTCCGGCCCCGGCGGACGCGGGGACAGCGGGAGCGATCGGGGTTAGCATGCTGGCGCTAGCTCCTGTTGGGGGCGTGGCTGTCCGAACGTCTCCGAATGGATGAGGTCCAGCGATGACACGTACGCTTCGTCGGCTCGTGATCCGAGGCTCGGTGATCGGCGCGATCGCCGCCGGTGCGGTGGTCGCGCTGCCGCAGACGGCGGTCGCCGAGGCGCCGTGCCCGGATGGCACCGCGCGGGTGTTTCTCAACGACGCCACCAACGTGTGCCAGAGCGGCAGCGCGACTTACACCGCTCGACCGGCGGTGAGCAAGGTGTGTTCGACGGGAGGCACCTCGGTCGTGGTGGAGACCACCGGTCCGCGCCGGATCAACCGGCGGCATATCGAACTCGAACCAGGCGGGTACTGCGCGCGCCTCGAAATCGAGGGCCAGGAAAGCGCCACCGTGCAGGTCCAGCCCGCCTGATCGACACCGCTTCCGAACTCGGCAAGTACCGCGTCTCCGATCCGATGCGCGATAGGAGCGGTGGGAGACCTGGGCGCCATGGGAGACCTGATGCGCCGCAGTGCCGGTCACGCCCCGCTAGCCGCCGCCGCGCCACAGCAGCGCGCTGTCGCCGAACTCGTGCCATAAGTAGCCGGTGTCGAGCGCTTCCCCGTACGCGCGGCGCACGGTGGAGTCCCCGGCGACCGCGACCAGCAGGTCCAGGTGCGACGCGCCGGGCGCGTGCCAGCCGGTGATCAGCCCGTCGACCACCCGGACGGGACGACCCGCGCCGAGGACGAGCTCGGTCCACCCGTTCTCGGGGCGCACCCGCCCGTCCGTGTCGGCAGCGGATTCGAGCGCCCTGGTGACCGTGGTACCGACCGCGACGACCCGGCCGTTCGCGGCTCTGGTGTCGTTCACCAGACGTGCCGTGGCCGCGGGCACGGCGAAGCGCTCCGGGCACGGCGGTTCCCCGGCTTCCGGTGAGGAGACGCCCGTGTGCAAGGTGATCGGAGCGAGGGCGATCCCGGAGCTGACCAGGTCCAGCACCACGTCGTGCGTGAACGGCCGTGCGGCGCTGGGCATTTCCGCGCTGCCAGGGATCCGTCCGAACACCGTCGTGTAGTACGAGGGCGACCAGCGGCGCGGCACGTAGGAGTAGGTGATCGGTCGTCCGTGCTCGTTCATGAGAACTCGCGGATCCATGGTGACGTCGGCGATCCACAGCCTGCGCGCTCCCGGCAGCCACGGCTCGCGCAGTGTCGCGCGTGCGCCGTCCGGCAGCTCGATCACGGTGCCCGCCCGCAGTTCCCGGCTCGGCAGCGGGGTGCGCTCGCGGGTCCGCGCCTCGACCACCCAGCCACCGTCGTCCAGCCAGGTGGCGAAGTGCAGGGTGATCGGCAGGTCCGCGATGGCGGCGTCGACGGCGGCGGAGGTGGTCGCCGAATTGTTCACCACCACCAGATCGCCCGGGCGCAGGTAGCGCGGCAGCTCACGGAATCGCGCGTGGGTCGGCCGATCTCCGGCGACCAGCAGCCGGACGTCGTCCCGCGCTGTGCCGCGCGTCTCCGGCGGGGCCTCGGCGTTGTAGCGGTCGGGCAGTTCGAAGGACCGCGCCCATCCCGCGGAACCCGTTCCGGCCCCGGCATTTCCGTGTTTCGACAGCGGACGGTGCCGCGATGCGCCCCGCGCGGGCGCGGTCGATGCTTCGCTGCTCACGCCTGCACCTCGCCAGCGCTCGGCTCCGGCGTGCGCGACGCTCGCTGGAACATGATTCGCTCCCTCATCGCGCCACCGCGAAATCCGCCGCGGTGTAGCGGCCGTTCTTCGGACGTTCGTCGAGCAACCGCAGCAGTGCGGGCACGACGCTGTCCGGCTCGGGCCGATCGGAGATGTCCTCGCCGGGGAACGCGGCTTGGTGCATCTCGGTGCGCATATCGCCCGGATCGAAGGAGTAGACGGCCAGCTCCGGGTGCTCGGCCGCGAGGACCGCGGTGAGCTGGTCCAGCGCCGCTTTGGCCGAACCGTACCCGCCCCACCCCGGATACGGTTCCACGGCGGCGTCGGAACTGATGTCGACCACGACACCGCCGAGATCGAGCAGCGGCAGCACCGCCTGGAGAATCGCCAGCGGCGCCACCACATTCGTGCGATAGACGGCCTCGAGCTCGTCGAGCGGATAGTCGGCCAACCGGGGCTGCGGACTCGGTCCGAGCCTGCTGGCATTGTTCACCACGAGGTCGAGCGGTCCTGCACCCGCGGCGATTTCGGCCAGCCGGGCGCGGTGCGCGGGATCGGTGACGTCTCCGGTGACGGCGATGAACGCGGCGCCCAGCTCGGCGCGGACCCGGTCGAGCCGGTCGCCACGACGAGCGGTGCCGATCACTCGCCAGCCGCGCCCGGCCAGCGCGCGCGAGAGTGCGAGGCCGAGCCCGGCGGATGCGCCGGTGATCAGGGCGGTGGGACGGTGAGTCATGACGGTCTCCTGACAGTTGCCTACCAGACCGATCGTCGTACCTGAAGCAAGGTTCAGGTCAAGTGCCGTTTCCCACCGCGTGAAATCACAAGCCGCGGCGGCTATTCCTCGACGACTTCTTCGGCGTCGGACGCCGTGGGGGCCACCGCCTCCGGCCCGCGCTCCAGCAGCAGCCGGAATCCGTCCTCGTCCAGGATCGGCACGCCGAGTTCCTCGGCCTTGGCCGCCTTCGACCCCGGCGCCTCGCCGATCACCACGAACGCCGTCTTCTTGGAGACCGAGCCCGCCGCCTTGCCGCCGCGGATCAGGATGGCCTCCTTCGCGCCGTCGCGGGAAAAACCTTGCAGCGAACCGGTGACGACGATCGACAGGCCCTCCAGCGTGCGTTCGATGGACTCGTCGCGCTCGTCCTCCATCCGCACGCCTGCCGCGCGCCACTTGTCCACGATCGCGCGGTGCCAGTCGACGGTGAACCACTCGGCCGCCGCGGCGGCGATGGTCGGGCCGACGCCGTCGGCGGCGCCCAGCTCCTCGGCGGTGGCCGACTCGATCCGCGCCATGCTGCCGAATTCGGCGGCCAGCGCCCTGGCTGCGGTGGGGCCGACATGCCGGATGGACAGGCCGACCAGCACCCGCCACAGCGGACGGTCCTTGGCGGAGTCGAGGTTGTCGAGCAGCCGTTTGCCGTTCGCGGAGAGGCTGCCGTTCTTGTTGGCGAACAGCGAGGTGGTGAGCAAGCGAGGCTCGTCGAGGTCGAACAGGTCGCCCTCGTCGGTGATCGCGCCGGACTTCAGCAGGTCGATGGCCGCTTCGTAGCCGAGCGCTTCGATGTCGAAGGCATTGCGGCTGGCCACGTGGTACACCCGCTCTCGCAGCTGCGCGGGGCAGGAACGCTGGTTCGGGCAGCGGATGTCGGCGTCGCCCTCCTTCTCCGGAGCCAGCTCGGTGCCGCACTCGGGACAGTGCGTCGGCATGACGAACTCGCGTTCCTCGCCGGTGCGCGCGTCCACCACCGGGCCGAGGACCTCGGGGATCACGTCGCCCGCCTTGCGGATGGTGACCGTGTCGCCGATCAGCACACCCTTGCGCTTGACCTCGGAGGCGTTGTGCAGCGTCGCCATGGCGACGGTCGACCCCGCGATGGACACCGGCTCCATCACCGCGAACGGGGTGACCCGCCCGGTGCGGCCCACGTTGACCTCGATGTTGCGCAGCTTGGTCGTGGCTTCCTCGGGCGGGTACTTGTAGGCGATCGCCCAGCGCGGCGCCCGCGAGGTCGAACCGAGGCGGCGTTGCAGCGACATCTCGTCGACCTTGATGACCTGACCGTCGATCTCGTGCTCGATGTCGTGGCGGTGTTCACCCCAGTAGGCCACCCGCTCGATCACCGCTTCCACGCCTTGCACCCGCCTGGTGTGCTCGGAGACCGGCAGCTTCCATGCCGCCAGCGCGCGGTACGCGTCGTGTTGCGAGGCCGGGGTGTAGCCCTCGATGCGGCCGAAGCCGTGACAGATCATCCGCAGCCGCCTGCGCGCGGTGACCGACGGGTCCTTCTGCCGCAGCGAGCCTGCCGCGGTGTTGCGCGGATTCGCGTACGGCGGCTTGCCCTCGGCGACGATGGACGCGTTGAGTGTCTCGAAATCCTCCAGCCGCATGTAGACCTCGCCGCGCACCTCGAGCAGGTCCGGTACGGGGAACTCGTCGGAGGCGGCGAGTTCGGTCGGGATATCGTCGATGGTGCGCGCGTTCAGGGTGACGTCCTCACCGGTGCGGCCGTCGCCGCGGGTCGCGGCGCGCACCAGCCTGCCCTTCTCGTAGACCAGGTTGAGCGCGACGCCGTCGATCTTCACCTCGCACAGGTAGTGCAGGTTCGGACCGGTCTCGGCCTCCACCCGCGCAGCCCAGGCGCGTAGCTCGTCGTAGCTGAAGACGTTGTCCAGCGAGAGCATCCGCTCCAGATGGTCGACCGCGGTGAAATCGGTCGCGAAGCCGCCGCCGACCAGCTGGGTCGGCGAATCGGGGGTCAGCAGATCAGGGTGTTCTTCTTCCATGGCCTGCAGCCGCCGCAGCAGCTCGTCGAACTCCCCGTCGGAGATGATCGGCGCGTCACGCACGTAGTAGCGGAACTGGTGCTCGCGCACCTCGTCCGCGAGCTGCTGCCACTGCACCCGCTGCTCTGCCGTCGCCGGAACCACCGCACTGTCGCTGTCACTCACGAGAGGCACAGTAGTCGAGCGCACCGACACATTCCCGCACGTCGACGCCCTGTCGCCCGGTCGGGACCGGTCAGGAGAAGGTCAGCGACTCCGGGTCCTCGGCGTAGGCGCGAGCCACCTCGTTCGCCAGGCTCAGCGCGCGCCGCGCCCAGGACAGCGGCGCGCCCGCCAGCCCGCACGCCGGAGCGACGAGCACGCTGTCCGCGAGCGCGGTGCGCGGAAAACCGAGGCGATCGATGAGCCGGACGCCGGGTTCCGCGATCTCCCGCCAGGTCACCGGTGTCGGTGCCGCTGTGCTCTTGGTCGCCTGCGCTGCGGTCCTGATCGCGGGGTCGGTGGTCGGCACAAGCCCGAGCACCAGCCGCTTCCCCGCATCGAGCGTCTCGCCGATGCTGTCGAGATCGCGGGTGCCGATCGTCGCGACGTCGAAGCCGACCGCGGCGGCCGCGCTGCGGCGCATGAAGCCCAGCGCGGGCGGTGCGGCGCAACTGTGCACCAGCACCGGGGCCGATTGCGCCTCGACGACGCCGTCGAACACCGCGAGCGCCTCGGGCTCCGGCATCGCGCGCACGGTGTCCAGCACGCTGACACCGCGCAGCGAACCGTTCAGCACGTCGGTCAGCGACGGCTCGTCGAGTTGCAGCACGACCCGCGCGCCGAGCCGTTTGCCCACCTCGGCTACGTGCTGGGCGAGACCCTCCGCGAGGGATTCCGAAAGATCCCGCAGCGCACCGGAATCGGTGAGCGCGCGGTGTCCGCCGGGCAGCTCGACCTCGGCGGCCAGCGTGAGCGGACCGGTGGCCTGAACCTTGACGACGCGTCCGGTGCCCGCCGAACCCGATGTCTCCCAAGCCTCTTCGAGCGCGTCCAGGTCGGCGCGCAGCAGATCGCGAGCGCGGCGGGAGACCGCGCCGGGGCGCGACGCCAGCCGATAGCCGCGGGTACTGGTGTCGAAGCGCATGTCCACCAGCAGGGCCGAAACGCGGCCGATCATGTCCGCGCCGAGACCACGGCCCGGGAGCTCGGGCAGGTGGGTCAGCTCGGCCAGCTCGCCGAGCACGGTGTTCGCGGCCTCGCGCGGATCGCCGCCCGGCCACGACCCCACGGCCGTCGCGATGCCGCCGGACAGCGGGTCGGCGTCGCTCCGATCGGCGGAAGCCGCAGCGTTAGTTCCGGTTTCGCTCACCACGTCCTACCCATGTCGATGTATGCTTGTCCGCCGCCGCGGTACACCGGTGGCTCGACGCCAGACGCCCGGATCCGTCGTGTCCCGCCCGGCCGCGGCATCGTGACACTAGCGCGTATCGAAGCCCGGGCGATCACGGCGTGCGGGTCGGGGTGGCGGCGTGTACGCCAGCACGGCAGCCCGTCGTCCGGTCGGCGTTACCGCGCCTCGACCGCCGCGTCGTCCACGGAGTGCTCCTCGCGCGAGGTGTCGCTGATGGTGCCGCTGCCGATGACCTCGTCGCCGAGCGCGTCCGGCCGGTACAGCACGACGGCCTGCCCACGGGCGACGCCGGTCAGTGGTTCGCGCAGCCGCACCTCGAGGCCGCCGTCCACCGCCTCGGCGATCGCGGGCGCGGTGCCGCCGTGCGCGCGCACCTGCGCGACGCACTCGATCGGGCCGTCCGGCGCCGAGCCCGAGGTCCAGATCGCGCGCTCGGCCCGCACCGTCCAGACCCGCAGGTCCTCGGCCGAGCCGACGCGCACGGTGCCGGACACGGGGTCGATGTCGGTGACGTAGCGCGGCTTGCCGTCGGCCCCCGGGCCCGCCAATCCGAGGCCTTTGCGCTGGCCGATGGTGAAGCCGTGCACACCCTCGTGCTCGGCGAGCACCGTGCCTTCGGCGTCCACTACGGCGCCGGGGCGGATGCCGATCTTGGCGCCGAGGAAGGCGCGCGTGTCACCGGAGGGGATGAAGCAGATGTCGTGGCTGTCCGGCTTGTTCGCCACCGCGAGTCCACGCTCGGCGGCCTCGGCCCTGATCTGCGGCTTCGGGGTGTCGCCGACCGGGAACATGGCGCGCGACAGCTGCTCGGCGGTGAGCACGGCAAGCACGTAGGACTGGTCCTTGTCCGCGTCCACCGCGCGGCGCAGCACGCCGTCCTCGAGCCGGGCGTAGTGACCGGTGACGACGGCGTCGAAGCCGAGCGCCACCGCGCGGTCGGCCAGCGCCGAGAACTTGATCTTCTCATTGCAGCGCAGGCACGGGTTGGGCGTCTCGCCCGCCGCGTAGGCCGCCACGAAGTCGTCGATCACGTCTTCCTTGAAGCGGTCCGCGAAATCCCAGACGTAGAAGGGGATTCCGAGCACGTCGGCGGCGCGGCGCGCGTCGCCCGCGTCCTCCTTCGAGCAGCAACCGCGCGAACCGGTGCGCAGCGTGCCCGGGGTAGCCGAGAGCGCCAGATGCACGCCGACCACCTCGTGCCCGGCGTCGACGGCGCGCGCCGCCGCGACGGCGGAGTCGACACCACCGCTCATCGCCGCGAGTACCCGCATCACACACCACCTTTCGCACCGGCAAGACCAGCGGCCCTGGCCCGCTCCACCACTTGGGGCAAGACATCGAGGAGGGCGTCCACGTCGGCGCGGGTCGACGTGTGTCCCAACGAGAATCGCAACGAACCCCGCGCCACCCATGGCTCGACGCCCATGGCGATCAGCACGTGACTCGGCGTGGCCACGCCCGCGTTGCAGGCGGAGCCGGTCGAGCATTCGATCCCAGCGGCGTCCAGCAGCATCAGCAGCGAATCACCCTCGCAGCCGGGGAACGTGAAGTGCGCGTTGCCGGGCAGACGCCGCGCGCCTGCCGGGCCGTTCAACACGGCCTCCGGCACGGCTCCGGTCACGCCCGCGATGAGCGCGTCCCGCAGCGCGGCCAATTCGGCAGTGCGCGTGGGCAGTTCGGTGACGGTGACGTCCAGCGCGGTGGCCAGGCCGACCGCGGCCGCGGTGTCCGAGGTGCCGGAGCGCAGGTCGCGCTCGTGGCCGCCGCCGTGCAGCAGCGGCACGCACGCCACCTGCCTGCCGAGCAGCAGCACGCCGACACCGTGCGGTCCACCGACCTTGTGCCCGGCGAAGCTGGCCGCGGACAGGCCGCTCGCGGCGAAGTCGATCGGCAGCTGGGCCGCGGCCTGGATCGCGTCGCTGTGCATGGGGACGCCGAATTCCTGTGCCACCGCGGCTAATTCGGCGATCGGCTGGATGGCGCCGACCTCGTTGTTGGCCCACATGACGGTGACGAGGGCGACCTCGTCGGGATGCTCGGCCAGCGCCGCTCGCAGCATGCGCGGCGACACCACGCCGTCGGCGTCCACCGGCAGCCACGTCGCGTGCGCGCCCTCGTGCTGCTCCAGCCACTCCACCGCGTCGATGACCGCGTGATGCTCGATCGAGCTTGCAATGATCCTGGTGCGGCGCGGCTCGGCGTCCCTGCGCGCCCAGTAGATGCCCTTGACCGCCAGATTGTCGCTCTCGGTGCCGCCGGAGGTGAAGATCACCTCGGACGGCCGGGCGCCCAGATTCGCGGCGATCGACTCACGCGCCTCCTCGAGCGACCGGCGCGCGGCGCGCCCCGATCCGTGCACCGACGAGGCGTTCCCCGGCCGTGCCATGGCAGCCGTCATCGCCTCGATCGCGGCAGGCAGCATCGGTGTGGTGGCCGCATGATCGAGGTAGACCGTCTGGGGCGCAGCACCGGTGACCGGACCCGAAAAAGCCGACTTCATGACCGATAAAGCCTATACCACCGTTGACCTGGGCATTTTCGGGGGTCTCCCCCTCCTTCTACGATTTTTCTACGATTTGCACGCGATTCACAACAGTGCAGGCACCACCGACATTCCCGGATCCACGCGCCCGGTAGGAGACTTGGCGCCAGGCATACTGTGGCCTGGACCGCCATCGTCCGGGGCTCGGGACAGATGGGCCTGCCTCGGGCCGGGAGCGGCCCGGCTGGAGCCAGCTGGCTGGGTTCGTCCTGTCCCTCCAGGGAGGAGGGGAACGGTGCCCGTCGCTCCTCTCGCCACGCAACGCGACATACCAGCGGGATCCACCCAAGGGGGCCGCGCATATGTGTCCAGTGCCCCACCGGGCACCCTGGGCCCCGTGCGATGCCGCCCTGGATTCGGGGCCGTCCGAATGGCCAGCATCACCATCAGAACGGTGAGAAGCGTTATCGCCTGTATCCGTCACCTCTCGAGGTGGTTCGAAGTCGCCAGCCCAGGACTCCGTGCCACCACCCCATCATTCGGGAGGCGCCAGCCGCTGCCCGCCGACCGGCGCTCAGCACGCGAGCTGGTGCTGTCATCCCCACGCTTGCTCGCTGACGTGTTGAACAAGGTCGCGGACAAACTCGACAGCGGCCACCTGCCCAACACCAGCGCCAACAGCCTCGTCCTCAACGCTGTGGTACGGATCAAGACTGGCCGCACCGCCACGCCTGACCGTCAGCGTGCCGGCTGTCCGGTCCGAGTGAACTTTCCGAACGGGCGGCTGCCGACGTGGTCTGCGAAAGGTTGGTGTGGCGTTTCCTGGGTGCCGGGTGTTCGGGTCTATTTTTCGGATTCGACGGCGCGTGTGACCGCGCGAGCCGCGAAGCCGGTCGATCGTCCTGCGTTCCGATCCGGTGGTTGAACTGGCGGGTTCTTCCTTCGGAATTGACCTGGTGGCTGGCCGAACTCGTTTTTGAACGCGTGGGCGAACGCGAATTCGGATGCATAACCGGAGTCTCGGGCGATGACCGTCAGCGGGGTATCGGTGTCGCGCAGTTGCCGAGCCGCGAGGGTCATGCGCCACCAAGTGAGGTAGGCGATGGGTGGCCGGCCGATGAGATCGGTGAATCGGCGGGCGAGGCCAGCTCGGGAAATCCCGGCGTGCGCGGCGAGTTCGGCGACGGTCCAGCCGTGCCCGGGCGAGCCGTGGATCGCCGAGAGCGCCGCGGCAATGGCTGGGTCGTGTAACGCGGCCGACCAACCGGTGTCGGTTTGTCGGTCGAGCCAGCCGCGCAGGATGTGTAGCAGTAGCGCGTCGAGCAGCGAACGGAGCATGGCATCGTGACCGGGCCGGTCGGCGGCGAGTTCGCTGTCGAGGAGATCGATGATCGCCCCGACCGGGGTATGGCGAGTTTCCGGGGCGGGCAGATGGATGACCTCGGGCAGATCAGCGAGCATCGGATGTGACCGGCTTCGATCGAGAAGGTAGGCACCACACAGCAGCACGGTCTCCGGTCGCGGTGCGGATGCGGGGTCCGGTCGGGACGGTCGCGGGTTCACCCGGCGCAGCGATGCAGCAGCAGGACGTAGTGGCGTGGCCGGATCGTCGGCCAGCCCGTGGGTGCATCCTCCCGGGAGCAGGACGATGTCGCCCGGCCGCAGCGCGATCGGATCGGCGGCGGGGGGCAGAAACCAGCAGGTGCCTGACAGGACCACATGGAATCCCGCGGCATCGAAGGCGGGAAACTGCCAGCCGAACGGCGCATGGTGGCTGACCCGGCCCGAATGAGGCTCGCCGATCCGCATCGCGGCCACCACGTCAGAAAGAGGATCCACCTCATCGAAACTATCAAATCAAGACTTGATCGAGACTAATTCGTATAGATCTTGGATTCTGACGCATTGAACGTCGCGGATGGTTGGCTTTAGGTTCGAATCGCTGCTGATCATGCAGCGAAATCGTAAGCCACAGGAGTTGACATGCTCATCACCGTCTACGGCGCCACCGGCTATCAGGGCAAGCTCACCCTTGCCGAGTTGTCCCGCCATGGCGTAGAGGTCCGGCTCGTCGGTCGAGATCACACACGGCTGGAATCCGCAGCCGCCCAGGCCGGAATTCCCGACGCCGATCGCCGGGTGGCCGGTCTCGACGACCGCGCCGCTCTCGTCGCCGCTTTAGCGGGTAGCGATGTCGTCATCAACTGCGCGGGACCATTCACCACCTCCGGCGCGGCGATGGTCGATGCGGCGATCGCCGCGGGCGCCCACTACGTCGACACCGCGGGCGAGCAACAGTATGTGAAGGACGTTTTCGATTCCTTCGGCGGCGACGCCGAGCGTGCGGGTGTCACCGTCGTGCCGGCAGTCAACGACGGCTGCCTGCCGGGCGACCTGCTCGCGCACCTGATCGCCGAGCAGACCGGGCCACTGGCGGAGATCACCGTCAGCCACTTCATCACCGGTGCTGCCGGTCTCTCACGCGGATCGCTGCG
Organism: Nocardia sp. bgisy118; assembly: GCF_057708605.1. Lineage (NCBI taxonomy): Bacteria > Bacillati > Actinomycetota > Actinomycetes > Mycobacteriales > Nocardiaceae > Nocardia > Nocardia sp. bgisy118. The sequence continues at coordinate 104,404 of NZ_JBYISM010000032.1, read as the reverse complement.
CTCGGCGGCGGCGACGATGGACGCGATGCGCTCAGGCGGGCTGACCTATGACGACGGTGCCTGGCGCAGCGGGATCCCGGCCCGGCGCGAGAGAATCACGTTGCCCGACGGCGAGTCCGTCGCGATGGCGGCGCTGCCGACGTGCGAGGTAGTCACCATCCCCCGACATGTGCAGGTCGAGCATGTCGAAAGCCTGCTGGAGGCAACCTTGAAGGCCAGCCTCGAAACACCCATCACGCCGGAACTGATCGCAGGGCTTCCCGCGGGCCCGACCGAGCACGACCGCGCCGGGCAGCAATTCACCTACCTGCTCGACGCCGTGGACCACCAGGGGCAGCAGACACGGGGAGTCATCCGAGGCCGAGACACCTACGGAACCACCGCCGTCGCCGTGGTCGAAGCAGCCCGGCGATTGGCGGCAGGCGACACTGCCGCCGGAGTCCGCACCCCGGCGCAAGCATTCGATCCCGCCGACTTCCTCGACACCCTCTCCCGCCACGACCTCAGCTGGACCATCGAGGCGACCCTGACAGTGAAATGACACAGATGTCATGTCCTCAGCCGAACTCGAGCTGTCGGCGGCGGCGTGGGCTGGGTGTGAAGTAGGGCCGTTCGCTGACCGACCACGGACGCGGTGTCGGCTGCTGGCGCAGTTCGGTCCGTTCCGGCCAGGGAGCTGGCTCAACAGCGTGCCGAGGTAATCCGTGGGTGCGGGATCCGAGCGGACGTAATCCTGGTGGAACTGCTCGAGTCGGCCGCTGAGATCGCTTGGTAGAGCGGGTTTCATTCTCTGGCCACCCGTGCGGAACGGGTTCGATTCCCGACAGCTCCGCTCGGAATTGCCCTCGTGACCGACGAAATCCGTTGGCCACGAATCTAACCTGGGAGTTATCCTGGGGCGGCCCACGACATCGACAGCAAACTGGGGCACCTCTGCCCCACCGCTGCCGCCGCCCTTGTTGGGGGATATCCCAAGCTTTGGTCGGTTAGGATTCGGGCTATGAGTGATGGGGGAGCATCAGCCTCAGGGCAGAACCTCTCAGTGGTTCCCGAAAAGGTGCGCGAGGTCGGCAAGTACGTTTACGAACTCGCCGAGGCGCTGCGCACGGCGTTGGATTCCGCTGCTAAGGAGGTCAGTTCGCTGACCGACGGCGGTTGGACCGGTACCTACGCCACAGAGTTCAGCAACGGCTGGACCGATGTCCACGACGGTGGCACCCAGATCATGTCCGCACTGACGGAGATGGCGGAGAAGCTCGGCGTCACCGCCGACAGCTATAAGGCACGTGACGAGAGCAACGCCGCACCGTTGAACACCTCGAGTTTGGATTTGCCATGAGCTCGCAGTTTTCGGTCGATCTGGACCACCTCGACGAAATCGTCACCAAGCTGTCCGCACTCGCAGGGTTCATCGGTGAACATCTCGATGAGATCGACGACCGAGTCGCCACCTTGACCGGCACCGGTTGGGAAAGCATTGCCGCGCAAGCATATGCGGAGGCGCACCGTGAATGGGTCACCGGTGCACGCGAGTTCGTCGAAGGCGTCCGCGACATGAGCGACGCTGCGCGCAAAGCTCACGGACGGTACAGCGGTGCCATCGATCTCGTACACAGAATGATGACAGGGGGATGACATGGGCGACGACTTGGCTACCGACTGGACAATCTATTACGAGGCCGCCAAGCAATGCCACGAACTCGCCGCCGATCTCCGTACCGCCGACAAGCCACTCCACGACGCCCTAAAAGGCGAGTGCGGGGGGATGGCCGGTAATGCACCTGGCTGCGAGGTATGGGGAAAAACTTACGACACCAAGGCACACGAAACTCTGCAGACCTGCACGAACCTCGCTGACGCACTCACAAACTTCGGGTACATGCTCTACGCAACCGGCTACGCGTATGGCAAAGCAAACAACGGGCGGCCACCCCGACCCACGGTCCAAGCGATGTCCGAGCACAAGGTTTCTTTCCCTACCTCGGTCGGAGCCAACGGCGACGGCATAAGTCAGGATGGCGGCAGTAAAGAGTTCTACGACGAGCTGCTCAAAGAAATACAGAAGGAATTCGGCAAGCTACCCAACGGGGACAAAGACAAACTCGGCATTGCATCCGAGAAGTGGAAGGCATTCTCTGAGCATACAGCTGTCACCGGGGCCGCCGGTCGAATCAATACCATCATCGGGTTGTTCGACAGTGTCAAAGACAAGAAGAATCTGGATCCCATCTTGGGACACCTGGGGACCCTCAGCAGCGGCGCCAACTACATAGCCACTGCATCAACAAACATGGCCCTGCCCGTTGCGGAGTACCACACAGGCACCGTGGATCTCAGAAACGGTATCAAATCGGCGATCTCGAACGCCGCGTGGGCAGCTGGAGCCATTGTCGTCACCGGGATCCTGCTCACCGCGTTCACCGCAGCCCTGAGCGACGTTGCCGCGGCCGGGGGCGTCATCGTAGTAGTTGGAAACACAGTACGCACCATCAAATCCGTCTACGACGGCATCAAAATCTGGCGTGTCCTAGCTGCTGCAGCAGCTGCGGCCGGCGGAGCGGCAGTTATCGCCAACTTCGACAAAGTGCCCTCTGCAACCGACATCGGCTTGGCTGCAATTATCTCGATGAAAGTGTTCATTGACGAAGCTCTCGACGACGAGATCGACGAGGACGACCCTGCCTACAATTTCGAAGGTACCGGATATTCCCTCGAGGAACTCGCAGAATTCGCACGCGGGCACGCCGGTGACGACAACCCAGCGATGGGTCGCCCAACCATCAGGGAAATAGAAGAAGCATTACGTAAGGGCACAACTTCGCCAGGTTCTGGAAACTCGGTGCGCTATGATTACAATGGAGTCAGAGTAATTATCAATCGTGATGTACCCCTCAAGTCTACTACCTACTACCCGAGCCGGTGATATGAACGAGAAGTTGATCGAAGGTATACGCTCAAACTTTTCTGAGGCAGAATTGAACGAGCTAGAAGAGTGTCGCCATAAGATAAATGACACACGATCGTTCGGCACATTGGATCTGCTGACCAGCTGGGCTCTGCACGTCGACAAGATCGACAAGGATCGAGCTCGAACAGCGAACGACCCGAGCGTTTGGGGAGGCTATGACCTGGTCGGCGCACTATCGATACGAGATTTCTTGTCCGGCTGCATCGACCGTCTTTCCGAACCCCTCCGTAAAAAGGTTGCTGCCGTCGCGGATGGATACGACGAACAGTTCCGGGCAGTTACGAAGTTCGATGAGAATCGGTCGATCGAACGATTCACCGACTCCGGCCTGGAAGCCGCGCCATGGTGGTGGCATCGAATTCCCAATTCAGGCCCGTTACTTGTGGAGCTGATTGGTTCGGAATCAGGGTAGCGCCGCCCCCGCCACGACCACCGGCACGACCGCGGTAGCGATATCGTTCGGCGCGTCGCCGATGATGATGGTTCGTGCAGGATCGATCGGGTGCCCGTACTTTGCTTGAAACCGGTCGGCGACGAACGCGGGCAGATCGAACCGGTCCCGCGCATCGGAGCCGAAAGCGCCGATATCCAGATCCAGATGTGAGTCCAGGCCCGCAACCGTAAGTGCCATCGCCTCTGGAGTCACCAGCGAAGCGGCTGAAGAGGGATTCAGCCGGTACGCCGACGTACTGATGGATGTCATGGCGTACGGTGCGGCGGAACTTGCCCGCGACCAGGCCGCGTATCCGGGTGCTGCTAACACAATCACCGCCTTGGCAGAACATGGATATGTTCAGACCGCACTCACGGGAAACTTGCGGGTTTCGGCTGAGTTCAAACAGTGGGGTTGGTGGCGGTCGGCGCACAGGACCTGGTGACCTATTCGAGTTCAGTCGTCCTGGCCACCGAGAAAGCGGCTTCAGCCGGTGAGGGTGCAGCGGCGAGAATCAGCGATCAGGCAGCGATCAGGCTACCCTTGCCCCCCTTGGGGCTTTCGCCGGTGAGGTCGAGGGTGTTGATGGGGTCGCCGTTGACGTAGTCGTAGTTGTTGGCCGATGCTCCGGAGATGGGGTCTACCTGCAGGAACCGACCGAGGATGGGTAGGTAGGTGCGGGCTCCCATTTCGAGAGCTTGTTGGCTGGCGACGTGTTCGATGGGGATGGTGTATTGGCCGAGCCATCCGAAGTCCATGCTGCCTTCGGCGGTGGCCGGTATCGGGATGTCACCAATGACGCCGGTAACGGGGTCGATGTTTTGACCATACGGGTCGTAGAGGTGAATGGTGCCCGTGCGGGTGGCGGCGCCGTCAGTGGTGAACAATGAAAAATCCCAAGCCACAGAGAACTTGGGATCGATGGAATCGTGGCCGCTACTCAGGAACAGAGGTAGGCCCGACCCGGCCAACACCGCAGTCGAACCATCGCCCGACAAAGCCACCGATCCTTGCTGGCATCAAGGGCTCAACAGAGAAAGAGGCAGGTGGCGAGCAGCGTCGAACACGTTGCAGCGTCGTGATTCCGAAGCTTTCCGAGACATGGGCGACGCAATAGCGCTGGAAAAGCGGTGCTGCTCCATGCCGCCGGAATTCCGCGCAGATTATGTCGAGCTGAATGTTCCTTTAGAAATCGACAGCCGAGCCGCAACCGTTGTTTCTCAATGTTTTCGAAACCGTGCCGGTGTCGCCGAGACGCGCCGCAGTCACGTGCGCGGACTCCTCGCCCGCTACGCGACCGGGGTCGGCGTGTGGTCCGCGTGTTCTACGGACGCTCTTCCACGAACAGATCGAGTGGGTCGCGGCCGAGAAGAAAGGAAGCCATGATCAAGTCGCAGAGGGTGGGATGGTCGCAGGCTATGCGCTCGGCGACCTCTCGGACCTAGACGTTCGATCACGATATCGAGCGACTCGACATCGAACCTATCAGCGAACGATATGGTCTCACTGCTTTGTTCCACGATCACACCTCCCCTTCTGCTTTTCCCCGAGACACGCGATCGAGATACGAAGTGTTCGGCGCCCGGCACCTCACCCTTGACCACGTCGATCGCACCAGCCGCTTGCCGCAACCGGATACTCAAGGACTGTATCAACCGGTTCCGAAAGGCTTTGCGGCGATGCAACTCTCAGGCATCATAGCGTCGAGTACAGGCCAATCAACGGCACGATTAAGGGCAGGACCAGTGGAGCGACCTGATAAGCCGACTCCAAGAGATCCAGGACGATGTGAGCTTCGATTCGCCTCCTGTCGTTCCATCGATGGCCCCGCCCACGGTTCGCGTGAACCGGGAGCGGGCACAACGCCTCGATTCACGCTGCGCCTGTGCCCGCGCTGGGATCCGTGGGAGACAACGGAGAATCCAGGGGGGTTGCGGCAAGCTCTGTCCCGGGTGTCAGTGGACATCGAGCGGGTTTCCGGGCGTGCCGCATGCTCGAGACAAAACGACCAGTTCGGGCGCCAGGCGCGAAACAATCGTGACCTCGAATACCCCGGGACGTATTCGAGGTCACGATGTGGCTGGTGCGAGTGCTTCGAGAGGGAGCGAATTTCGGATCTTTCGTAGCTCCGGGCGCAGCTCTAGCGCTGCACAGATTCTCACCTATCGACGAACCGCTTGTCAACGCCTACTCCGAAAAACGTTTGAATATGCTGTTCAAGAGAGCTATTCGGAGCACTGCGGCGTCCCTCGTCACGCGTCCGCGCGGGCGAGGGCCTCGGCCTCCCATCGCGGCGATGAAGTCGGCGACGTTCGAACCATAGATCCCGCAGCTGTTCACGCCGCCGAGCTCGACGAGGCGGAGTACGCCGTCGGGACCGACGCCGACATCGACGGTGACCATGGTGGAGCCGTGAGTCAGCAGGCGCGCCGCCGCGGTCTCCGCGAAGCCACGTACATGGTCGGGGACGGGAAGGTACGGCTCGAGCGGATAGGAGCTGCCGCAGAAGAAGCGGCCGTTGCGGCAGAAGCAGCGGTACTCGCGCTCGAAGGTCACGACCTCGGACACGACGACGAGCTCGTTCCGATACTCGTCGTAGGACTGGAGCCAGCGATCCAGCTCCGCGATCGCATGAACGCCCGCGGGGAACAGCTTGTAGTTCGTGTCGCTCCGGACGAAGACCTGGAAGCGTCCGACACCCGGACCCCTAGGCTGCCATACCGGCAGACTTCGACTTGGCGCGCCGAGGCCGCATCAGCCACCCTGTCGGTAGTTCAACCAGCCCCAGGACGCCATCGACCGGCGCTTACTTCCGCGCGAAAACGTTGGGTAAGAGTTGGGTTGAGCCAAGAACGCTCGAGACGGCCTCCCGGGAGCGCGCAGTCCAGCTTCTCGCTAGACGCGAGCGTCGGCACTGCTTCCGACAGTTCAGGCTGGACAGCGAGGACGCCGGTGCCGGTGCCACCGAACTCGACAGCGTCAACACCCTCGCCTCCGCGATCCTCAGCCCTGTCTCCGGAGCACAGAGGCTGCCCGACGGTTGATGTGGCTCGGTTCGCTGATGAAAGTATCGACAGCTCAGGGGTTCGGGCTTGGTGGTGGTGGGGTCGCTCGGATCGGGGCGGGAGTGTAGTCGGGGTTCTATTGTTGCGGCGGTGGGTATCTCGATTCGTTCGTAGGGGCATGCCCGGCGGGGGTCGGCCCTGCGAGGGCGAGCCGTGGAGCGGACCGGCAAAGGCACTCGGTGAGTCAACCCCGGGGGGGGTGCCGCCCTGGGTGGATCGGAGTGTGCATTCCGTCCAATCTGTCACATGTGGTCGATATTCTCCGTACGTAGTTGAGCCGCAATGGTCTTGGAGGGTGCGATGGTAGAACAGCTCGACGTAGGCAACGCCAAGCTCAACGTAGGCAACGCCAAGGAGGGCATCGGCAGGACCGTCGAGGGTATCGGCAAGGCGGCGCGAACCGCTTCATCGCAGTTCGCCGGGCAGGCCGGCAACGTCAAGGACGCTGCCAGAGGCAGGGTCGAGAAGCTGACTGCGAAAGGGCCGGACCCCTACGAAGTGGCCGTAGCGGAATACAACGGCGTCTTCACGGCGATGGCCGACAGGGGCCTGTCTCTGTTGCGTCAGCGCGAACGTTCGACGGACCTGATCGAGCTGGTCGAGCAGTTGGTGAACAGCATCGCCAACACCCCGAAGTCATTCGATACCGACTTCGACGAGATCGAGGTACATCGGAAACGGTTCCTGAACGCGGAGGATTTCGCTCAGAAAGAGCTGGAAGCGGCGCGGTTGTCGGCTGCCGGCGCCAGCGCCGGGTTCGCGGCGGGCACCGCGGTAGCGGGCCTGGCACCGTCGGCGGCGATGTGGGTCGCCACCACCTTCGGGACAGCGTCGACCGGCACCGCGATCTCGACCCTTTCCGGGGCGGCAGCCAGCCAGGCAGCACTGGCGTGGCTCGGTGGCGGCGCGCTGGCCGCCGGTGGCGGCGGCACTGCGGCAGGCACCACACTGCTCGCGCTTGCCGGCCCGATCGGCTGGACAATCGCGGGCGCAACCCTACTCGCGTCGATCGCCCTGTTCGCGAAGAAGAAGTTCGAGAATCGAGAGGCGAAGCACCAAGCGCTGACTGCGATAAAGCACAACACCGCCCTCGTCGAAGGCCTGGATGCTCAGATCGACGACCTCCTCCAGCGGACGACCTTGCTCCGCGAAGGGCTGGTAAAGAGTTACGGCGAAGCCTTGGTGCACTTCCGCGCCGATTTCCACGCGCTCGCCCCTGCCGAGCGGTCGACACTCGCTACGTTGGTGAACAACACGAAGTCGTGCGCGACCATGCTGAGCATGCGCATCGAACAGGATGCCGATAGTGAGTGACGCTGCCGAGTTCGTCACGGGCACCCAGGAGCAGGCAGTTGCTTCCTGGGTGAGCTATCTCAACCAGCTCCGCATAGACAACCTTCTGAGCGCGCTCAGCCAGCAGGACGCGCACCTTCGGGACGCGCTCACCAGCGTCGATGAAGCCGTCAGGAAGATCAACCTCGAGGTGGTCGCCGCCAACCGCGGCGGACAGCATGGCATGCACGGCTTCATCGCCGAGATCGCCGAGGTCGGGATCGGCAACGCCCGAAAGCAGATCCTCGGCCACGAGGCCGTCTACCAGTTGGTCAACGACAACGGACCCGTCGACCTGATGCGCGGAAGTATCGAGATCCAGCAGAAATTCGTCGCAGCGGGTGGCCGCTTCTCACTGGGCGCGATCGCCGAGCACCTCCACAAGTATCCCGAATACGTGCGCAACGGTGGGAAATACCAGATCCCCCGTGATCACTTCGAGGTGATCCAGCGGCTACATGCCTTGTCGCCTGAGGAAGCGAGCAAGCTACTGTCACGCAGCAGCGACGGACCTTCCCTCAGAGACTGGCAGCGGGTCCAGGCGTTCTTCCAAGACGGATCGGTCGGCTTCGAATCGCTTGAACCCTCGACGCTCGAGTACAACGAAGTGCAGCGCGATGTCTACACCTCGACCATGGCGGCCGAAAAGGGCTCGCTCCACGCCACGGACCGGTCCCTGCGCGACTATGCCTACCAGCGCAGCCTTCCGACGCTGCGAGAAGGAGGCACGGCCGCACTCACGGCCGCCGCGACTGCGGGCGGGACCGCGTTCGTACTGGCCGTGCTCGCCAAGCGTCGGGAAGGCAAGCGGCTCAGCGATTTCAGCGAGCGCGACTGGATCGACCTCGCAGGCGAGACCGGCTCAGGTTTCGGCAAGGGCGGCGTCCGAGGACTGAGCATCTACGCGCTCACAAATTTCACCGCGACCTCCGCAGCCGTCGCCAGCTCGATCGTCACCACATCCTTCAGCATCGCAGAACAAGCGAACAAGCTCCGCCGGAACCAGATCGACGAACTCGAGTTCATCGAGAAGTCCGAACTCATCGCCTTGCAGGCCGCAGTACGCGCGCTGGCCTCTTGCGTCGGCCAGGCGACCATCCCTATCCCGGTCCTCGGCGCCGTCATCGGCACCACGGTCGGCACTGTGATGTACAGGGCCGTCGCATCGTCGTTGACGAAGCGAGAGGCAGCGCTGATCCAGCGTTACCTCGACGAGCAGCGCACGCTCGACGAGCAACTCGCCGCGGAGTACCAGGCCATACTGGAAAAGCTGGACCAGAGCATGTCGGACTATCTCGGGCTGCTCGAACGAGCCTTCTCGCCTGACGTGCAGGTCGCGCTCGTCGGATCGGTCGAGCTGGCGGCGGAACTCGGCGTAGCTTCGGACGAGATCCTGGATTCCGATGAGAAGGTCGACGCCTACTTCCTCGATTAGCGAGAGGGAGGCCACAGCCGACGCGGCAACCTATCCCTCAACTTGCGTCTGCCATTTTGCTATGGAATCCATGGCAGCCCAACTGGGCCGCGGCCGATCGGGTCTGACTGGATGCGAGATCGGTGACGCCTACGATCAAGCATTCCCGCATGAGCACACGGCGCGATACTACCGCGACCCGACAGCGGCTGGAAGGAAGTCGCCGACACCTGCCTCGACTTTGTCCGCAGTGCTGAACGCTCCAGCGGGACCCTGACGGACACTGAAGGTTCCCCGCTTTCTTGGAGGGGGCCCTCCAGCAATGCGGGGCGGGAGAACCTCAGGTGAGGCTGTTCCGTCAGTTGCATCGGCGGGACCCGCGTCGGCACGAGCGGAGGTTCGGCCGCGGGAATCTACAGCCTCGGGTGTCCACCATGGTTTGTCATAACTGACTGGACGTTGCTCACCCCGTCGGCGGTCCCCATCTTCGACCCGGCGACAGAAGCGTCTCGACGAACTGCCCGCCTGTTCAGAGCCGCAGTCCCACCCGGTTCGTCGGTTGCCCGACGGCACGTTTCTACGATTTTTCTACGATTTTCAGGCGGGACAGCACGGGCAGCTGTGGGAACGAGAGGAGATCATCGGGTGCCAGAAACAGTCATCTAACTGCATGAACAGGGAAGGCATGGGAAACGTTGGGCGACGTCGGGGACCTGCGGAAACGCTGTGCCGACTTCATGACCGATAAAGCCTATACCACCGCTGACCTGGGCATTTTTCGGGTACACCCCTGCTTTCTACGATTTACCCAGGATCCTCAACGCATGTATCACCAACCGGTATTCCTGGATCGGCGGTTCAGAGGCCAGGAATCCGCTCGAAACGACCGGCGCCGAGGGGTTCGCGCCTTCCGCGCTTGCGCGGCGGGCAAGGACTCCAGGGTTCGTCGTCGAAGCTCACCGACGTCGTCCAGCCATACCGCCATCGGCGGTAGGACCGGATCGCGGTCAGAGCACCCGCGTGGCGTTCATGTACTGCGACGTCGACGACCGGATTTGCGGAGTCCGAGCCTCAGACCCACCCGTGGGGATCAGCGAGATCGTAAGCGCGGGAAAGTTTCTTGGGAACGACCATGCGCCATGCATCGACGACGAGTTCACGGGCCTCGGTCGGGTCCAGGGCCGCGAGGTCGGACTCGATCCAGTTGAAGCGCATGTCCGATGCCGATGGCATCTGAAACTTGTGCGGCTCGCTCGCGATGAGCGCCGCTCGCTCCTCCCTGGGGAACGCGAAGCCCATCACGGTCTCGTCGAGGGAGAACGCCACGTAGACGATTTGCTTGACGCGGAACTTCAGCCTGCCACGTACATAGACCTGGTACGAGCGTTCCAGCTCGGCCCCCAGTGGGCTGACGTCTTCGATCACCGCCATGGTCGGACTCCTTCGGTTCCGCGTGAATGCGCCCTCAGGTACTGGTGCCCGCCATCGCCGCTGCGGCGCACGCGATTTCGCCACGTCGGCAGGTCAGTCATGTCTGGACTCCTGTCTTTCGGTCTATCCAGAAGTTTCGACGAGGGAGCCACCCGAAATTCATCATCGTGCGTTCCGCCGGCTCAGGATGCCTACCAGCCGGGCGGTTACAGGGTGAGCATGGCGGCAGCGACCTGGTCGGCCGCGGCGTGGCGCAGAGCGGTACCCATGTCGTCGAGGACGAGCAGTCGCGTCCCGGGGATTTCGGCGGCGAGGACCTCACCGTTGCCGACCGGGAAGAACGGGTCGGCGCGACCGTGCACCACGAGCGTGGGCACGTCGAGCTCACCGAGCCGGCCCCGCCAGCGCGGGGCGCAATCGAGCCGGGAGAACCCCATCCCGAGCTGGTTCGCCTGGTGCACTGCGGGATCGCTCGACGGCGTCCGGTCCCAGATTCGGACCGCCGTCGCCCGCGCCTGCTGCGGATCGTTGCCCATCGGCTCGGCGCCCTCGGCGGCGAACGCCGCGACAGCGTCCCGGTCGGTCCAGTCCGGCCGTTGGCGCGAGAACATCGCGCCCATGACCGCGCGGTCATGGTCGGGCAGGTCCTCGTCGACCGGGCCCGGCGCCACCGGCCGAGTGCCGACGAGGGTCAGTGCGGAGAACACGTCCGGGTGGTCCAGCGCAGCGACCTGAGCGACCATCCCACCGACGCCGATTCCACCGAGATGGGCGGTCCTGGCACCGAGCACCCCGACCAGCGCGGCCGCGTCGGAGACGAGATCCCGCAGGTTGTAGGCCGGATTCTCCGGGTCGAGGGTCGTCGACGCGCCGGAGTCACGCAGGTCGTAGCGGACCACGCGCCGCCCGCCGGACGCGAGCCGCTCGCACAGCGCGTCGGGCCACGACAACATCGTTGTGCCGCCGACCAGCAGGACCAGCGGATCGTCCTCGCGGCCGAAGCTCTGGATGCCCAGATCCACACCGTTCGCCCGTACTGAGGTCATGCCCAATCGAAACGGTCTCGTCATGCCTGGACTCCTGCCTGTCGGTATACCCAACGGTATCGACGACAGATTCACCCGAAAATCATCGGTGCAGCCGAGATCGTGTCCGCACTCCCCCAATCACCCGGAATCGGCATTACCGCGCGTTCAACGCGGTGGACCAGCGAGGCCAGGACGCCGAGCGGTCCAGACCTTCCTTGCTTGCGCGGCGGGCAAGGATTTCCAGGGTTCACTCGACCGAACCTGTTAGGAGCTCTAGGCGTCGGTTCAGCCAGGCGGACCTCGACCTGGCACGCAGCCCGGTGGCGGCCAGGCTCTCGGTGACTCCCGCCAGAGCCCACCTCGAGCAGTCACACGCATGCCAGTGGCCATGGCACGTGCAGCAGGGAGAGTTGCTGCTGCACGAGGCCCGTGCCGCCCTGTCCGCTCCCCAGCTCACAGTGTTCGACGAGGTGTATCGCCCCAGGTGAATGGCCGCGTATGAGTGACGTCGGGATCACCTGGCTCGCGGTGGACGCGTTCCCGACGACTCGGACCGGCGAAGATCTCCACCGTCAACAGTTGTGTGGGCTAGGCGAGCCGTCTGCACCGTCCCGGCCAGAAACGGGGGTCGCGGCGACGATCCCCCGCGAACTGCATGCCTCACGGACCGGGAGCTCACTGGGGTGAACGCCACGCCAGGTTTCCCGGCCGGTTTCTACGATTCAAGCATTTGCTGTCAATTTGCCCTGCATCGCGTTCGTTGTCGTCCAGACTTGGTTGACCATGAAGTTCCGGCGATCGGAGGTAGTAGCGTGAGCGAGGAAGCCAGCACTCCCATCCGCCCGACCTGGGTGCCGGAAAACCTGTACCCGTATTCCAGTCATTTCGCCGAGATCGACGGCTCGCGTGTGCACTACCTCGACGAAGGCAGCGGGCCACCGCTGGTTCTGCTGCACGGCAATCCGACCTGGTCATTCCTCTACCGCGATATCATCGCCGGTCTGCGTGACCGGTTCCGCTGCATCGCGGTGGACTATCCCGGCTTCGGGCTGTCCCGGGCGGCGCCCGGCTACGGCTTCACACCCGTCGAGCATGCCCGGGTCGTGTCGGAACTGGTGTCCCGGCTCGACCTGCGCGAGGCGACGCTGATGGTGCAGGACTGGGGTGGACCGATCGGATTCGCCGCGGCAGGCAGGCACCCGGATCGCTTCGTGGCCTTCATCATCGGAAATACTTGGGCCTGGCCGAAATCCGACCCGAGCACGCAGGCCTTCTCGCGATTTCTGGGCGGCCCGGTCGGCGGTTGGCTGATCCGGCAGCGCAACTTCTTCGTCGAACGGATCATCCCCGCAGGTGTGCGCCGCAAGAAACTGGACAAGACGGTAATGGACGCCTACCGAGGCCCCTTCCCGACACCGGAATCGCGCGAGCCGGTCCATGTGTTCCCACGCGAAATCCTGGCGAGCCGACCGTTTCTCGCCGATGTCGAGCGTGACCTCGATGCGGTGCGGGACCGGCCGGCACTGATCGTGTGGGGCACCAAGGATATCGCCTTCCGCGCCCCCGAACGCCGTCACTGGGAGGAACTGTTCGCCGATCATCGGACGGTCCTTCTCGACGGCGCCGGCCACTACATCCAGGAAGACGCCGCCGACGAAATAGTCGCCGCGGTCCGGCAGTGGCGACCGGCCGACAACTGACTCAGGACCGGGTATCGAGCGCCGGTCGATTGTGGCTCGAAAGATTCAGCAATCCCACAGTTACGTTTGGCGATCATCGTGTGGACCCGGCGGCGATCCAGCTCCGGGCGGTGCGCACGATCGAGCAGCGCCGGACGGGACGGGAGCTCGATGCGTACACGAAAGCGCTGGCACACCCAGGTCGCACTCGTTACGATCGCGGCGGCACTGCTCTTGCCCGGGGTCGTGGTCCCCTCGGCGAACGCGACCGTCGTGCCGTTCGGCAACGAGTTCCTCTGGGGTGTCGCGTCGTCCGGGTTCCAGTCCGAGGGGTACGCACCCGAGAGCAACTGGACCCGCTACATCGATTCGGGTGCGGCCGGGGACGAGTATCCGAATTCGGTCGACTTCGTCAACCACTATGCCTCCGATATCAATCTGGCCGCGCGGCTCGGGGTTCGGGTGTACCGGATCGGGATCGAATGGGCTCGATTGCAGCCGGAACCGGGAACCTGGGACGCGTCGGCATTCCGGTTCTACGACGACGTGATCGCCCGTATCGTCGCGGCCGGGATGCGGCCGATGCTCACTCTGGACCACTGGGTGTACCCGGGCTGGGCGAGTGATCGCGGCGGCTGGCGCAATCCGGACATGGTCGAGGATTGGCTGGCCAATATGCGAAAGGTGGTGAACCGCTATGCCTCTCGCAACCCGCTGTGGGTCACTTTCAACGAGCCCGCCGCATATGTCGGAACCGAGCTGCGTATCGGCGCCATCACCGTCGACGAGGCTCCCGCGATGCTGGACCGAATGGCTCAGGCCCACAACACGATTTACGACACCATCCACCGCGCCGCGCCCAACGCACAGGTCACCAGCAACCTCGGCTACGTAGCGGGCGCCGAGACCGAGGTCAACCAGCCAATGGTCGACCGGATCGCCGACAAGCTCGACTTCATCGGCGTCGACTACTATTTCGCGGTGCTGCCGGAATCCGGTCAGTCGGTACAGGGCGGTTCGAACCAGGGCCCGGCGATTTGGGAACTGCCGATTCGCACCGAGGGCATCTACTACGCGCTGCGGCACTATTCGCGCCTGTTCCCGGACCGCCCGCTGTACGTCGTCGAGAACGGCATGCCCACCGAGAACGGCCTCCCGCGGGCGGACGGGTACACCCGCTCCGAACACCTCCGCGACACCGTCTACTGGCTGCAGCGCGCCAAGGCCGATGGCATCGACGTGGTCGGCTACAACTACTGGAGCCTGACCGACAACTACGAATGGGGCAGTTACACACCCCGTTTCGGCCTCTACACCGTCGACGTCCGCACCGACCCCACCCTGGTCCGCCAACCGACGGACGCCGTCGAGACCTACCGCACGATCATCCGATCCGGCGGGGTCCCCGCGAACTACCGACCGACTCGCCCGCCCGCCGAATGCGGACTGGTAGACCCGCCCGAAAGCTGCGATCAAACGATCGGCCTCCCTGATTAGATCGCGAGCACTCCGACTGCCCGGTGTCGAGGGAGTAGCTGTGTGCTGTCTGGGCGAACTGCCGACCGATGCGGGCGCGTGGACCCGTGCCGAACGCACCGAGTAGACGCACTGCGCGTCGTCACCGCATCGATCAGGCGGCGGGCAGGGCAGCGACGACGCCGACCAAGCGAGCCAGACCGTCGGCCCCGAAACCGGAATCGACGGCGCGCTGCACGAGGTCCTGCGACGCCTGGAAGATCGCGGTGTCGAAGCCGAGGGTTCGAGCGCTCTCGGTGAGATGAGCGAGGCCTGCCGACGCGGAGGCGATGGTCGATATGCCGCCCGGGAAGTCGTCCGCCTCGACCTGGCCGGCGAACCGATCCAGCATCTCCGGCAGTAGCCCGGTGATGTTCGCGGCGAAAGGCGCGAGGTCGGCCCCGGAGATTCCTTCCGCGCGCGCCATCGCGAGGCCATGGACGACGCCGAGCACCGACAACCAGAACAGCGACAGCACCGCGGCGTCGTACCCCGCGGCGCGGCCGACGTCCTCGCCTACGTGCACCGCCCTGCCGCCCAATGTCGCGAGCACCGCCTGATGCGTTTGGTACACCCGCTCGGCGCCGGAGTACAGAATCAACGCCCCCGGCCCGCCGATGGTCGGCGTCGGAGTGAGGATGGCTCCGTCGAGATAGTCGATCCCGTGCCGCGCCGCCCATTCCCCTCGCGATCGCGACTGGTGCGGCGCGGTGGACGTGAGATTCACCAGCGTGCGGCCGCGCAACACATCTGCGGCGGGCTCGAGCACGGCGGCGACCGCCTCGTCGTCCACCAGGCAGACAACCACCAGATCGGACGAGCGCACCACGTCGGCCACGGTCTCCGCGCGCACGGCGCCCCGGCCCACGAGCGCGTCGACACGGGCCGACGTGCGATTCCAGACCGTTGTTCGAACACCGCCGTCGATGAACGCACCGGCAAGAGCCTGCCCCATCGGACCGAGACCGACGACGGCAACAGTGGGCACTGACACCAGGAAACCTCCCAAGACTGTTTGAAGTATGTCCAACAATTATTGTTGGATGACCGCAAAACAATCAAACCGAGGGAGATCGACCATGCCGCGTGTGCCCTTCCAGCCTGCGACAGCCGACATCACCCTCGTCGGCGTGATGCACGCGCTCTCCGACCCGGCGCGACTCGAGATCGCCTCCCGCCTCGCGGACAGCGACGGCGAGAACTGCTCGGGCATCGGCGAGGACATCGACCTGCACAAATCGACCCTGTCGCACCACTACCGCGTGCTGCGCGAGGCCGGGGTCACCGCGACCACGATCGAGGGCCGCACGCGCGTCGTGCGGCTACGGCGAGACGACCTCGAAGCCCGCTTCCCCGGGCTGCTCAACGCCGTGCTCAACGCGTACAGCGATCGCTGAGAAACGCCACCGACTCCCGACCGTGTCAGCAGCCAGGGTCGTTTCGGCCGCACGCTGGGCCACGCGATCGAGAACAGGGAAAGCTGGAGCTGCCTTCACGACACCGTAGTTCGCCCACACCGGCTGCGGCGTGACGACCTGGAGGCCGCTTTAGGGCTGCTCGACGCCTCACTCGACCCGTCCAGCGATCGCTGGGAATCGCTGCTGTCCAGGCCGTTTCACTCGCGCGGTGGATACTCGGCTACCGGACTCACTTGCCCGCTAGCTGCCGCAGAGCACCACCCGGACGGCGAGCCCGAC
The DNA here is from genome assembly GCF_057708605.1 of Nocardia sp. bgisy118. Taxonomy (NCBI): domain Bacteria; kingdom Bacillati; phylum Actinomycetota; class Actinomycetes; order Mycobacteriales; family Nocardiaceae; genus Nocardia; species Nocardia sp. bgisy118. Next base: position 87,842 of record NZ_JBYISM010000032.1, on the reverse strand, counting down.
TCGGCGGCGAACAGGTCCAGCCCGAAACACCCCATACGCTCGGTGCAGCCCGGCATGACGTTTCAGATGCCTTGGAACTCGATGTGGACTATTCGAGTTTCGGCAGTGCGTTCATCGACTGCCACCCTGCGAAACATCACCTTTCCCTTCGGGGAAGTGAATGTGTCCTGGGCTTTTTGGACATTCGGCGACGAGGCGAGATCAGGCCCGGCAATAGTTGTCACAAGGGAAGTTTCGAACAGCTTCCTGAAATCGGCTACGAATCCAGACTTGTCCAGCATCCAGACCAAATCGGCGGGAGACATCTCCACAGCGAGTTTGTATTCGGTATCGCGAACTACTTCCCTCCTGGCCAGGAGAACCTTTCCGTTCGACGGAAGCGTCCATCCACCGTACTCAGTCGCTTCTTTCACGAACTCCGGACTGGTCGAGGTCTCGACATCCGGCCCGGTGTCGACTTCGACAAGTCGGCCACATCCCGTCCCCGCAACCGACACCGCCGCCATGACCGTGCTGGCAGCCAGTGCCCACCATAGACGCTTCATCCGAGAATCCTAGAATGTCCGGGTCGGGTCGACACGAGTGTCCCTGACGCTTTCGGGCCCGGTTGAGTCGACTGAGCCATTGGCTATTACCCCCTCATAGTGTTTGACTACCGATGAACCAAGCATATTGAATTCCTTGGCCAATCCAGCCGTATGCAACGCGCCCATCCGACGGTCGTCGATTGCTATCGGACCGATAGTAACCCCCTTGCCCTCCGAATCCGCGGTTTCGCTGTCCCAGTTGTAGCGGTCGAACAGGTGGATTTGAAAGTCGACCGTGACACGAGGTTGCGCGCCTTCGGTATCGGGGGTATGAATTGTCGCTGCACCACTGGCGGTAACATGCACTGAGCCTATGGCGTAATACCAGTCCGCCTGACTACTTTTGCTGAATGAATGATCGGCCTCCCATGGCACCTGGAACGGAATCGTCTTGCCGTAGTTGGCCGGGTCGCTGGCGAGGTACCTTACGTAATCGTTTACGACTTTGTCGGCCTTCTGCTTCAGTGTGGGATCTTCATTCATGATCTGATCCGGGTCGAGCGTGAGGTCTTTGCCAGTGTTTTCGAGATAGTGCCTCAAGTGAGCAGCCGCATGGGTCCACCCCAGTCCGTCCGCTACGCCTATCGCAACGGTTACCGTCTCCGCGAACGCGTAGTCATCAGTTCGGCTGTACCAGGGCTGCGACCCATGCTCACCCTGCCCCGGGTCTGTTGGCGGCAACGGCATCGGCATGCCCGGGATTTGCGGTGACATCAGAACCCTCCCCTTGCATCGAACTTGTTCGCGATCGTGGATCCGGTCGAAATGATCCATTTACGAATGGAATTGGCTGACTAGGAGGAGACAATGCTGTCCTCCCACCACACGTTGTCGCCGAATCCATACTTGGTAGCACCCAGGTCGACGACAAGCTTGTCCGCAAGCTCGAATTCGCTTGCGTTGTAGGACGGTGCTGTGCGCCCGGGCGAATAGTCCAATGCCGTCGAGATCTTGTCGATCATCGTCGTGATCGCGGTCTGTCGCGTCTGTGCCGCCTGTTTCAGCGAATCGAAGGCTGCAGTGAGCTCCGACCTGATCGATGCGTCGGCCGGGCTATTGATCAGCTGTGCCCACACTCCAAGCGGGAACGTGGCACCAAGATAGGACTTCGGTTCCAGGATTCCGCCGCTCAAACCCATTGCTTGGTTGTAGACCAAGCGCTCCAGGCAGGCTCCACCGTTCTCGACGATCTTTGCCACCGTATCCAGGTCCGTGCTTCGCTCGGCGACTGATTGCCCGAGCGCGTTGGCACTTGCTGCGAATGAACGCGATGCATCCCCGGACCAGCTTCCCTGCAACCATCTGGTGCCGCTGATGAGGTTTTCCGATGTGACGTAGTCGTTGATACCGAGCAGTCCGATCCGCTTACCGACGGCTTGCAACGCCTCCCAGTCCGCGACCAAAGGAGTCAGGTAGTCCGCCGCGGGCTTGAACCCGACAGTTGCGCTCAACCGTTCGTCGTAGACGGAGATCTTGTCGATAGCAGACGTGACCACCTGGCGGACTGTGTACTGGCTCTCCTGAACTTCCGACAGGCTGGGCAGTTGTAAACCGCTGAAACGCTTCGCATCTCCGGAGTCCGCCGTCTGGTTTGATCCCGCCGTGCCGCCGCCAGGCGTGATCGCCGCGATCACATTAGCGGAGGTTCCATCGGTGGCCCGATATCTACTTCCTGCTGTACCAAGATCCGTTGCCAGTGCTTCGATTGCGGCCAGATCGGTCTGATGTGCGGAGGGTATCGCGTTTTGAAACTTCTCGAACGCCGGCGCCAACGTTGCTATGACTCCGGCCGACCCTGCGGGCAGCGCCACGCCAGGAAGCAGACGTGACGTGTTCGTGGTGAAGTTGGTCCCGAGATCCTGCAGATCCAGCTTGAACCCAACCAGACTCGCAACGTCAACCGTGAAATCGGTCATGCTGCACCCCAAGTAGATCCACCAGGAGCTGGAACTACCGATTTCCAGCGTGGTGTGCGCATTGGCCCCCTCCTCTGCGATCTTGCCTCAGCAGCGTACCCGATCAACGTTGGGCTCAGAATGAACGTGCGGATTGCCTTTCCTTGCAACGAATCCCGCGTAGAACGTCGACCCGCCGGTCGAGAGAGCGTCTGTACCGCCGATCCCCGACGGCGCGACCACCTGGTACTAGAGCCACGCTGTGTTCGTCCGGATTCAGTTGGTGCCACAGATCAACGGGTGGTGCGTGCGGGACCAGCCGCCGCGTACTCGGCCAAGTTTCTTCACGCGTGTAGTTCGGCTGTGGCGTGACGACCTGGAGGCCGCTTTCCCCGGCTGCTCGACGTCGCACTCGACCCGTACAGCGATCGCTGAGAATCGCTGCTGTCCAGACCGTTTCACTCACGCGGTGGATACTCGGCTATCGGACTCACTTGCTCGCGAGCTGCCGTAGGGCACGCTCGGACGGCGAGCCCGGCTCCGCGGCGAACAAATCCAGCCCGAAGCACGATGGCGCGGCGGGCAGGGCGACGAGCTCGCCGTGCAAGGTCAGCTCGCCGACGATCGGGTGGTGCAGCACGTATGTCCGGTTCCGGACCTGCGCGACAGGATGTTCCGCCCAGAGGCACGCGAAATCCGTGCTCAGTTCCCGCAATTGGTCGATGTGCGCCGCGAGGGCCGGATCCCCGCGGAACCGGCCGAGCAGCACGCGCAGATGCGCCACGTGCTCGCGCGCCACTCGCTCCCACTCGGCGCCGTGCAGCTCGCGCAGGCGGGGGTCGGCGAACAGCAGGTGCGAGAGCGTGCGGCGATGGTCTGGAAGCAGAGGGAAGTCGCCGAACACCGCCACGGCGAGCCGATTCCAGCCGACGATCTGGGTGTGCCGACCGACCACCAGCGCCGGGGTCATCACGAACGACTCGAGCAGATACCGCAGTCCCGCAGGCACATCCGAAGCGTCCGCCGCACAGGGCGTGGGGCGCCGCGCGATACGGCGCAGGTAGGCCAGTTCGTCCGGTTCCAAGCGCAGCGTGGCACCGATGGCTGCCAAGACTTCGTCCGAGACGCTGTCGCCGTTGCCCTGTTCCAGGCGCGTGTAGTGGGCGATGCTCACCCCGGCCACCCGGGCCAACTCCTCCCGCCGCAGGCCCGCGACTCGGCGCACTCCGCCGTGGTCGCGTAATCCGACATCTTGCGGGCTCAGGCGAGCTCGGCGCGATTTGAGGAACCCGCTCAGCTCGGTCCGACGTCCACTCGACAACCCAACGCGGGGTGCGCGGCGTCCATTCCGCTGGCGTGGTTCGAAAACGGCCGCGAGATCACGTTCGGCCTCGAGCAGGACTTCGCCAGACGCGGCCCTGTTCAGCGCCGCACCCAGCCTTGGGTGATCACGCCGTGCGTACGCAGAGCACGGGGCTGGTCGTGCGGTCGACGCCGTTCGAGGCTGTCGAGCGAACAACCCACTCACGAACGGAGACGAACCGTGCCACAAACGCTCGGACTCATCGGCAGCGGAATGATCGGATCCGCTGCGGCCCGCCTGGCCGTCGAGGCGGGCCTCGACGTGGTCATCGGCAACTCGCGGGGCCCGGAGTCGCTCGCCGATCTCGTCGCCGAACTCGGCGCGACGGCACGAGCCGCCACACCCGAGGAAGCGGCACGCGTCGGAGATCTGGTCGTCGCGGCCATTCCGCTGGCGGCCTACCGTCAGCTGCCCGCCGATGCGCTGGTTGGCAAGACGGTGCTGGACACGGCGAACTACTACCCCGAACGCGACGGCCACCTGCCCGAACTCGACGCGGGCGAACTGACCTCGACCGCGCTGATCCAGCGCCATCTCCCGGGGTCGCGAATGGTCAAGGCCTTCAACACAATCACTCCGCACCAGCTGTATTCGCTCGCCCGGCCCGCGGATGCGCCGGACCGCAGCGCCCTGCCCATCGCCGGTGACGACGCGGAAGCCAAAGCGGCGGCCACCGGGCTGCTGGATGCCCTCGGTTACGACGCCGTCGATATCGGCACACTCGCCGACAGCTGGCGCAGCGAACCGAACACACCGGCCTATATCGCGCCCTATCTCGGCGAAGTACCCGCCATGAACGTCGAGGACTTCCTCCGCTGGACACTCGACACACCCGGCATCACGGTCCCCTCGGCGCGGGTCGCCGAGCTCGTCGAGACCGCGGTCCGCGCCCGTGCGGGCGAGGCCAGGCTCCCGAGCGCGGAGTGACCTCGCTCGCCTACGAAGCCGCGAGGTCCAGGGCACCGGGGCCCGACACGAGCGCTCGGACCGCGGCTCGGGCTGCCGGACGCAGCCGTGGTCGCGCTGACCTCGCCAGGGACGGTGCGGTCCGGCCTGACGCAGCAGCCGATCCGGTCGGATTCAGGCGCGCGTGCCGTCGGCGCTCTGCCGTGGGTGCGCCGACCGATCCCGGCCGCGGAAGAGCGCGACCGCTCTGCCGCGCAGACCGCGGGGGCCGACGCCGTGGTGCTCGCCCGTCCCGCCGGATCGCGCCGAATCCTGCTGCGCCGGGGCCGGGTCCTGCACGCGGGTCGCGGTGGCCTCGATCCATTGGGTGTCGGTCGACGAGTGGCGCGGGAGTTCCGCGCCGCGCACGGCGAGTTCGCAGCGGCGAGCCAGATCCTTGCGGTCGAGGCCCGGATACTCCGGCGTTTCCAGGGTGATCTCGGCGATCATGCCGCGGGAACGCAGCACGCGCAGGGCCGAGGCGCCGAAGGAATCCTCGCCGACGAAGCTGGGCACGGTGCAGCGGTCGCCGTGTCCGTCCAGATAGCGCAGCCGCACGGGCTGCACGAAGGTGCCGGTGTCGATCGCGGCCTGGAACAGGGCGGGCCGCATGGTGCCGTAGGCGCGTCCGCACCAGGTGGTGCCCTCGGGGAAGAACGCGACTCGCTCACCCGCGGTGAGGCGAGCGCCGATCTGCGCGATGATCTCGGGCAGCTCACGCAGCCGCTCGCGTTCGATCGGGATGACGCCCATGAGCTTGGCGAGCCCGCCGATCAGCGGCCAGTCGATCAGGTCCGCCCGCGCGACGAACCCGAGCGGCTGCACCGCGGCCAGCGCGACCACATCGGTCCAGCCGATGTGCCCGGTCACCACGAGCACGCCGGTGCCGGGATCGGCATAGCGGACATCGGCGGCGGCAGCAGCTGCGGCGGCACGTTCGGCGCCCACGCGCGAGGCGATGGCGCGCTCGGCGGGCACCGGATCGGTGGGAATCCGGTTGTCCACCACCCGAAGCCGCATGCCGAGACAGCGCAGCAGCACGCGCGCGTATCCGCGCTGCACGTCCGCCCGCCGTCCCGCGGGGATCGCGAGGTGGCACACCGGATAGGTCAGCAGCAGCCCGGCGATACCGAGCGCGCGGGCGACCACCCGCGCCGTGCCGATCTCACCGATCGGCTCCATGCAGCCGGGCCCGCAGGGGCTCGACGGCATCCACGCGTGCACGGCCTGTGCGGGCGGCGCCTCGAAGACCACGGTCCTCACCGCCCCCCGTCGAGGGCTGCGGCCGCGCCCTGTAGTCGGTCCAGGTATCGCGTGTTGATGGTGTCCAGGCCGAGCAGCGCGACGAAGTCGGCGACAGCGAAGTCGGGATCGTGTGCGGGTTCGCCGCAGATCTCCGCGCCGAGCCGCAGGTAGCCGCGCATCAGCGGGGGCAGCTTGGGACGCGAGGGCGGGGTCAGCTCGTCGAGCGTCTTGCCGTCGACGACCACCGGACGGTGCGGGTGCACCCGCCGCTCGGGGTCGGAGGCGTGCCGCCCGAGCAGCATGTCCCGCACGCCGCGCACGTTCACACCCGCCGGATCCTCCGGGGTGTCCTGCATCGGAACCGACACGCACCCCATCACCCACTCGTATCCGGTGAGCTGGATGTAGTGCAGGATGCCCGCCCACATCAGGGTGAGCACGGATCCGTTGCGGTGATCGGGAACCACGCACGCCCGGCCCATTTCGACGATCCGCATGCCTTCGGGATCCAGCTGGGCCAGGTCGAATTCGGTGGCCGTGTAGTACCCGCCCGCCGCGGCGACCTTGTCCGGCGGCAGCATCCGGTAGCAGCCGACGAACTGCTCGGTGACGTCGTCGCGGACCAGCAGGTGATCGCAGTGCTCGTCGAAGCGATCGGCGTCGCGTCCGGTGCCGTTGTCGGGGATGTGGAAGCCGGGCTCGTTGGCGAACACGCCGTAGCGCAGCCGTTGCGCCGCCTCCCGATGCTCGGCGTCGGACGAGACGACCAGCGAATAGCGCGACCGTTCCACCCCCGAGTCCGTCGGTCGAGCCGGGGCTGTCAGCACGGACGAAATAGTCATATCCGTGATGAAGCCAGTCCGACACTGCGCCGGGGCAACCTCGAAGTTGCGGGCCGATGCAGGCTAGGTTAACGAGACGCCGGTCACACCCAAGGTTCACCGACCCGACGCGCACCGTTAGCATCGACGCGTCGTGGAGTCGCCTTTTCCCTGCTTGGGCAAGAATTCAGCGTCCGGAGACGGCAATCGCACCGATGCGAGAACATCGGTGCGATTCGTTCGGGCGAGCTCAGGCGGCGACGCGTTCGGGTACCCGCGCTTCCGTCGGCGTCGGTTCCACCTCGTCGAAGCCGGGACGCCCCGACCCGATGAAGGCGATCAGCCACGAGGCCACCGCCGCGAAGCGGTTGCGGAAGCCGACCAGGTACAGCAGGTGCACCGCGAGCCACATGAACCAGGCGATCACGCCGCGGAAGGTGACGTGGTCGTTGAGCTTCACCACCGCGCTGAACCGGCTGATCACCGCCATGCTGCCCTTGTCCCAGTACTTGAACGGGGTGCCGGGCAGCTTCTTGCGACGGATGATGTCGGCGGCGTGCCTGCCCTCCTGCATGGCCACCGGCGACTGACCGGGGTAGCCGTTGAGCGAGGTCATGTCGCCGATGGCGTAGATGTCGGCATAACCGGCGACGGTGAGGTCCGGGTTGATCAGCAGTCGTCCGGCACGGTCGGTCTCGACGCCGGTGGCCTCGGCCAGGATCGCGGCGAACCCGCCCGCCTGCACGCCCGCCGACCAGACCACGGTCTCGGCGGCGATCTTGCGCTCCACGCCTGCCTTGTCCTTGATCGTCACCTTGCCGGGCTCGATGTCGGTGACGAAGGTATCGACGAGCACCTCGACGCCGCTGCCGGTGAGCGACTTCTTCGCGTATTCCGAGAGCCCACCGCCGAAGGGCGGCAACACCTCTCCCGCGCCCTCCACCAGACTGACCGAAACCTCCTGGTGGTAGTACCTTTTCGCGAGCTCTTTGAGCTGACCGGCGACTTCCACGCCGGTCGCGCCCGCGCCGACCACCACGAAGCTGAGCAGCCTGCGCTTGGTCTCGGCGTCCGCGGTCGCGGCCTCGGCGAAGACCCGTTCGATCTGCGCGCGAAGCAGTTTCGCGTCATCGATGGTCTTGAGCGCGAAGGTCTTCTCGGCGAAATCGTCACGGCCGAAGTAGGACTGCGAGGCGCCGGTGGCCGCGATCAGCGAGCCGTACCGAATCTCCTGGCGCACACCGTCGGTGACGTAGGTCACGATCGCGCGATCCGGATCGATGGCGACGACCTTGCCGAGACGCACGTCGGCTTCCTTGTGCCTGCGCAGCACCGACTTGATGGGCGGGGCGATTTCGTGCGACGCCAGCACACCCGTCGCGACCTGATAGAGCAACGGCTGGAACAGGTGCTCCGGCGTGCTGGAGATGAGTACGTAGTTGATTCCCGACTTTGCCAGTTGCTTGGCGGCGGCCAGCCCCCCGAATCCCGATCCGACGACGACCACATCTGCGTGTTCCATGACAGCCTCCTTCTCTCATTAGCAACCGTCATCGGGAACGCAGATATTTCACGCGTTGAGGCGCATAATGAAGATGACTCTTATCTGGATCGCTCATGAATAGGAGATTTGTCGTGGAGCTCCGCCAGCTGGCATACTTCGTCGCGGTCTGCGAAGAACTCAGCTTCAGCAGGGCCGCCTCGCGATGCTTCATCTCGCAATCGGCGATCAGTCACCAGATCGCCCGGCTCGAACGCGACCTCGGCGTGCCGCTGTTCGAGCGCTCGACCAGGGCTGTCGTGCCCACCGACGCGACCACACGGCTACTTCCGCTGGCGAAACAAATGCTCAGCCTGGAATCCGCCATCCGCGCGGCGGTGCGCGCCTCCGGCCCGCGAATCCGGTTGGCCGCCAATATGTCCTTCGCGAGCCGCTCGCTGTCCGCCATCGCGGCCGCGCGCGCCGCACACCCGGACGCGGAGATCGAATTCGTGATCAAGCCCTTCCGCCAACGCATCACGGCCGTCGCGGACGGCGACTGTGATCTCGCACTCATCCGCGGCCGCGTCGACCAGCCCGGCCTGATGGTGGAACAGCTCTGGGTCGAGGACCTCGTAATCGCCACCAGCAGCGGTCATCCGCTGGCCACCCGCGACACCGTCACCCTCAACGACCTCAGCTCGTACCCGCTGCTGCTGCCGCCCGAACAAGAACAGGTGCTGCTGCACAACATCATTCGCAGCGCCTTCGCGGATCTGCCCGTCGGCCCCACCTTCGGCCCGCCGATCCCGCCCGACCACACCGCGACCCTGGAGCTGATCAACCGCCCCGAGGCATGGACCGTCCTCTACGCCCAGAGCCCCACCGAAGGACTCGTCGTCCTGCAACTCGCCGAGCACCGCCTGCGCATCCCGGTCTCCGCCGTCCTGCGCGACGACGCCCGCCGCTCCCCCATCCTCACCACCCTGCTCGCCACACTCCAGCGCAGCTGAGGCACCACGGACCACCGTCGGTCTAGGTCGAACGATCCGAAAGTCTCCGGTCCACGGTGATTTCGCCGGTCAATCGCCAGGCCCCACGTTCGAACGACAAGTCCCCGGCAACGACGATCGGCCTCTTGGACTGGTGTGCCGCGATCGCAAATTCGTAGTCGGTACCGGCCAGCGGAACGTGAACCTTCCGCTGGCGGCCGTCCACGTGGGTGGACAGGACGATGCTGGTGGCCTCCTCGTCTCCGTCGCCGAGATCGTCACGGTTGAGCGTCCGGACGATACCGAGCAATATTTCGTGCCGCGGCGGCTCCTCGTTGCGAACCAGGCGCTCACGTACCCGCGACAACCCCGCCATCGCATCGCGATCGATGACGATCCGTGAGCTTTCGAGCACCGGTGAAGGCTCGGCTGCTGCCCAATCGAACGACAGGTCCAATGCGCGCAGATCCTCCGGCTGAGTCAGCTCCAAGACCGACTCCACCAAATTGGCGCTCAATCCCAGCTCGCCGGTGCGCTCGAGAGCGCTATCGTCCCAGTGCAACGCCAGCTTTCGAGTCGAGTCCAAACCCTTGGCGAGCGTGGCCATCGCCGTTCGCGGAAACGGCACCTGAGGAATTCCGACGGTGTGGCCGGGCATCACATCGCCGAGCCGAGAGACGACGGTGAAAACGAAACTACCCCGCCTGGTATGTCCGAGACGGATATTCTCCTCGAGAAATTCCGTCACGATGGCCGATCTACGACCGCGGTGCGAGTGAGTCGGATCGTCCGCGGTCGTCGCGGCGGCCTTCATCATCCGGAACAGGGCTTCCAGAGTCGTTCCCGCCTGCCGGAACGGGATGGTGCCGTCGATCATCTCCTGGTCGAGTCGCACGAAGAACAGGTCGGCACGAGTGGCGATTATTCGTTCGACCAGTTGCGCCGGATCCCAGTCGTAGATGGTTGCGAGAGCTCGAATCGTTTCCTGAAAGCGCCGGGGAAAGTCCACGTAATCAGTGGCCAGCGGCAACATTATTCGTCCCAGCAGACCATTCTCACCCGGAAGTTGCCAGATCTCCCTGACGTCTTCGTCTCGAACCTCGAGTTCCCAGTCGTGTGTGGCGAGGTATTGAGATACAGCTGGTGGCGACAAGGCAAGCGCAACGTCGCGAAGGTCGCCGACAGGGATACTCTTCACCACTGGCCTCCTTCGCCGATTCTCTGCATGATGTTCTGGAGCCCAACTACATCGAACAGGTACTTCTGGGTAGGTGCACTGTCGTGCTGGACTTGCCGTCCTCGATCTCCCCCAGCTTCGCCGCATACTCCCAGCACATGCGGCTCGGGCTGGTCAAGCCATCCTCCGACAGGTCGAGCAGCTGATCAGGGTCCTCCGGTATGAGCAGGACACCGAGCAGGGCCGGAACGAACCGCTTCGGACTCACCAGCTTCAGGAACCGATCTCTTTCCAGGGGCCATGCCAAATGATCCGCCTTGAGCCGACTGTGTCGGGTCGTGCACTTGAGCTGTAGTTCGAGCTCGGGGCAATAGAATCTCGCATACTCGCGCGAGGCCACGATCGTGATATCGACTCCGTCGTAGTCGGTTTCGTGGCTCTTGATGGAACACCCCGCAGCGGCGGCGACCATGCGCACGAATGCGAGACTGAACTGTTCCTGTCGAGCGGTGATCGGAAGTCCACCGTCGCCGGGCATTTCAGTCGTCCGCGCTATCGGCAGACCACCATTGTCGTCGATTTCTATGCACCCCCCGCACCTCGAACCGGACCGGCACACGGTAGCGCATCGCTGAACCCGAGCACCAGCACCCCGCAACGCAGTTGAGGCACCAACGAAAAAACCCCGCCAAACCTGCTGCTACGCAACGCAACAACAGATCTGGCGAGGTCCGGGGTAACTCACCGGGTACGGGCTGGGCCCGCTACCGCTCAACGCGGGACGGCAGCGGAACCCAGCCCCGCACCCAAAGCAGCCGCCTTAGGCACGGAGAGCCGGAACAGCCTAGCCCTTGTGGGTCTTGACGGCCTCAGTCAGCTGCGGGGCGACGTTGAACAGGTCGCCCACGATGCCGTAGTCGGCGATCTCGAAGATCGGGGCCTCTTCGTCCTTGTTGACCGCGACGATGGTCTTCGAGGTCTGCATGCCGGCGCGGTGCTGGATGGCGCCGGAGATGCCGAGGGCGATGTACAGCTGCGGGGAGACCGTCTTACCGGTCTGACCGACCTGGAACTGGCCCGGGTAGTAGCCCGAGTCGACGGCGGCACGCGAGGCGCCGACGGCCGCGCCGAGCGAGTCGGCCAGCGCCTCGACGACCGCGAAGTTGTCGGCCGAGCCGACGCCGCGACCACCGGAGACGACGATGTTCGCCTCGGTGAGCTCCGGACGGTCACCGGCGACGACCGGCTCGCGCGAGGTCACCTTGACGACGCCCTCTTCCTGCGCGGGGACCTCGACGGTCACCTTCTCGCCGGCACCCGCCTGCGCGACGGCCTCGACCGCACCCGGGCGGACCGAGATGACCGGCACGTCGCCGGTCGCCTTGGCGTCGACGGTGAAGGCGCCACCGAAGATGGAGTGCACGACGGAGCCGTCGGCGTTCACGCCGATGACGTCCACCAGCAGGCCGGAGCCGATGCGGGCGGCGAGGCGGCCCGACACCTCCTTGCCCTCGGCGGAAGCGGACACGATCACGGCGGCCGGGGAGACCGACTCGACCAGACCGGCCAGCACGTCGACCTTCGGGGTCACCAGGTAGTTCTCCACATCGTCGGACTCGGCGATGTAGATCTTCTCGGCGCCCGCGGCGGCCAGCGCGTCGGCCAGCTTCTCGCCGGTACCCGCGGTGCCGAGCACGACGGCGGCCGGGGTGCCCAGGGTGCGGGCGGCGGTGAGCAGTTCGGTGCTGACCTTCTTGATCGCACCGTCGGCGTGCTCGACGAGCACGAGTACTTCAGCCATTTGTGTTCTCTCCTAGGAAGTCTCGTCAGCCGGGGCGGATCAGATGATCTTCTGACCGATGAGGTACTGGGCGATCTTGGTGCCGCCGTCGCCCTCGTCGGCGATCTTCTCGCCCGCGGTGCGCGGAGGCTTCGGGGTGGACGCGGTGACGGTGGTGCCCGCGTTGGCGACACCCACGGTCGACGGGTCGACGCCCAGATCGGCCAGCGTGAAGACCTGAACTTCCTTCTTCTTGGCCGCCATGATGCCCTTGAAGGACGGGAAGCGCGGCTCGTTGATCTTCTCGGTGACCGAGACGATGGCCGGGAGGGTGGCCTCCAGCTTGAAGACGCCTTCGTCGGTCTCGCGCTCGCCGGTGATCTTCTCGCCGTCGACGGTCAGCTTGCGCAGGTGGGTCAGCTGCGGCAGACCCAGGTATTCCGCGATGATCGCGGGCACGGCGCCCGCGCGGCCGTCGGTCGCCTCGTTACCGGCGATGACGAGCTCGACACCCTCGACCTGGCCCAGCGCGCTGGCCAGCACCCACGCGGTCTGCACGGCATCGGAGCCGTGGATCGCCGGGTCGTTGATGTGGATGGCCTTGTCGGCGCCCATGGACAGCGCCTTGCGGATGGCCTCGGTGGCGCGGTCCGGACCGGCGGCCAGCACGGTGACCTCGCCGCCCTGGGCCTCCTTGATCAGCAGCGCCTCTTCGACGGCGCGCTCGTTGATCTCGTCGAGGACGGCGTCGGCGGCCTCGCGGTCCAGGGTGTAGTCACCATCGGACAGCTTGCGCTCGGACCAGGTGTCGGGAACCTGCTTGATGAGTACGACGATGTTCGGCATCGGTCTTCGTCGACCTCCTGTTCTGGGGGCGTGTATCTGGTGGTCGCACGATCGGGCCGTACGTCCTGTTGAGGTAGCTCAGGGCGTGACACTACCCTACGCTAAGTTACTCATGGGTAACTTAGTGGCTTCTCTCTCACTACACCGGTCCGGGCGATATCGTGCGCGACCCTTACCAGTAACGTCGGTGTGATGAGCGAGGCTGTGATCCCTGCCGCAGTGGGCGACCCGAGGGTCATGACTACGGAAAACGCCGGTGCCGTCGAACCTTTGCCGCTGACCGGCGAGCGCACCGTACCCGGCATCGCCGAGGAGAACTACTGGTTCCGCAGGCACGAGATCGTCTACGCCCGGCTGCTCGACCGGTGCGCGGGAAAGACCGTGCTGGAGGCCGGTTCCGGCGAAGGCTACGGCGCCGACATGATCGCCGGTGTGGCCACCAAGGTGATCGGCCTCGACTACGACGCGAGCGCGGTCGCGCACGTGCGGGCGCGCTACCCGCGCGTCGAGATGATCCAGGGCAACCTCGCCGCCCTGCCGCTCGACGACGCCTCGGTCGACGTCGTGGTGAATTTCCAGGTCATCGAGCACCTTTGGGATCAGAGCCAGTTCCTCCGGGAATGCCTGCGGGTCCTGCGGCCCGGCGGCGAGCTGCTGATCAGCACGCCCAACCGGATCACCTTCTCGCCGGGTCGCGACACCCCGCTCAATCCGTTCCACACCCGTGAGCTGAACGCGGACGAACTCACCGAGCTGCTGGTCGACGCCGGTTTCGAGGTCGCGCTGATGACCGGCGTGCATCACGGGGCGACGCTGAAAGCGCTGGACGCCAAGCACGGCGGCTCGTTCATCGATGCGCAGATCGAGCGCGCGCTCGCGGGCGAGCCGTGGCCCGCCGAGCTGACCGCCGACGTCGCCGCGGTGTCCGTCGACGACTTCGACCTGATCACCGAGGACATCGACGCCAGCCTCGACCTCGTGGCCATCGCGGTGAAACGTTGACCGACAACGCGGTACCCGGCCAGTTCACCCTGGTCCTGCACTCCCATCTGCCCTGGCTGGCCCACCACGGCCGCTGGCCCGTCGGCGAGGAGTGGCTCTACCAGTCCTGGGCAGCCTCCTACCTGCCCGTCGTCGAGGTGCTGAGAACCCTTGCGGCGGAAGGGCGCTCGCACTTGCTCAGCCTCGGCATCACGCCGGTGCTCGCGGCCCAGCTCGACGACCCGCACTGCCTGGCGGGCATGCACCACTGGCTGGGCAACTGGCAGCTGCGCGCCGACGAGGCCGCCATGGCGGGCAACGTCGCGCTCGGCAGGCACGAACACCGGCTCGCCGCCGCGGCGCTCACCGAGTTCGAGCAGCGCTGGCGGCACGGCGCGGCGCCGGTCTGGCGCGAACTCGTCGACGCGCAGACGATCGAATTGCTCGGCGGTCCGCTGGCGCACCCGTTCCAGCCGCTGCTCGACCCGCGACTGCGCGACTTCCAGCTGCGCGAGGGCCTGGCCGACGCCCGCAGGCGCTGGGGTCACACCCCCACCGGCATCTGGGCTCCCGAGTGCGGATACACCCCGGGCATGGAGCTCGGCTACGCGGCCGCCGGTGTGACGCATTTCATGGTCGACGGACCCGCCCTGCGCGGCGACAGCAGCCTCGGACGACCGGTGCGCGACTCCGACGTGGTGGCGTTCGGGCGCGATCTCGCGGTCAGCTACCGGGTCTGGTCGCCCAAGTCCGGCTATCCCGGCCAGGCCGCGTACCGTGACTTTCATCACTACGACCACGCGACAGGCCTCAAACCGTCCCGCGTCACCGGCAAGACGGTCGCCGGGCCCGACAAGGCGCCCTACGACCCGGAGCTGGCGGCCGGGGCGGTGGTGCGCGACGTCGAGGACTTCGTGACGACGGTGCGCGAGCGGCTGATCGCCGAATCCGAACGCATCGGCCGCCCGGCCCTCGTCGTGGCCGCGTTCGACACCGAACTGTTCGGGCACTGGTGGCACGAGGGCCCGCAGTGGCTGGCCCAGGTCCTGCGCGCGCTGCCGGAGGCGGGCGTCACCGTCGGCACCCTGGCCGACGCGCGGGAACGCGGCTACGTCGGTGCGCCCGTGCAACTCACCGATTCGTCCTGGGGCTCCGGCAAGGACTGGCGGGTGTGGGCCGGTGATCAGGTGCGCGATCTCGTCGAACTCAACGACGAGGTGGTGCGGCTCGCGCTGGACACCCTGGACAAGATGCGCGCGGGAAACACATTCGCGCTGCGCGATCCGGTCGCGGATCAGTTGCTGCGCGAGGCGATCCTGACGGTGTCCAGCGACTGGGCGTTCATGGTCAGCAAGGACTCCGCCGCGGGCTACGCGCGGGAGCGGGCCCACCAGCACGCGCACGCCGTGCGGGAGATCGCGGCCGCCGTCGGCGCGGGTCAAGTCGCCAAAGCGCGGCAGTTGGCGGCAGGATGGTACGCGGCCGACGGATTCTTTCCCGGATTGGATGCGCGACGGGTCCCCAGTACCGACCCCACGGGGAACCTGGGCCCGGCCCCGGAAGGCCAAACCGCAGAAGGCCCTGACCGACAAGGCCCTGCCTGAGAAGGACTTGCATGAAGATCTTGATGGTGTCGTGGGAATACCCGCCGGTTGTGGTCGGTGGGCTGGGTCGCCACGTACATCACCTGGCCACCGAGCTCGCCGCGGCGGGCCACGAGGTGGTCGTCCTGTCCCGCCGCCCCTCCGGCACCGACTCGTCGAGCCACCCCACGCACTCGTTCATCGAGGACGGCGTGCTGGTTGTCGCGGTCGCCGAGGATCCGCCGTGCTTCGACTTCGGCGAGGACATGCTGGCGTGGACCCTGGCCATGGGGCACGCCATGGTGCGCGCGGGCGTCGCGCTCGGCAAGCCCGGCATCGGTGACGGCTGGACGCCCGATGTCGTGCACGCGCACGACTGGCTGGTCGCCCATCCCGGCATCGCCCTGGCGGAGTACTACGACGTGCCGCTGGTCTCGACCATCCACGCCACCGAGGCGGGCCGCCACAGCGGCTGGGTCGCGGGCAAGGTCAACAAGCAGGTGCACTCCGTCGAGTGGTGGCTCACCAACGAGTCCGACGCGCTGATCACCTGCTCGACCTCGATGCAGGACGAAGTGCAGCGCCTGTACGGTCCCGAGCGCATCCCGATGACGGTCATCCGCAACGGCATCGACGTGGGCGCATGGACCTTCCGCCCGCGCGCCCCGCGCTCCGGGCCGCCCCGGCTGCTCTACGTCGGCAGGCTCGAATACGAGAAGGGCGTGCAGGACGCCATCGCCGCGCTGCCCCGCATCCGCCGCGCTCACCCCGGCACCACGCTGACCGTGGCGGGCGTCGGTACTCAGTTCGAATGGCTGCGGGAACGGGCCAGGGTGCATCGCGTCGCGCGCGCGGTCACCTTCGCGGGCCAGCTCGGTCACCAGGAACTGCTCGGCTGGCTGCACGGCGCCGACGCCATCGTGCTGCCGAGCCGCTACGAGCCGTTCGGCATCGTGGCGCTGGAGGCGGCCGCCGCGGGCACCCCGCTGATCACCTCGACGGCGGGCGGACTCGGCGAAGCGGTCATCGACGGCGTCACGGGCGCTTCCTTCGAACCCGCCGACGTGGACGGCTTGGTGGAGGCGGTGCGCGCCACGCTGGACGACCCCGTCGCCACGCAGGACCGCGCCTACGCCGCGCGGGAACGACTGACGGCGGACTTCGCCTGGGACGTCGTCGCCGCCGAGACCGCGCAGGTGTACTCGGCTGCCAAACGCCGCGTGCGCAATCCGCTCGGCAGGCCGGTCATCGTGGAACGTCCTCTGCCGGAACGGGATCCGAACAACCCGCTCTGAGCGGCGCTGCCGGACAGTCCGTCCGAAGACCGCGCATGGCCGGAGCGAAGGCGGAGGTACGCCCTACTCCGGCTGGAAGACGAAGACCTCGCCGATGCGCGTGGCCACCACCACCTCACCCTTGGGCCCGACCGAGGTGCCGGTGGTGGTGCCCTTCGCGCCGGGCAGCACATCGGAATCGATGGTGGCTCCGGTGCCGGTGTCGAAGGTGATCAGGTTCAGGCCGTCGCCGATCGCGGCGGCGGTGTAGCCGGTGTCGCCCGCGGTCTGCACCGGGGCGCCGCGCAGCGCGAGATCCTTGCGTTCCCAGGCGATCTCGGCGCTGTCACCGGTGTCGCGCAGGGCGAGCAGGTAGCCCTCGTCGCCCGCGGGGATGATCAGGCCGTCGCCGGAGACCGAAATCCCGCCACTCGGCGTGAATCCCAGCGGCCGCACCCACTTGGTGCGCCCGTCGGCGGCGTCGACGGCGATCAGTCGCTCGCTGTTGTCGCCGACGTAGACGGTGCCGCCGTCGGCGGACAGGGCGGGGCCGGTGGCGCTGCCCTCGGTCAGGATCTCCGCGCGCCACTCCTGCTGAATCCTGTTGTCGGCGTAGCGCAAGGCGATCAGCGCGGCGCTCGGAGCGCCGGGCTGCCACACGGTGACGTAGAAGCGGCCGGTGGATCCGTCGATCGCCGAGATGTTCGCGATCGGACACTGCGGGCCGCCGGTGCCGCAGTCGTCGAGCCCCTGGCCCGAGGCGGGGCGGGTGAGGTCGGGGTTGCCCAGGAAGTCGGGTTCGCCGAGCAATTGAACGGTCGGCACCGTCCGCAGGCCCGTCTGCCGGTCCAGCACGTCCACCTGGCCGGACTGGGTGATGGTGAGCAGTCGGCTGTCACCGGTGAACTGCACCGAAACCGGAACCCCCGCAACGGGTGTGCGCCAGCGCGGCTGGCCGAGGTAGTTGAAGGAGTTCACCGCGCCGTCGTCGCCTGCGTAGACGTTGCTGACACCGTCGACCGCCGTCGGCGACGAGATCGCGTTGGGGCCGAGCACATCACAGAATCGCTTGCGGCCGGTCGGCATCTGGAACGACAGGATGGCGCACCCGTTCGCGGTGCGGGTGGTCAGGAACAGCTGCCCCTCGGCGCCGATGGTGACCGGCCGCTCGATGGGGCCTGCCGCGGGTCTGGACCAGCTCAACGTCAGTGAGCGCGCGCCGGTCACGGGGCTGACGCCGCTGTTGCGACCGTCGTGATGCGCGGCGGGCCATCCCTTGCCGGGGCCGACGGCGATGTCGTCGACATCGGTGCCGCAGGAGGTCAGGGCCAGCGCGCCGAGAGCGGCCAGCGCGGCTGCCGCACGCACCCGGGATCGCGGCTGTGTCGCGACAGCCCGCACGCTACCGGTTCGCACTGCTGTTCTCCCCTCGGGTCGATGGCCGCTCGCAAGACTAGCCGGTGTTGAATTTGCCGCGCCTCCGGCACGGCGTGTTCGCGGCCCCCTGGTGTCTCGCGCTCGAGCGGCCACTGCCGGGCGACGGTGTCGCATGCGCAGCGGCCGCTCGAGCGCGAGACGGGCCGCGAACGGCGCTCGTAAGACTCGCACCGGAGGGTGGTCGGCCTGCGTGGCGCAGGTTGCTACTCGGTGGACGCAGGGGGGAACGTCTCGTCCGGCGAAGGTGAGGGTAGAACCAGAGGTGATGCGGCACGAAAGTACGCTGTGTAGCCAATGACGACCCTCGGGTGGCCGCCCGGGGAACACGACGGGAGAACGGTTCGTGACGAGCATGTGGGGCGCACCGTTGCGCTCGCGGTGGCGGGGTTCGCGCCGCCGGGATCCGCAGCAGGCGCGATTTCTGACCATGGCGTCGCTGCGCTGGGTGCTCGCCAACCGCGCCTACACGCCCTGGTATCTGGTCCGCTACTACCGGCTGTTCAAGTTCAAGCTGGCCAACCCGCACATCGTGCTGCGCGGCATGGTGTTCCTCGGCCGCCGGGTCGAGATCCACGCGACCCCCGAGCTGAGCCGGATGGAGATCGGGCGCTGGGTGCACATCGGCGACGGCAACGCCATCCGTTGCCACGAAGGCTCGCTGCGGATCGGCGACAAGGTGGTGTTCGGCAAGGACAACGTCGTCAACACCTACCTCGACATCGAGATCGGCGAATCGACCCTGGTCGCCGACTGGTGCTACATCTGCGACTTCGACCACAAGATGGACGACATCACGATGCCCATCAAGGATCAGGGCATCGTGAAGAGCCCGGTCCGGATCGGCCCCGACACGTGGATCGCCGCCAAGGTGACCGTGCTGCGCGATACTCGCGTCGGCCGCGGCTGCGTGCTCGGCGCGCACGCGGTGGTCAAGGGCGAGATCCCGGACTACGGCATCGCCGTCGGCGCGCCCGCGAAGGTGGTCAAGAACCGCAAGGCCACCTGGGAGGCGGGCGCCGAGGAGCGGGCGAAGTACATCGCCGCGCTGGAGGACATCGAACGCAAGAAGAACGGCGCCACCCAGCAGGCATAGTTCGCCCGCGTTGGACGCCGAGTAGTCGGTGCGCTCGAGTACGGTCGTCGGCATGAACAGGTACGCGGCGCTGCTGCGCGGGATCATGCCGACCAACCCGAACATGCGCAACGAGAAGTTGCGCGCGGTGTTCGAGGGGCTCGGGTTCGAGAAGGTGGCGACCATCCTGTCCAGCGGCAACGTGGTGTTTCGCTGCACCGACACCGATGCGGCTGCCTTGGAGGACCGGATCCAGGAGGCGCTGAACCGGGAGCTGGGGATTCCGGGCGGCACCATCGTGCGCAGCTACGAGGAGCTGCGCGAGCTGCTGGATCGCGATCCGTTCGAGGGGCTCACCCACGAGCGCGGCTCCTACCTCACGGTGACCTTCTTCAAAGACCAGAGCCCGGAGGTCGAGCACCCGGACACCGGCGACGAGTTGACCCGGATCATCGGCTACGACCCGGAGGCCCGCGCCTTCCTCACCGTCATCGACAACAGCACGCCGAAGACGCCGGACTTCATGGCCTGGCTGGACAAGACCTACGGCAAGGACATCACCACCCGCACCTGGCTGACGGTGCAGCGGGTCGTGAAGAAACTGGAGTCCTAGGCCCGGACCGCGCTCACGCCTGCACCTCGCTAGCGCTCGGCTCCGGCATGCGCGACGCGCGCTGCCACACGGTTCACTCACTTCGTTCGCTCACGACGCGGCGTGCGCGGTACACAGGAACACCGTCGCGGTGCGGCCGATGCGGGTGATCACCAGGGTGTAGGGCACGCTGCCTTTGAGCTTCAGTCGTTTGCGCAGCGCGTCCGGGTCGACGTCCACGCCGCGCACCAGAATCTCCAGCGCTCCGCACTCGCGGCGCGCCAGCTCCTGGCGCAGTGTCTTCTCACGCAGCTCGAGCCGGTCCTCGATACGGAAGCCGCGCAGGCCCTCGGGCACCGCGTCGCCCGTGAGGTAGGCGATGTGCGGATCCAGTTGCCACAGGGCGTGTCTCGCGGCGTAGTGCCGGACCAGTCCGGCCCGCACGATCGCGCCGTCGGGATCGATGATCCACTCGCCGGGCGGCCGCTCGGGCAGTTCGTCCGGCTCGGCGTCGGTGAGCACCTCCGGATCGCGGCGCGAACTCAGCACCGTGGCGCGGCGGGCGACACCGGCTTCGGTCAGGCCCGCCGACCACAGGCACGCCTCGCGCACCGCGCCGTCGAGCGAGACGACCTCGATCTCGCCTCGCCAGTCCAGCCGGTCGAAATCCAGTCCGGGCGCGCACTTCACGGCGATGTCGCGGCCCGCGTACACGTCGAGCAGATCGGGCAGCGGAGGTTGCAGCTTGGCCGGATCGTGGGTACGGCGGCCGTCCGCGCGGCGGGCCGGATCGGCGATGATCACCGTGCCGGTGCTGCTGGGCACGACGGCATCGGCCTTGGCCAGCAGCACATTTCGCTGCCCGGCCCGATCGGCGCCGGACAGCGGCGCCCAGCGGGAGCCGAGATTGTGCGCGGCGATCGCCAACCGCACCTCGTCGAGGTCGCTGCCGACGACGGCGGGACACACCTCGGCCAGTTCGACGAGTTCGGCGCCGATGGAACAGGTGACATCGTGCACGGCACGGCCGGCCAGCCGGGCCGCCCGGTGGCGGGCGACCGGCGTCGGCGTCGCCTGCTGGAGCGCGTCGTCGGTGAAGAGCCAGTCCCCCGCGCCGTGCAGTTTGGCGGCGGCCTTGCGCCGCAGCCGCACGGTTTCCACGAGCGCGGCGGCGTGCTCGCCGTGATCGCGACGCACCCGCTCGAGATCGCGCAGGTGCGTCGCGGGGGTCAGCTCCAGCCGCTCCACCTCGGCCAGCGCGGCATGCCCTGCCGCGCCGGCGAGGAAGGCGATGTCCGCGCGGCCGAAGCGGTAGCCCACTACTTGGCGGACGCGTCCGGCTTCACGCCGGTGATCATGGCGTTGTAGAAGAACTGGCGCGGCACCACGCGGCGCATGATGTTCTCGTCCACCCAGCTCAGTCCGAGCCACGCCCGGTACATCGCCATCCGGTAGCCCATGCTGAGCTTCTCGGCGGGCACGGCCGCCTCGAAGGTGCGCACCGGCCAGCCCCACAGCGCGGCGGCGAATTCCTCGGTGCTCGCCTTGACCTCGACGGCGCCCGCGGACCGCGCCATCGCCTCGAGATCGCGCGGATCGAAGGTGTGCAGGTCGACGACCGCCTCCAGCGCCGCGGCGCGCGAGGACTCGTCGAGCTCCTCCTGCGGACGACGCCAGCCCGCCAGCACGGGCAGCTTCGTGACGGTGGTGGTGGCCTTCCAGGTGATGCGGCCGAGCCAGCGGGCGTAGAAGTTGCCCGCGGTGGTCGGCTCGCCCGCGAAGACGAAGCGACCGCCCGGCTTGAGCACGCGCAGGCACTCCTTGAGCGCCAGCTCCACATCCGGGATGTGGTGCAGCACCGCGTGACCGACGACGAGATCGAAGGTGTCGTCGTCGTAGGGGATGGTCTCCGCGTCGGCGACGCGGCCGTCCACGTCCAGACCCAGGTTCTCGGCGTTGCGCAGCGCGACCTTCACCATGCCCGGCGAGAGGTCGGTGACCGAACCGGACTTGGCGACGCCGCCCTGCATCAGGTTCAGCAGGAAGAAGCCGGTACCGCAACCGAGCTCGAGCGCCTTCTCGTAGGGCAGCGGCGCGGGGCCGACCGCGGCGTCGAAGCGGCCGCGGGCGTAGTCGATGCAACGCTCGTCATAGGAGATGGACCATTTGTCGTCGTAGGTCTCGGCCTCCCAGTCGTGGTAGAGCACCTGGGCGAGCTTCGTATCCTTGAGCGCTGCTTCGACCTCGGCCTCGGTGGCGTGCGGGTTCGGCGCGGGGTCGTCGGGACGTACCGTCATGGTCGCCTAGCCTACATAAATCCCCAGATGAAGCCCGCTGTCGGCCCGGGCATTCCGCGACCCTCTGGACGGATGGCCAGATGAGAACATGTTCCCATCAGGGCAATCTCCTGGCACACCCCGAGCAGACCGGACGGTCTGCGTGCGGGCGACCGCCCGCACAGCCTTGTCCGGAGGAATTCAGCGCCCGACGAAAGCCGCGGATCCCGGCCCGTCCGCGACGTAGGATTCCGTCCCGATCCGGCGATCCTCGGTGCCGAACAGCCCGGCCCACTCGCCGCGCGCGCGATCCAGGCCGTGCGGGCCCGCCTCGAACACCGCCTTGGCGGCGGCCAGCGCGCGTCCCGGTCCGTCGGTGAAGCGTCCGGCCCAGCGCAGCGCGGCGGCGAAGACGTCGTCCGGCGCGACGACCTCGTCGACCAGACCGAGCGCCAGCGCCTCGTCCGGCTCCACGAAACGCCCCGTGTACACGAGGTCCTTGGCCGGGCCGGGACCGACCAGCAGCGACAGCCGCCGGATGCCCGCGAGCGGGATCAGTCCCGCGTGAATCTGCGGCAGCCCGAGCTTGACGTTGTCGCCGATGACGCGGCGATCGGCGCCGAGCGCCAGTTCCAGCCCCGCGCCGAGGCAGTACCCGCTGATCGCGGCGACGGTCGGCTGCGGAACCCTGGCCAGGCACCCCAGCGCGGCTTGCACGTCGGCGGCCATGGCCGCGGCCTGGTCGGCGTTCAGCGTGGCCAGCTCGGCCACGTCGTCACCCGCCGAGAACACCCGCTCGTCCCCGTAGACCACCAGGGCCGCGACGCCGGAATGCGTCGCGACCGCCGCCGCGGCCTCGGCCACTTCCCGCACCACCTGAACGTTGATCAGGTTCATCGGCGGACGAGCGATCCGCAGGACGGCGACGCCCCGCGCGCCATCCCCTTCCGGCAGCTCCAGGGTCACGAATTCGGCCATGCCACGCACGCTACCTCCCGCCCCCGCCACGTCCCGCATCACCGATGCTGCAACAGGCCCTGACGCGCTCGCAGACCTTGTGCACGCCTCGCAGTACCTAGGGCCCCTACGAGGCGTGCGGTAGCCCTTGTCAGCGGGCCGAGCCCCGGAGCTTGGCGGTTTCGGGGAGATCGGCGAAGTAGCGGTCGTTGCCGGGGAAGCTGAGCGCCTTGGCGCCGCCTGCCTCGGTCAGCTCCGGCATGATCGGGTCGATCACCGGTTCGGCCGCGAAGATGTCCGCGGTCGAGGCGAAGCCGCTGAGGGCGTCGAGCTGAGACCAGGTCGGAGGGAGCAGGATGTCGGCGCCCGCACGCCAGCGGTCGAGTGCCTCGGCCGGGGTACTCCACTGCACTTCGGCGGCCTCGGAGGTCGCGCCGTCGGCCAGCTGGCCCTGCGGCAGGACCGCGACGAAGAAGTGGGTGTCGTAGCGGCGCGGCTCGACTACCGGAGTGATCCAATTCGCCCAGGGGCGAAGCAGGTCGGCGCGCAGCACCAGCTTCTCCTCGGCCAGGAAGGCGGCCAGGGACAGTTCGCGGCGCTCCAGCCTGCTGCGGGCTTCGCGGTACGGGGTGGTGTCGTCGACGACGGTGTCGGCCGTCGGACCCGCCAGCAGCACGCCGCATTCCTCGAATGTCTCCCGCACCGCCGCGCACACCAGCGCCTTGGCGCGCGATTCGGTGGCCGCGAAACGCTCGGCCCACCAGGCGGGATCCGGGCCCGCCCAGTCGATCTCGATGGTGCTGTCGGCGGGATCGACGCCGCCGCCGGGGAACACCGTCATGCCCGCGGCGAAGGCCATCGCCCCGACCCGTCGTTGCAGGAACACCTCGGGACCGTTCACCCCGTCGCGCACCAGCATCACCGTGGACGCGTCCTTGATGGGCGGGGGATCCTGCGGCCGATCACCGGGCGACGTCGTTGTCTCACTCACACCTGCACCATAACCGGCGCCGCCGGAGCCCGCCGCAGGCCGCGGCCACTCGCTACCGGGACCGGTGCTGGCCCGCTCGCCGCGCACGTCGCGCGAAGTAGCGGCCGTCGACGCGGTCCAGCGCGATGGACTGGCGGAAGGCGTCGCTCAGGTGCTCCGAGGTGAGCACATCGGTCAGCAGACCCTGGGCGACCACCTCGCCCTCGTTGAGCAGCAGGCCGTGGGTGAAACCGGGCGGGATCTCCTCCACGTGGTGGGTCACCAGCACCATCGCCGGTGCCTCGGGATCGGCCGCCAGATCGCCGAGTCGCTCGACCAGTTCCTCGCGACCGCCGAGGTCCAGGCCCGCCGCCGGTTCGTCGAGCAGCAGCAGCTCCGGATCGGTCATCAGGGCGCGGGCGATCAGCACCCGCTTGCGCTCGCCCTCGGACAGGGTGCCGTAGGTGCGGTCGGAAAGGTGTTCGGCGCCAAGGCTTTCCAGCATGTCGATGGCCCGGTCGGTGTCGACGTCGTCGTAGCGTTCGCGCCAGCGGCCGAGCACGGCGTATCCCGCGGACACCACGAGATCGCTGACCTTCTCGTCCAGCGGCACACGACTGGCCAGCGCCGCGGACGAGAGGCCGATGCGTGGCCGCAGCTCGTTCATGTCGACCTTGCCGATCACCTCGCCGAGCAGGTGGGCGATTCCGGAGGTCGGGTGCATTTCGGCGGCGGCCATGCGCAGCAGGGAGGTCTTGCCCGCGCCGTTCGGGCCGAGCACGACCCAGCGTTCGTCGAGCTCGACCTGCCAGGTGACCGGACCGACTAGGGTGTGCCCCGAGCGTCGGACGGTCACGTCGGTGAAATCAATGAGCAGATCGGGATCCGGTTGCGGCACGCGCTCCATCTTGGCCCACACGCGCCGGGTTTGCCCGACCGGCCCACATCGGTCGCGCCGAACGGGCCATCCGCCCGGCCAGCCGGCCGACGACGGTTCGCCGCCTGGCCCGTGCGGGACGCGGTCGAGCCGACGGCGGGCCATCGATCGGGCGGAACATTCTGGCGACGATCAGCGCCAGCGGCAGCGAAAGAAGCACCCATCCGGCGAGAATCAGCAGCAGCGTCGTCATGACATCCTCCGGAGACGGCGGGGCCGAAGCCCCGTTCCGTCACTGATACCCAAATACCCCTCGGCCACACCTGGGTGCGGTGCAGCCCGTCGGCCGTGCGCCGGTTCCGGCCTTTCCCGGACGCGGCTCACCAGGACTCGGGCGGCACGGCGATCACCGTCAGCGAACCTGGAGCAATCTCGGTGAAACCGGCATCGCGCACCGCCACCGCGTTGCCCGCCGCCACCCGATCGGTGTACGCCCGCCACTGCGCCGGGTCGGCTTCGCGTACCGCGCAATGAAATTCGCGGCGCGACCAGCGGTAGGCGTCCTCGGGACGCAGCGCGGCCGCGAGCAGCATGCTGGCGTGGCCGACCTGCGCCGCGCTCTTGCCGAGCGTCATACCGAGCGCCGAATTCACCCACAGAACAGGCAGATTCGGGTCCGGCGGACCGGGATCGTCGTGCTCGAGATCGGTGCCGCCGATCTGGAGCTTCTTGATTCGCGGGTCCACCTCGCCGACCGCGCTCGGCACGAACGCACGCGCCTGCGCGCCGCCGATCTCCACGGTGACGCCGTCGACCTCGCCCGCCGCCAGCCACTGGGCGCCGCGAGCGCGCCGCGCCACCTTGCGAATCCGGGAGCGCTTCCACGCGAGATACCGTTGCGCCCAGGGCCCTTCCGGGCCGACCCGCTCGTCCAGGCACAGCGCGACCGCCGAAGCCGCCGCGGCGGCGAGCAACGCGCTGCGCGGCGGCGGATCCGCCTTCGGCAGGTGCAGCACCATCTGCATGGCCTGGACCTGGCCGGGGTCGTCGGGATCGCCCGCGCCACCGTAACCGAGCGCGAGTTCCGCGTGCCGGATGCGGAATCCCTCCTCCCCCGTGGACAATTCGTCCACGGTACCGCTGTCCGGACTGCTCATTCACTTCACCTCGACCCTCAATGTGAACTTCTGCGCGGGCTCGACGCCGTGCTCCCACGGGCGCGCGTACTCCAGTGCAAGCTCGGTGACGCCCGGGGCATTCCCGACGAACGTCCACACCGCGGTGCCGCCGGAGCCGGGCGCGATCGGACGGTCGGCATCCGGCCGGTAATCCGGCTCGCCCGCCTGCCGGAGCACATTCTGGTCCAGTGCGGCGAGCCGCCAGCCGTACCCGGTCGACGGGTTGGCGGCCAGCGTCACGATCAATTGCCTGCCGACGCGGAGCGAGCGCTGCTGTCCGCTGTCGGCCTCGGTCACGTCCATGGCATCTCCCGAAGGCTCGACGTTTCCGGACGGTTCGGCGCGGGTGGACACGGTGGATGTCGCCGGTGCGTGCCCGTCGTGGCCGTCATCGGTTCCGCACGCGGTGAGCGCGACGCCGAGCAGCAGCACAACCAGGGACTTCCGCACCGCATCCTCCGATCACCGAATGATCAATCCGCGACCAGCCTAATGAACACGGCCGCACCCGGTCCGTCGATCGCCCGCGCACAGCCGGAGCGAAGGCAGATGAACGCCGCCGGACGCGTTCGCGCACGACCGAGGCGACACCGCCTCGGTCCCGGCAGGCGAAATACGTTGCGCCGCGCGAACTACTGGATCAGCGGCACCCGGCGCATCAACCCGTCGCGCGCGTCGGCGGCCTCCACCTCATGGCGGGTGACGCCGAGGATGAACAGCACCGCGTCCAGGTAGGGGTGCGACAGCGCCGCGTCGGCAACCTCGCGCAGCGCGGGCTTGGCGTTGAAGGCGACGCCGAGCCCGGCGGCGTTGAGCATGTCGATGTCGTTGGCGCCGTCGCCGACCGCGACGGTCTGTTCCATCGGCACCCCGGCCTCGGCGGCGAACTTGCGCAGCGCGGTCGCCTTGGCGGCGCGGTCGACGATGTCGCCGACCACGCGGCCGGTCAGCTTGCCGTCCTTGATCTCCAGCGTGTTCGCCTGCACGAAGTCGAGTTCGAGCTCGTGCGCGAGCGGCTCGATGACCTGGCGGAACCCACCGGACACCACACCGCAGCGGAAGCCGATGCGGCGCAGCGTGCGGATTGTGGTGCGCGCGCCAGGGGTCAGCTCGATCCGGTCGGCGACCTCCTCGATGACCGATTCGTCCAGCCCCTCCAGGGTCGCGACGCGCTGGCTCAGCGATTCGGCGAAGTCGATCTCGCCGCGCATGGCCGCCTCGGTGACCTGGCGGACCTGCTCCTCGACGCCCGCGTGCGCGGCGAGCATCTCGATGACCTCGCCCTGGATCAGGGTCGAGTCGACGTCGAACACGATGAGCCGCTTGGCCCGCCGCGCCAGCCCGGCCCGCTCCACCGCCACGTCGACCTCTTCGGCGACCGCCACCTCGGCCAGCGCCGTGCGCAGCCTGGAGTCGGTGTCCGCGCCCGTGTCGGTCGCGGAGACCAGCAGCTCCATGCCGGTGACCGGGTAGTCGGCGATGCCGCGGATGGTGTCGATGTTCGCGCCGAGCGCGGCGAGCTGACGCGAGACCGCGCTGAACGCCCGCGCGGTCACCGGCGCGCCGAGGATGACCACCGCGTGCGTGGACATCGGTGCCCGCCCGATCGCGGCGCCCACCTCCACGTCGACGTTCATGCCGACGGTGTTCATCGCCTCCTCGAGCTCCTCTTGCAGCTCTTCGGGATCGTTCGGGCAGGTGACCAGGACACCGAGGGTGAGCCGGCCGCGGATGACGACCTGCTCCACATCCAGCAGGCTCACCTGGTGCCGCGACATCGCCGCGAGCAGCACGGACGTCACACCGGGCCGGTCGGGTCCGGTGACAGTGACAAGAACGGTGGTGTCGGCCAAGTCGATGCGCTCCATGTCTGTGTTCGATTGGCGGCGTCGCCCCTGGGCTCTACCGTATCGCCGCTGAAGCACAGCTACGGCAAACAGCAACGTACACAATGGGGCCACGATGTGGGGCCGTCGACGCCGCACTACCCAGGGCAAACGCGCGTGCACCCGCTGATTGTCAGCGGGTGCACACTCGTCGAGTTTCTAGTGCTTGACCAGCTCGCCCTCGTGGACGGCGGTGGCGTGCTTGCCGGAACCCCAGCCCACGTGCGCCTCGGCGCGCATGCGATCGATCATGTGCGGGTAGTGCAGCTCGAACGCGGGGCGCTCGGACCGGATGCGCGGCAGCTCGTAGAAGTTGTGCCGCGGCGGCGGGCAGGTGGTGGCCCACTCCAGCGAGTTGCCGTAGCCCCACGGGTCGTCCACCGTCACGACCTCGCCGTAGCGGTAGCTCTTGAAGACGTTCCAGAGGAACGGCAGCATCGAGGCGCCGAGGACGAACGCGCCGATGGTCGAGATGGTGTTCAGCGCGGTGAAACCGTCCGTGGGCAGGTAGTCGGCGTAGCGGCGGGGCATGCCCTCGTTGCCGAGCCAGTGCTGCACAAGGAAGGTGGTGTGGAAGCCGACGAAGGTCGCCCAGAAGTGCCACTTGGCCAGGCGCTCGTCCACCATGCGGCCGGTGATCTTCGGGAACCAGAAGTAGATGCCCGCGAAGGTGGCGAACACGATGGTGCCGAAGAGCACGTAGTGGAAGTGGGCCACCACGAAGTAGGTGTCGGACACGTGGAAGTCCATCGGCGGCGAGGCCAGGATGACACCGGACAGACCACCGAAGAGGAAGGTCACGAGGAAGCCGATCGACCACAGCATCGGCGACTCGAAGGTCAGCTGACCGCGCCACATCGTGCCGATCCAGTTGAAGAACTTCACGCCGGTCGGCACCGCGATGAGGAAGGTCATGAACGAGAAGTACGGCAGCAGCACGGCGCCGGTCGCGTACATGTGGTGCGCCCACACCGCGATGGAGAGCGCGGCGATGCCGAGGGTCGCGTACACCAGCGTGGTGTAACCGAAGATCGGCTTGCGGCTGAACACCGGGAAGATCTCCGAGACGATGCCGAAGAACGGCAGCGCGATGATGTAGACCTCGGGGTGCCCGAAGAACCAGAACAGGTGCTGGTAGAGCAGGATGCCGCCGGTGGCCGGGTCGTAGATGTGGCCGCCCAGGTGGCGGTCGTAGGCCAGGCCGAACAGCGCAGCGGTGAGCAGCGGGAAGGCGAGCAGGACCAGGACGCTGGTGACGGCGATGTTCCAGGTGAAGATCGGCATCCGGAACATGGTCATACCGGGCGCGCGCAGGCAGACGACGGTGGTCAGCATGTTCACGCCACCGAGGATGGTGCCCAGACCCGAGACCGCGAGGCCGAGGATCCACAGGTCGGTGCCGACGCCGGGCGAGTGCAGGATGTCGGTCAGCGGGACGTACGCGGTCCAGCCGAAGTCGGCCGCGCCACCCGGGGTGATGAAGCCCGCGGTCGCCATCGAGCCGCCGAACAGGTACAGCCAGTAGCTGAAGGCGTTCAGGCGCGGGAAGGCGACGTCAGGGGCGCCGATCTGCAGCGGCAGGACGATGTTGGCGAAGCCGAACACGATCGCGGTCGCGTAGAACAGCAGCATGATCGTGCCGTGCATGGTGAACAGCTGGTTGAACTGTTCCGGGGAGAGGAACTGCAGGCCGGGGCGCGCCAGCTCGGCACGCATGAGCAGCGCCATCAGACCGCCGACCATGAAGAAGCTGATCGCCGTCACCAGGTACATGGTGCCGAGCACCTTGGGGTCCGTGGTGGTGACCATCTTGTAGAGGAAAGAACCCTTGGGTCCGGTCCGGGCCGGATACGGTCGAGTCGCTTCCAATTGAGGGACTGGTCTGGGCTCTACCGCAGTCACTGATCCTCCTGAAGATGCCTTTAGGTCGCTCCGCGAGCTCCGCTGCTCGCCTTCGATCCCGTTCCCGAGACAGCGGACAGTTCGCTTGCGCTCCTGAGATCGTAAACGGTGCCGTCACGGCCGACAGCACGGGTCCTACTCTGCGTCGTATTTCGTTGGTCACCGGTCATCCGCAGTACACCGCGGGACCCCCGTGGCGTGCGCCGATGAGTTCTCGGCGCGACCGCCGTCTCTATCGATGACAACCGTTCGTCACCTGCGAGGAGACCGCTCATGACCACCCCGAAGCCGGGCGACCCCGTCTGGGTCGACCTCTACACCGCCGATCCCGAGCGCAGCATCGCCTTCTACGGCGACCTGTTCGGCTGGACCGCCGACCGCGCGGGCGCGGAATTCGGCGGCTACCTCACCTTCCGCAAGGACGGCAAGGCCGTCGCGGGCGGGATGGGCAGGATGGACGACGGCGACACCGGGCCGGATCGGTGGACCGTCTACCTGTCCGCACCGGACGCCCGGGCCACCGCCGCGGCCGCGACCGCGCACGGCGGGTCCGTGATCGTGGAGCCGATGGACGTGGGCGACCTCGGCACGATGGCGGTGCTCGGCGATCCGGACGGCGCCGGCGTCGGCGTCTGGCAGACCGGCACCTTCGGCGGCGTCGAGACCGAGGCCATCGTCGAGGGCGGCCGGTGGCGCAATCACGCGGGCGCGCCGTCCTGGTTCGAGCTGCACACCAGGGCGTACCAGGCGTCCCTGACGTTCTACCGCGAGGTGTTCGGCTGGTCCGACACCTTCGAGATGCCCGGCGCACCCGATTTCCGCTACACCACCATCCACTCGACCAGCCCGATGCTCGGCGGCGTGATGGACGCCTCGGACTTCCTGCCGCCGGGCGCACCCGCAGGCTGGACGGTGTATTTCGGCGCCGACGACGTGGACAAGACGGTCGCCCAGGTGGTCGCGCTCGGCGGCAAGGTCGTCTCGCCCGCCCAGGACACCCCGTACGGACGGATGGCCACCGTCGCCGATCCGACCGGCGCGGTCTTCCATCTCGGCGGCGACGCCGCCTGAGGTAGCGGCTTCGTGCGCCGAGGCGCGGGCCGCCACCCGCGCCTCGGCCGCGTCTCCGGACGCCTGTACCCTCTCCGGCATGCCGGTGAGCGCCCTCGTTCGCACCCGAAACCGCACTGTCGCCACCCGTTACGGCACGGCCGCCGTCGCGGCCCTCTGCGCCGCCGCGCTGGTCGGCTGCGGTAACCAGACCGACGACGCGAGTTCGATCATCCGCACCACCACCAATATCGCGGGCGCCGGCGTGGTCGGCTTGGAGCGCGACACGACGAAGGCCTGCGCGCTGCCCAGCGCACCCGATCAGCCCTCGGGCACCCGCAGCGTCACCCACGCCGCCGGAGTCTCCGAGGTGCCCGCCGATCCGCAACGCATCGTCGTGCTGACGACCTCCGCGCTCGACGCCACCTGCGCGCTCGGTCTGTGGGAGCGCGTCGTCGGCGCGGTGACCGTGGCGGGCGAGCGCCCGCAACCCGAGTTCCTCGGCACCGGCGTGCTGAAGGTCCCGAGCATCGGCACCGCCGCGGCGCCCGATCTCGCCAAGATCGCGGAACTGCGTCCCGACGTCATCATCGGCGAACAGCCTTCGGGCGCGGCCACTTTCGACGCACTGCGGGCCATCGCGCCGACGGTGCTGGTCGGCGCTCCGACCAGCTGGCAGGCCGAGTTCGGCGCCTTCGCCGAGGGTCTGGACCGGCGCGGCGCGGCGACCACCGCGCTGGACAACTACCGCACCGAGGCCGCCGACATCGGCACCGCGATCGCCGCCAACCAGAGTCAGGCGTCGGTCGTCCGCTTCACCGGTGATGCCGTGCAGGTTCAGGGCGCCGACAGCTTCGCGGGCCAGGTCCTGGCCGACCTGGGCGTGCGGCGGCCGACGGCCCAGCGCGTCGCGTCTTTCGACGTCGCCCCCGGCGAACTCGGCACCAAGGTCGAAGGCGACATCGTCTACGTCGTCCTGGCCGGTGAATCGGGCAAGGCGCAGGCCGAGAAGGTGATGCGCGGCGACGAGTGGAAGGAACTCGGCGCCGCCGGCGACCGCCGCGTCTTCGCGGTCGACGACAGCGTCTGGCACGGCGACGGACTCACCGCGGCCCGCGCGCTCATGACCGATCTCCAGAAGACGCTCAACGGGTACGTCACCGACTGACGGCTCGTCCGTTCCCTGAATCACTGCCGATTTCGCTTGGCGCGGTGCATCTTCAGGCAGCCCGGCACGAGGCCCCTCAATCGAACAGCGACAAGACCGCCTCGCCGACCGCGGCGATGACCTCCTGATCCGAACCTTCGATCGTGACGGTCGGCGTCCACGTCTCGTCCGGAAATTGCGGATCGGCGAGCGACGGCAAATCCACGGGCGCGCCGAGCGGCAGATAGTAGGTGTGCTGACCGCCGCTCTCCGACCGATATCCCGTACGGTTCGCGACGGTGACCAGCGGATAGTTCGATCGATAGCCATTCCCGCTCGGATCGGGAACCGGCGGGACATCAGCAGGCGGACGCCCGGTGTCGTATTCGTACCCGACCGCGATCCGCTCGCCTCGGTACCGGAACCCGCACCGCTCTGGTCTCGACCACGAACCTTTCCGCCCGATTCCCAGTTCGGCGAGCACCGCGCAGGGATCCGCGCCGGTCAGCGGCGTACGCACCGTATCGGGCGAATCACCTTGGCGCGGATGGCGTTCCCACTCTCGCAACACGATCTCCGCGGCCCGGTCGGCCACCGAGCACGCGTCGATTCCCTTCGCGGAGTCCACCCGCAGGGCCACGGAACCGCCGGGCGGTAGCTCCACCTGCAGCGCGCAGTACCGGTAAGAACTGCGCTCGATCTCTTCGGGCGTGCTGTTGTCCACGTCGGACACCATCCAGGCGCGCGCCGCACCGATCCTGCGGTCGTGCCCGCCACCGCCTTCGTTGGGCGGCGATGAGACCAACACCCACCCGAGGTCGACGTGCCCTTCGGTGCGGGTCGCAATGCGCGCGTAGCAAGCCTGGATGCCGTTCGTGCCCACCACCCGGACCGGTCCGAACTGTTCGAGATTCGGCCGCGGTATCAGCGCACAGACGTCCACCACCCGCAGCGCCGCGGCGATTTCCCATTGCGGGTCGTCTTCGGGATACATCTGCGCGTCCAGATCCGGAATCAATTCCGGCATACCGTTATCCCCGCATCCGACGGCGCACACCAGCAATACCGCGACCAACGCCAACCATCGGCGCATCCGACACTCCCCCTCCGTGGACCAACGGAAAGAATAGAGCCAATAGTCTTTTCGCGCGGATCCGATGTCCTGAAGGAAGAACGGGACAGGCCGACAAGCTGAGAATCCTTCATCGAGCGACAAGCCCAGCACCGCCCGTGACAGCGCAACCTCTCCGCGCACCCCTCACAGCGAACTCCCAGCGATGTCCCAGATCGGTCCGAGCGCCGCCCCTTACCGTCGCTGTCGACGCGAAACGAACAGAGGAGAACGCGGTGGGTAGGAATGGCGAGGCGCACGAGCACGATCTCGGTCTGGCGCACGACCTGCGGGTCATGTCGCGGCGGCGGGCGCTGGTCTTTCTCGGAATCGCCGGGGCGGCGACGGCCGCGAGCGGGTGCGCGACGGCGACGCGGACGGGCTCGTCGAGCGCCGAGACCTCCGCCGCGACAACCGCCGACGCGGTGAGCGCGGCACCTCAGGAAACGGCCGGACCGTATCCGGGCGACGGCTCCAACGGACCCAACGTCCTCATCGAGTCCGGCGTGGTCCGCTCCGACATCACCACCAGTTTCGGCTCGTATTCCGGTGTCGCGGAAGGTGTTCCGATGACGTTAGAGCTGTCGCTGCGCGACCTCGCGAAGGACGGCGCCGCGGGCTCCGGCATGGCCGTCTACGTCTGGCACTGCGATCGCGCCGGGAACTACTCGCTCTACAGCCCGGGCGTCACCGACCAGAACTACCTGCGTGGCGTCCAGGTCGCCGATGCGACCGGCACGGTCACCTTCACCTCGATCTTCCCGGCCTGCTATTCGGGCCGCTGGCCGCACATCCATTTCGAGGTGTTCGACTCGCTGGAGACGGCCGTCGCGGGTAGCGACGCCCGCCTCACCTCGCAGATCGCGCTTCCCGAGGACACGTGCGACGCCGTCTTCGCGCACGACTCCGGCTACGCCCAGAGCGTGCGCAATCTGTCCGGCGTCACCCTCGCCTCCGACAACGTGTTCGGTGACGGCTGGGACGCCGAATTGGCCACCGTCACCGGAACGCCCGCGTCGGGCCTCACAGTCACGCTCACCGTCGGAGTCGCCACGAAATCCGAGAACCGTTCCGGCGGTGGCGGTTTCGGCACGCCGCCCGGCCGCCCGGGCGGTCCGCCGCCGGGCCGCTGAGCCGCGCGAACTCGGGGAAACGAATCGGGGCCCCGCGTCCGGCGGGGCCCCGATCAGGAGTGGCGGGTCAGAACTCCCAGTCCTCGTCCTCGGTGTTGACGGCCTTGCCGATCACGTACGACGAACCGGAGCCCGAGAAGAAGTCGTGGTTCTCGTCGGCGTTCGGGGAGAGGGCCGAGAGGATGGCCGGGTTCACCTCGGTCTCGTCCTTCGGGAACAGCCCCTCGTAGCCGAGGTTCATCAGCGCCTTGTTGGCGTTGTAGCGCAGGAACTTCTTGACGTCCTCGGTGAGGCCGACCTCGTCGTAGAGGTCCTGGGTGTATTCGACCTCGTTGTCGTAGAGCTCGAAGAGCAGCTCGAAGGTGTAGTTCTTCAGCTCCTCGCGCTCGGCCGGGGAGACCAGCTCGAGGCCCTTCTGGTACTTGTAGCCGATGTAGTAGCCGTGCACGGCTTCGTCGCGGATGATCAGGCGGATCATGTCGGCGGTGTTGGTCAGCTTGGCGCGCGAGGACCAGTGCATCGGCAGGTAGAAGCCGGAGTAGAACAGGAAGCTCTCCAGCAGGGTGGAGGCCACCTTGCGCTTCAGCGGGTCCTCGCCGTTGTAGTACCCCAGCACGATCTCGGCCTTGCGCTGCAGGTTCCGGTTCTCCTCGGACCAGCGGAAGGCCTCATCGATCTCCTTGGTGGAACACAGCGTGGAGAAGATGGAGCTGTAGCTCTTCGCGTGCACCGATTCCATGAACGCGATGTTGGTGAGCACCGCCTCCTCGTGCGGGGTCAGCGCGTCCGGGATCAGGCTCACCGCGCCGACGGTGCCCTGGATGGTGTCCAGCAGGGTCAGGCCGGTGAAGACCCGCATGGTCAGCTGCTTCTCGTCGGCGGTCAGCGTGTTCCACGAGGGGATGTCGTTGGACACCGGAACCTTCTCGGGCAGCCAGAAGTTGCCGGTCAGGCGGTCCCAGACTTCGGCATCCTTCTCGTCGGGCACCCGATTCCAGTTGATGGCCGACACCCGATCGATCAGTTTCATCCTGCCTCCACACCTTTCCCGAGCACGCTGCCGTCACGGAGTTCCTATTCTGAACACTACTCCTAGTGGATCAGAACTCCATGCAGCACAACACCTTGTGGCGCTGCGGTGCACGTCACGGACAACCGATTCGCCATGAGACCACCGCGCGCGGCACTTATTGTGCTGCACCCGCCAGCGGCCGAGTGCAGCGGTCCATCCGTAGAGCCGATCGATCGCCAGCAGTTAGCCATCGCCAGTAGTCACCGGTCGGCCGGTGCGACGAGCGCCCGTGGTCGACCCCACGGCGCCGGTTTGCCGGTATCGAGTCAGCACCGCGACCCGCCGATGCGGCCGGGATACGTCAGATCACCGACTCTGCACACCTCAAATGAAATCCGGCCGCCTCCACCTGGACCGTTTGGCCCGCACTGCACAGTCGGGCAGACTGCTGCAGCAGAAGTCGCGCACTCGGCGCGCGCCGCATAAGGGGTTCACGATGCTGCGCAGGTTCGTGACGGCCTTCGCCGCCGTCCTCGTCGTGCTCGCTGTCGCGGCCTGCCAGGACGAGCTACCGACCGTGCCCGCCGGGCCTGCCATCTCCTGGTCGACTGCTCCCACCTCCGACGAGGGGTACCTCGCGGTCATGGCCGCGGTGCGCACCATCGATCCCTGCGCCATCATCCCTCGCAAGGAGCTCACTGCGATCGGCACCGTGGTGAAGGTCGAGGCCCGCTCCACCGATACCTGCGAGGCCACGCTCGGCTCCGCCGAGTTCGGCAAGAGCACGATCTTGCGCTGGTCGCTGGGCGTCTCACGCGACCCCGTAGAAGGATCGGACACAATGGAGCCGCCGGCCCGAATCGGCCACGCGACGATGGTTGTCGACCGTGAGGCGGACGCCGCTGAGCAAGGTTCGATGACCCGGACGTGCATGGCCATAGGCCAGTTCCCTGCCACGGTCTTGCTCAATGTGAACGTGGTGACCCCCGCAGATCAGTTGCCGTGCGCGCTGGCGAAGAAAGTGATGCCGAACGCTCTCGATGCGCTACGCACCGCGCCGGCCGCGGGCACGTCGCCGGATACGCCGAAAACCGTTCTGTCCGGGGCGGATCCGTGCGAGATCCTGGATTCCCTCGGGACGACGACGCCCACATCCAAGCATTATCTGTTCGGGTGCGTATTCCAGTACAAGGGCTCCGATATCGATCTCCAGTACGCCTACGAGGGCGAACTGATCGCAACGGGCGGCACCCCCTTGGTGGAGGTGAACGGCCATCGCGGCTACGACCGGCGCAGCACCACCGAGACGTACTGGTACTCAGTGGTTGTCGGCCCCGCGTTCGGCACGGCGGATCCGAAGACGACAATGGGCCGCCAGCTGCCGGTGGCAAGACTGATGGGCCGCGATCCCGAGGTCCTACAGGAGGTCCTGCGGCACGTCGCCGAACTGTTCCCGGCGAGCTGAATCGAAGGGGTCCGCCACGATGCGCAAGTTCGCGCTGGTCGCGGCTACTGTCACCGTCGCGGCGATCTCGGCGGGATGTCTGGAGGAAATGCCTGCCAAGCCCTCGTGATCGGCTCGCATCGTGTCAGCGGCGGCGGCAGTGAACGTGCCCCCGTTGCGGAATTGTCAGGACGCATGCCGCACGGCAGACTGCTGCACCAGAAGACGCGCGCGCTGCGCGCCACACAAGGGGGGTTCACCGTGTTGCGCAAATTCGCGACAGTCGCCGCGGCCGCTGTCGCCCTGCTGAGTGTCACATCCTGTCAGGATGACCTACCGCCCGCGCCTGCCGGTTCCACTGGATACTGGTCCACCGCCCCGCAGACCGACGAGCAGCGTTGGGAACTGCTGAGCAAGGTTCGTGCGATCGACCCGTGCGCACTCGCCCCGCGCACCGAACTGGCCGAGATCGGCACCGTGAACTGGGTGGATGTACGCATGCCCAACTGGTGCGAAGCGCGAATGGGCCCGACCGAATCCGGCAAGGGAACCGCGCTGAGCTGGTCGTTGTCCGTCGCCACGCGCGGTATCCCACAGCCGGAGCGGGGTCGCACAACGAAGATCGGCGCTGTCACGGTCGGCACGGTGAGCGATCTCGACACCAACCCAGCACTCGAGGGCAAGCTGGTCGAGCGCAATTGCACCGCGACCGCGAGCTTCCCTTCGACCGCGGCCGTGATGATTTTCGCCACGACCCCGGTCGGCACCGAACCGTGCCCGGTCGCCGAGGCGGTCCTGCCGACCATCCTCGCCCAGCTCGACAAGGAACCCGCGCACGGCGCCTCGCCCGACACCCCGCGCACCGTCCTGCTCGGCAACGATCCCTGCGCGGTCGCGAAGGACCTCGGCGTAACTCCGGCGGTAGCCGACCAGCGCGACTGGAAGTGTTCCTTCCCGTACCACGGCGACACGATCGAGGTCCGGTACACCTATGACAAGGAGCGACTGATCGTGGAGGGCGAACCGATCTTCACCGTCAATGGGCATCCCGGATACGGCGATCCGAGCGCCGACGAGTTTCATTCGTACAACGCGATCGTGGGACCGCCGCTGCCGTCGTCCAGACCCGAGTCCTCCCTGGGACCGAAGCTCCCGATCGTCAACGTATTCGGCCGAGACGAGGCCGTGGTGGACGAGGTCCTGCGCCGGGCGACCGCGCTGTTCCCCGCCGCCTGACCGAATATCCACCCGACCGCGCACAACGCAATCCTCGTTGTGCGAGACGGATCGCCGGATCGATTGTCGCCGCCGTGACCGGCCCGCCGGACCGACGACGACATCTTTTCAGGCCGCCCGTCCCTGCGGTCAGAGTGCCGAGCCGCGGGGACGACGCGCTGGAAGAAGTGCTGCGGCAGGCGCCGGTAGTCCTGCCATTAGCGGCGGCCCCGCCCGTACCGGAGCGCGCCTGCCCCGTTTTGCGGACCAGCGACGCTACGGGCACACTCGGCGGCGATAGTTCGCGGAAGTAGATCGTTCCGCGCCAATCCGATCCATGCGACGAAGGGGAATCGATGCTGCGTCGACTGCTGCTGGCGGCCGCGCTCGTTCTGACCACCGCGGGCTGTCAGGACGCACCGGCGTCGGATTCGACGTCGACCACGGACACCGCGACGGGCGGATTCTGGTCCACCGCGCCGCAGACCGACGCACAGCGGCTCGAGATGCTGCGCAGGGCGCGCAATATCGACCCCTGCGCACTGCTACCGAATCAGAAACTGCGCGAGGTCGGTTCGGTGGTATCCGTGGACAATACGCAGCCGTCCACCTGCAAGGCGATCATCGGTTCGGCCGAGCCTGGCAAGGGAACGACCCTGGTGTGGCATGTGGTGGCGCCGCCGACGAGCATGCCGTGGGAGGACAGGGACGCGACGATCGAACGGGTGGGTGACGTCACCGTCTCGCTGTTGGACGACCGGAAGGTGATGACCGACGAGCAGTTCCGCGAGCAGGGCCATCACACCTGCTACGCCGAAGCGCGCTTCCCCGCCGCCGCCGAATTCTGGCTCGACGTCCAGAGCCCGATCGGCGGCGACCCGTGCGCCGTGGCCCGTTCGCTGGTGCGAACGGCGTTGACGGAGTGGCGGATCGAGCCGCCGCATGGCACCTCTCCCGTGACGGCCCGCAGCATCCTCACCGGACTCGACCCCTGCGCGGTGGCGCCCACTCTCGGCATCTCCGTGCCCGCGGGTGAACAGCAGCTGCACAAGTGCGAGTTCAGCTTTCGCGGCAGCAACGTCGTGATCAACTACGAGTACCAGGACGGAGACCCGGCGGGACCGGGCGAGCCGGCGTTCACGGTCGGCCCCCGGCCCGTGCACCAGGTCGCCGCCGCGGCCGGTGACTCGCGGGTGTACTCCGCACCGGTCGGTCCCCCGCTTCGCCCCGCTGTGACCGGTCAGGCGCTGCCGACCCGGATCCCCGTCGTCTCGGCGGTGGGCAAGCGCGACGCCGTGGAAGAGGTCATGCGCAAGCTGCTGCCGATGCTGCCCTGATCCGTGGCCGGGGCCTCGGCCCCTCGAGCCCCTGATCCGCTCGCTTCCCGGGTGTCGGCGCGCAGCCGATCCCGGAAAGCTTGCGGCGGAACCGAATTCCTCAGATCCCCAGGACCAGCTTCGCGGTCGTGAAGTAGATGATCAGCCCGGTGGCGTCCACCAGCGTCGTCACCATCGGCGCCGACACCACCGCCGGGTCGATGCGCAGCTTCTTGGCGAGCAGCGGCATGGTGCCGCCGATGGTCGCCGCCCACCCGCAGATCAGCACCAGGGTGATCGCGACCACCACCGCGATGCGCGGGCCGACGAACACCGCGCCGATCACCAATCCCGCACTGGCCAAAAGGGATCCGAGCACCAACCCGACCCGGCATTCGCGCCAGATCACCTTGAACAGGTCCGAGACGCGCACCTCGCCCACGGCGAGCGCGCGCACACAGGCGGTGGCCGCTTGCGCACCGGCGTTGCCGCCCGCGCCGATCAGCAGCGGGATGAACAGCGCGAGGTGCGCGGCCTGCTGCAGGGTGCCTTCGAAGAAATCGGTGACGCTCACCGTGAGCGTCGCCGCGAAGAGCAGCAGCATCAGCCACAGCGCGCGGTAGCGGGCCAGCTGGAAGACCCCGGCCGCCATGTAGTGGCCTTCCCACGGCGCGGAACCGGCCTGGCGGGCGACGTCCTCGCTGTCGGCGGCCTCGATGACCTCGACCGCGTCATCGATGGTGAGCAAGCCGACGAGGCGGTCCTCGCTGTCCACCACAGGGAGGTTGATGTCGTTGGTCTCGCGCATCAACCGGGCGGCCTTCTCCGCGGAGTCGGTGGCGCGGGCGAACGCGGGCTCGGTGACGACCAGCTCGGACACCATGGTGTCCGGCCCGGCCAGGACCAGTTCGCGCAGTTCGACGACGCCGGTGAGCCTGCGGCCCGAGTCGACGACGGGCAGTGTGTACACGGTCTCCGCACTCGAGCCCTTGGCGCGCACCATGGCCAGCGCCGCCGCGACGGTCAGGTCGCGCGGCAGCGCGACCACCTCGGGCGTCATGTACTGACCCGCGGAGCCCTCGGGATAGCCGAGCAGGGCGGCGGTCATCCGGCGCTCGCGCGGGCTCAGTCCGGCCAGCACCTTCTTGGCGACCTTGGCGGGCGCTTCGCGCAGCATGCGCGCGCGGTCGTCCGGGGCCATGCCCTCGACCAGCTCGCGGAAGCTCTGGTCGCGCAGGCCCTGCAGGATCTGCTGCTGGTCGACCGGATCGAGCTCCTCGAATACGGCCAGCGCCAGATCCTTGTCCAGCAGCCGGAATGCCATGCCCGCTTGGACGGCGTCCATTCGGGCGAGCTGGTCGGCGATGAAGTGTGGCGGGTGGTTGTCGAGCCAGTCGAGCGCGGCGTCGACACGGTACTCGGCGACGAAGTCCGGCAGGGACTCGGACGGCGCCGGGCGTGCTTCGATCAGATCGGTCTGCGACATGGGAGGTCCTCAGCACAGCGTGGGGTGAAAAATGCACGAAGTTTCACACCGCGAGGCGCCCACCCGGGCGACGCAGACCTACCAGGTATGCGAAGGGGCGGCGCCGCGCGGCCTTCGACTGGGAGGTTCACTGCGCATGGCAACCCACCTCCTGATCGTTCCCGCCGCGACCGACCGGTCGCGCGCCGTCTACCTGGTCAACAGAATTCGGACGCGAATGCGTCCTCGTGAAGGATACATGTTTCAACCCCAGGTTTCACGGCGAGCGGCGTGTCGTCACCGTTCCGCGGGTCGCGGGGTGAGTGAACTCAGCGAGCGAACCATGTACCAGCGCGCATCGGCGCACGCCGGAGCCGAGCGCTAGCGAGGTGGAGGCGTGAGCGACGCCACCACAGCGAGTTCCGTTTCCGGCCAAGACGGGACGTGCTCTACCCACTCCGGGACCGGTTCGGTCTGGAGGCCGAAAAGGTACAAATACGGCACCAGACCGCGTAGTGCCCGGTGCACGTCCAGGCGATCGTCGATCATGTGCGTGATGCCGAGTTCGGCGCAGTGCACCGCCTTGTCGGCCCGCGCCCGGCAGAACCGGAGGTTGTCGCGCGGCACACCGGTCCGCTCGTAGAAGTCGTGGCGATCGAGCCACTGCCTGGTGCGCTGCTCCACGCGCGGGCCGCATTTGGAGATGACCCAGGCGCGACCCTCGAACCGCGCGACCAAGCGCGCCAACACCTCGAAAGCGTTGGGGCTCGGCGGTGTTCGCATGGCGTCCTCGATGCCGCCGGCGAGGAAGACGGTGTCTTCGTCGCCGGAGGGCAGCGTGGCGCCCTGGATGACCCGGCCGAAGTCCACACCGAGTCGATACTGTCTTTCATCGTTCATCGCACTCAGCATGGCCGCGCCGGGGCCGCTCGGCCAGCGAATTTCGTTCCGGCTCCGCGCTTTTCCTCAACGCCACGTGGCGGTCTTGCGCCACGGATCGGGCGCCTGGTCGACCTTCTCGCGGGACCGGATCATCATCCGTTCCAGCATCGCCAGCCGCTTGCGTTGCGCGATCACCTCGTGCAGTGCCGCGTTCACCGTGTCCTCGGTGCTCGTCGTTCCCAGCAGCACACCCACCACCGCCAGGGCGGCATCATCCACATCGATCGATGTCTGCGACATGCGCACCTCCCACAATCGCCCCCTCTTCGAATCGTAGGCCGAATTCCCGCACCGCGGACAGTGGTGTGCGCGTGCGCAAATCCCGACTGCGGTTGTCCGCGCGCTCGGGGGCACCCTATAGTCAGGCCAGTTTCTGACGAAACATGCTGTGTCCGTGCGAGACACGCCGCTAGGGGGAGTTGTGAGCGAGACGATCGATGCTGTCGCGGCGCTGCTGTGGCCGTTGCTGGCGGTGGCCGCGCTGGTGATGTTTCGCGGGCCGCTGGCGCGGGTGATCCGTTCGGCGGAGCGCAGGCCGTTCACCTTGCGCATCGGCGGGCAGGAGCTGGATATGAAGCAGGTCAGCGAGCAGCAGGAGACCATGATCGAGGATCTGCAGATCCAGGTCCGCAGGCTCCGCGAACAGGTCGATCAGCTCACTGCCGAACGCGCGCTCGTCCCTGACACAGGCCAGGTCCGCAGCCTGCCCGCCGCCGAGGACGATCACCGATCCGAAGCCACGGCGTACGCGGGCAGCTCCCAGGACCGCGGCCCCGCATTCGGCTCGGCCCCGTCGCCCGGTTCCCTTCCGGAATCGCCTGCCGCAAGCGCGATCCTGTGGGTCGACGACCACCCCTCGAACAACGCGTTTCTCATCGACCGCTTGGAACGCAACGGAATTCGCGTTGACACCGCTCTCACCACCGCGGCCGCCACCGACCTGCTCGCCACCCGCCGCTACGCCGCGATCCTCACCGACATGAGCCGCAGCGAAGACGGAGCCTCCGTCCCCGACGCGGGCCTGCGCCTCACCGAAACCGTCCGCGCCCGCGGCCTCACCACCCCCATCATGATCTTCACCAGCACCCACGCCACTCACACCGACAACAGCGACCGCGCCCTTGCCGCAGGCGCCCTCACCGTCACCTCCTCCCCCACCGACCTCACCGGCGAACTCGCCACCCTCGGCCTCCTCCCCAGGTAATTCGCCAGATCGGCGAAGAACCCATACGACGCGGTCAGCCGGCGCTTGTGTCAACTTCTGAAAATATTCAGAAGAGTTCCATGGTGACCGAGGTGCAGTGGAGCGAGCTACAACGCGACCCGAAGCAAGTGGCGCAACTCGCCGATCGAGGCGCCGTGCGTGTCCGCCGCCGCGACGGCGCGCCGCTCCTGCTGATCCGCGAGGACCGCGCACAGTCGGAGTCGGAGGGCTCGATCACAGCGGCTCGCGCCCTGCGCAACGTGCTGGTCCACCTCCCCCACGATGTCGCCGCCCGAGCTCTTGTCGACGAGTTTCCGTGGGTGGACGTGCTGCCCGAAGAGGCGCAAGCCCGTTTCGTCGCCGATTTCGCGCGCGCCTTCCAGGCCTCGGCCGAACTCGGCGAGTGGTCCGTGCTGGAGCGAACTGTGCACGAATGGCGCAGCACCGCAGCGGTTTACGCCGACCCCTCGCTCGCCCGCGAGCTGTCCGGACCACTGGACGACGATTTCGGCCCAGTGTCCGAACCAATGGGGGAATGAATGGCGCCGAAAAAGGTGACCGAGTCGCGCCGCCCGCACGACCCGGGATGTGGGAGGCGCGGTTCGCTACGTCGGAGGCGGCCAAGGGATGGGAAGACCTCTGCCGCGCAGCGCAATCCGACACGCGGGAGGCGTGGATCGTCCTCACGGAACGGCCGCTGGCACCGGAGAACCCGGCCCGCCAACACCGGCTTCGCGACACCTTCCGCACGCGCGTGATCGCCGGCCGGGAGCTGGAACAGTGGCAGTACGAAGTGACCGCGGACGACCGGATCTGGTACTGCCCCGACCCGGAACGTCGAGTCGTCTGGGTGGTGCTGGCCCGCTCGGGTCATCCCAAACAGACCGACTGACCCGATAGCAGCGCGCGGTCGACCGCACCTTCGGCTGTGACGCTGGAGAAGAGCCGGGGCGCAATTGGATTCGTGGTGTGCTAAGGATTCGGCAAGGTTTTGGGGTGGGCTCGGAGATACGTTGCCGAGTATGGACGAGAGGGTGGAGGGGCGGCGCGGGGATAGCGCTGTAGCCCGGTTCGAACGGCATCCGGATGGCACGTTGCGGTACGTGCGGCCGGAGGAGCCGAAGGAGGACGAATTTCCGATGGTGGGGAGCGGTCGGCACGAGGACGAGAAGAATGGCGTGCAGGCGGCCGTGGCCTTCGTGATCGATCTGGCATTGCACGCCGCGATCGGGGTAGGCGTCTGGTATGCGGCGAATCGGTACGGGCACGCGGAACAGGCGGTGTTCTTCGGTGTCCTGGCCGGGATCGGGTGCTCGTTCCTCCATCGCACCGTGGTGCAGCGACTCACCCGGACGACGCTCGGAAAGGCTCTGTTCGGGCTTCGTCTACGCAAGACCGACCGCTCCTACCCGACCTTGTGGGAACTCGTCCGGCAGTGGTTCCAAGGCGCCATCGCCTGCATGTTTCCCTTACAGTTCCTGGGCTGACGCGCCGGTCGAATGGCGGCGAGTATTCGGCGCGCGGCGCGTGGAATGGTTGATCTCGGTGTGCCGTCCGGGCAGGGTGGGGCGGGTTCGCGGCAGGATTGCCGGGGACAGGTCGTGCTCGGATACGCGAAGGAGAAGTCTGTGCGCTTCGGATTGTTCGTCCCGCAGGGCTGGCGGCTGGATCTGGTGGGCATCGAGCCCGCCGCGCAATGGGAGGTGATGCGGGACCTGGCCCGACGCGCCGACGCGAACGACGCGTGGGAGTCGATCTGGGTGTACGACCACTTCCACACCGTC
This sequence comes from Nocardia sp. bgisy118, assembly GCF_057708605.1. Taxonomy (NCBI): domain Bacteria; kingdom Bacillati; phylum Actinomycetota; class Actinomycetes; order Mycobacteriales; family Nocardiaceae; genus Nocardia; species Nocardia sp. bgisy118. Next base: position 42,903 of record NZ_JBYISM010000032.1, on the reverse strand, counting down.
CCGGTGCCCACCGAAGAGGCCACGCACGAGGCGTGGACCCTGATGTCGGCGTTCGCCGCGACCACCTCGCGGGTGCGGCTCGGCCAGATGTGTACCGCGATCAGCTACCGCAATCCGGCCTACCTGGCGAAGGTCGCCGCGACCGTAGACGTGATCTCGGGCGGCCGGACCGAGATGGGCATCGGCGGCGGCTGGTACGAGCACGAGTGGCGCGCCTACGGCTACGGCTTCCCCTCCGCCGGCGCGCGCCTGGGCCGTCTCGACGAGGGCGTGCAGATCTTCCGGCAGGCGTGGACCGAGGGCAAAGCCACGCTGGACGGCAAGCACTACCAGGTCGACGGCGCGATCGTCCGCCCGCTGCCGTTGCAGGAGGGCGGGATTCCGCTGTGGATCGCGGGCGGCGGTGAACAGAAGACCCTGCGCATCGCGGCGAAGTACGCCAACTACACCAACTTCACCGGCAACTTCGACGAGTTCGCGCGCAAGTCGGAAATCCTGCGCGGGCACTGCGCCGAGGTGGGCACCGATTTCGACGCCATCGTCCGCTCCTCGAACTTCAACGTCGCGATCGGCGCCACCGAGGCCGAGGTCGAGGACCGCCTGGCCGCCCTGCGTGACCGGCTGACCCCCTTCGTCGGCGCCGAGCAGGCCGCCAAGCAGGTCGACGACCTGTTCCGCGGCACCGCCGCCGTCGGCACCCCCGAGCAGATCGTCGAAAACCTGTCCAAGGTCCGCGATCTCGGCCTCGGCTACACGATCCTCAACTTCCCCGAGGCCGCCTACGACACCTCCGGCATCGAACTCTTCGAACGCGAGGTCATCCCCGCCCTGTCCTGATCAGCCGTTACCGAGCCGATCGGCAGCGAGCCTGCCGATCGGCCGGAGCGGCGGCGAACCCGGCCCAGCATCCGAAACACCCGAACCAACGGCGACTCCACCACCGCGGAGCGAGCCCTACAAGCGACATTCGCGGCCCAGTGCGTTCGAAACGCTCACACCGAACCGCCAACCCCCACACTCATGCAACCGCGGAGCGAGCCCGACGAGCGACATTCGCGGCCCAGCATGCTCGAAAACGCTCACACCCAACCGGCAACCCCCGCACACACGCAAAAGACCCGCGAGCGAACCCGCCGCGCAACATTCGCAACCACTACCGAAACGCTCACACCGAACCCGCAACCCCCGCACTCACCCAACCACACCGGAGCGAGCCCGACGAGCGACGTTCGCGGCCGTCTCGCGGCCGAGCGATCGAAGCGCATGCGCCGAAGGCGCGAGTCTCGATCGCTCGGCCGCGAGACACAAAGGGCCGGGAACACGCGGCGCCGCAGGCGCCGCCAATGTCACAGCATGCAGCTCACGCAGCCTTCGACTTCGGTGCCTTCCAACGCCATCTGGCGCAGCCGGATGTAATACAGCGTCTTGATGCCCTTGCGCCAGGCGTAGATCTGCGCCTTGTTCAGGTCACGGGTGGTGGCCGTGTCCTTGAAGAAGAGGGTCAGCGACAGGCCCTGGTCCACGTGCTGGGTGGCCGCGGCGTAGGTGTCGATGATCTTCTCGTAGCCGATCTCGTAGGCGTCCTCGTAGTACTCGAGGTTGTCGTTGTCCATGTAGGGCGCCGGGTAGTAGACGCGGCCGATCTTGCCTTCCTTGCGGATCTCGATCTTCGACGCCACCGGGTGGATGGAGCTGGTGGAGTGGTTGATGTAGGAGATCGAGCCGGTGGGCGGCACGGCCTGCAGGTTCTGGTTGTAGATGCCGTGTTCCATGACCGACGCCTTCAGCTCCCGCCAGTCCTGCTGGGTCGGGATGTGCACGCCCGCGTCGTCGAACAGCCGCCGCACCCGGTCGGTCTTCGGCTCCCACGCCCGGTCGGTGTACCTGTCGAAGTACTCGCCGCTGGCGTACTTCGATTCGGGGAACCCGCCGAAGTAGCTGCCGCGCTCTTTGGCGATCAGGTTCGACGCCCGGATCGCGTGGTAGACCACGGTGTAGAAGTAGATGTTGGTGAAGTCGATGCCTTCTTCGGATCCGTAGTGGATCCGCTCACGGGCCAGGTATCCGTGCAGGTTCATCTGCCCGAGGCCGATCGCGTGGGACTGGTTGTTGCCCTGTTCGATCGACGGCACCGAGTAGATGTGGGTCTGGTCCGACACGGCGGTCAGCGCGCGGATCGCCACCTCGATGGTCTGCGCGAAGTTCGGCGAGTCCATCGACTTGGCGATGTTCAGCGAACCCAGGTTGCAGGAGATGTCCTTGCCGACCTTCGAGTAGGACAGGTCGTCGTTGAACTCCGACGGGGTGGAGACCTGCAGGATCTCCGAGCACAGGTTGGAGTGGGTGATCTTGCCCGCGATCGGGTTGGCCCTGTTCACCGTGTCCTCGAACATGATGTACGGGTAGCCCGATTCGAACTGCAGCTCGGCGATGGTCTGGAAGAACTCGCGCGCCTTGATCTTCGACTTGCGGATGCGCTTGTCGTCGACCATCTCGTAGTACTTCTCGGTGACGTCGATGTCGGCGAACGGCTTGCCGTAGATCCGCTCCACGTCGTACGGCGAGAAGAGGTACATGTCCTCGTTCTTCTTCGCCAGTTCGAAGGTGATGTCGGGGATCACCACGCCGAGCGAGAGCGTCTTGATGCGGATCTTCTCGTCCGCGTTCTCCCGCTTGGTGTCCAGGAAGCGGTAGATGTCCGGGTGGTGCGCGTGCAGGTACACCGCACCGGCGCCCTGTCGCGCGCCGAGCTGGTTGGCGTAGGAGAACGAGTCCTCCAGCAGCTTCATGATCGGGATGACGCCCGAGCTCTGGTTCTCGATCTTCTTGATCGGCGCGCCGTGCTCGCGAATGTTGCTGAGCAGCAGGGCGACACCGCCGCCGCGCTTGGACAGCTGCAGTGCCGAGTTGATGGAGCGCCCGATGGACTCCATGTTGTCCTCGATGCGCAGCAGGAAGCAGGACACCGGCTCACCGCGCTGCTTCTTGCCCGAGTTGAGGAAGGTCGGGGTGGCGGGCTGGAAACGCCCGTCGATGATCTCGTCGACCAGCTGGCGGGCCAGGACCTCGTCACCGGCGGCCAGGGTCAGCGCGACCATGCACACGCGGTCCTCGAAGCGCTCCAGGTAGCGCTTGCCGTCGAAGGTCTTGAGCGTGTACGAGGTGTAGTACTTGAACGCGCCCAGGAAGGTCGGGAACCGGAACTTGTGCGCGTAGGCCTGCTTGAACAGGCTCTTGATGAACGCCCTGCTGTACTGCTCGAGAACCTCGGCCTCGTAGTAGTTCTCGTCGACCAGGTAGTCCAGCTTCTCGTCCAGGTTGTGGAAGAAGACGGTGTTCTGGTTGACGTGCTGCAGGAAGTACTGGTGGGCGGCCTCGCGGTCCTTGTCGAACTGGATCGTGCCGTCCGGTCCGTATAGGTTCAGCATCGCGTTGAGGGCGTGGTAGTCGAGTACTTCACCCGTGGCGTCGGCGCCGCGCACCGGGGGCTGCTCTAAGCGAGCTGTCTTTCCGGCAGGCGCTGTCGTTGCTGTTGCCAAAACAATCCCAATCCCTCTCGGACGCGGTCGACGTCCTCAGCGGTTCCCATGAGTTCGAAGCGATACAGGTACGGCACCCCGCACTTGCGCGAGATCACCTCTCCCGCAAAGCAGTAGGTATCGCCGAAGTTCGTGTTTCCCGCCGCGATGACGCCGCGCAGCAGCGCGCGGTTGTGCGGGTCGTTGAGGAACTTGGCGACCTGCCGCGGCACGAAGTCCTTGTCGGACCGGTTACCCCCCAGAACGTGCCGACCGCCACCGTAGGTCGGGACGATCAGCACGTAGGGTTCGTCGACGCGCAGCGAATCGGCGGTGTGCAGTGGTATGCGAGTCGCCGGGAGTCCCAGCTTCTCGACGAAACGATGCGTGTTCTCCGAGGCGCTGGAGAAGTAGACCAGCGCGGTCCCTGCGGACATCGCTTCTCCTCTCCCATCGGATGAACAGGAAGATCTTGCGCCTATCAGGCCGCCGCGACCGCGAGGGCCTTGATGCGGTCGGGACGGAAGCCGGACCAGTGGTCCTCGCCCGCGACGACGACCGGAGCCTGCAGGTAACCGAGGGCCATGACGTAGTCACGCGCCTCGTCGCTCTCGGAGATGTCGATGACCTCGTAGTCCACCCCGACCTTGTCGAGGGCCTTGTAGGTGGCATTGCACTGGACGCAAGCGGGCTTGGTGTACACGGTGATGGTCATAGAGTCCCTCTCTCCTGTGCCTGATGCGCGGTGTTCGCGGCCTGGTTACGCGGGCTTCCGCCTGCGGGCCTGAGCTCACACCGCGAGCCTGATCCACGGCCGGTGATCCGTATGCAGTGCGTGATCCGACGTATGCTGCGCAAACTCCTGGATCCGGTCTCGAAACCCCTGCTAGCGCCGCCGAGGGCGGTAGCTTTTCGCGGTGGGTCTCGTACCGCCTTCCAGCACCGAAGACACTACACCTAGTGGCCGACAGATTGAAACAACACGACATGTTGCGAGTCGCACAGGTGTAATTCCACCGGGAGAAGTACCAGGACGCTCGATTCGCAACCCGACACGTCCGTGGTGCAGATCACAATTCCGTACCGTAGCGCCCTTCCAGCAAACTCTTCTGTCACATCCGCCACGGCTGTCTCGTCCACCCCTTGTGCGACATCGCGACACACTGGAAACACGAAACCGCCCCCACCTCGGAAGAGAACGGGGGCGGCCACGGAGGACGGCGCGCGGCGCCGGACAACGGTCAGGCGGACACCAGCTGCCCGCGCGCGGCCTCGGCCAGTTGGTGCACCGTGGCGCCGAGCTGAGTGAGCGCCTCCGCGTCCTCGCGCGGATGCACGGCGCCGAAACGCTCGCCGATCACGCCGAAGTGGGCGTGCGCGGCCTCGACGATCTTGCCGCCCGCGACGCCGATCGCCTTGACCGCGTCACCGTGCGCCCACTGCGCCGCGTTCGCGCTGATGGACGCGCTGACGACCGCGACGGCCTTGCCCTGGAGGGCGCCGACGCCGTACGGCCGCGAGGCCCAGTCGATGGCGTTCTTCAGCACGGCCGACAGCGTGCCGTTGTATTCCGGGGTCACCAGGAGCACGCCGTCGGCGGCGGCGACCGCGTCGCGCAAGCGCTGCGCGGCGGCGGGAACGGCGCCGGGAACGTCGATGTCCTCGTTGTAGAACGGAATGTCGGCGAGACCCTCGTAGATCGTCACCTCGACGCCGTCCGGCGCGGTCTGCACGGCGGCCTCGGCGAGCTGCCGGTTGATCGACGCGGCGCGCAGGCTTCCGACGAGAGCGAGGATGCGGGTCTGAACCATGGCGACTCCTGGTGTACTGAATGTGGTGTCCGAACTTTCACCAGACACTAACCGGACTACGGTCCGATTACTTCCCACGAGACCGTGAGAGGGCTGTGAACTACCCCACACCGTCCCCCGGCGAACCGACGCGCGAGCGACCGCTGCTGCGTATCGGCGCGCCCTTGCCGGGGACCGCCGAGCCCACCGAACGCGCAGACGCGGCCCGCAATCGGCGGTTGCTGCTGGACGCCGCGCAGGACTTGGTCCGCGACCACGGCGTCGACGGCCTCACGATGGACGCGCTGGCCAAGCGGGCCGGCGTCGGCAAAGGCACCGTGTTCCGCCGCTTCGGCAGTCGCTCCGGACTGATGCGCGCGCTGCTCGACCACTCCGAGCAGAAGTATCAAGCGGCCTTCATGTTCGGGCCGCCGCCACTCGGGCCGGGCGCGCCCCCGGTGGACCGGCTCATCGCGTTCGGGCGCGCCCGGATATCGGACATCGAGGTCGAGGGCGAACTGCATCGCGCCGCCGAGGTGAGCGAGGCAGGGGACCGCTACACCGGAGCGCCGTACAACCTGCTCAAGGCGCATGTCTCGATGCTGCTGCGGCAGGCGGGCGCGACAGGAGAAGTACCGCTGCTCGCCGACGGTCTGCTCGCCGTACTCGGCGCGCCGCTGCTGATGTACCAGTTCAATGTCCTCGGATACAGCGCGCGGCACGTCGGGGACAACTGGGAAGCCTTCGTTCGCCGGGTTGTCCCGGCGGGCGCGCCAGTAGAGTGACGTCTCATGGCTAGTCTGCGCGAACAGATCATCACCGAATTGGGCGTCCAGCCGACGATCGAACCGAAGGTCGAGGTGCGTCGCCGGATCGATTTCCTCAAGGACTATCTGCGCGCAACGCCCGCAAAAGGTTTCGTGCTCGGCATCAGCGGCGGCCAGGACAGCGCGCTGACCGGGCGGTTGTGCCAGCTGGCCGCCGAGGAACTGCGGGCCGACGGCTTCGACGCCACCTTCGTCGCGGTGCGACTGCCCTACGGCGTGCAATCCGACGAGGTCGACGCCAGGATCGCGATGACCTTCATCGCGCCGGACCGCGCCGTGGTGGTCAACGTCCGTCCCGGCGCCAATGCGGTGGCGGCCGAGACCGCGTCCGCGCTGAAGGTGAGCAAACTGCGCGATTTCGTGCGCGGCAACATCAAGGCCCGCGAGCGCATGGTGATCCAGTACGCCATCGCTGGTGAGGAGAACCTGCTCGTGGTCGGCACCGACCACGCCGCCGAGGCCGTCACCGGTTTCTTCACCAAGTACGGCGACGGCGGCGTCGACCTGACCCCGCTGACCGGTCTCACCAAGCGACAGGGCGCGGCGCTGCTCCAGGAACTCGGCGCGCCGGCCAGCATCTGGTCCAAGGTCCCGACCGCGGATCTCGAGGACGACCGGCCCGCGCTCCCCGACGAGGAGGCGCTCGGCCTGCGCTACAGCGAGATCGACGACTACCTCGAGGGCAACGACGTCACGCCCGAGGTGGCCGAGCGGGTGGAGAGGATCTTCCGCAACACCAGGCACAAGCGCACGGTGCCGGTGACTCCGCTCGACACCTGGTGGCGCTGAGCGCATTCCGGCACGGCGAATCCCGGCACGGAACGTCTCCGGCACGGCACGAAGGCGGCGGCGCCCGGTCCCGAAGACCGGGGCGTGCGCCGGGATCTACTCGGCCGCCTCGACTTCGGTCAGACGGCGCGCCAGGAAGCGCCGCACCTGCTCGTTCTCGGCGATGTCCAGGGCGGCCCGGTAGCTGTCCGCGGCGTCGCGTCGCCGTCCCGCTCTGCGCAACAGATCGGCCCGCGTGGCCGGGATCAGATGGGTCCCGGCCAAGCGGGGATCATCCGCCACCTCGTCGAGTGCGGCGAGTCCCGCGTCGAACCCGCGGGAAAAGCCAACGGCCACAGCTCGATTCACCCGGACTGCGGGCGAGGCGGAATACCGCAGCAGCTCGTCGTAGCTGTCGGCGATGGCGCTCCAGTCGGTGTCCGCCCAGCTCGGAGCCGTGGCGTGCGCCGCAGCGATGCGCGCCTGCGCGAGATACGGTCCGCCGCCGTCGGCCGCCGCCGAGACGAGGCAGGCCAACCCGGCCCCGATCGCCGTGTGATCCCATGCGGACCGGTCCTGGTCCTCCAACGGAACCAAATCGCCTTCCGCAGTACGCCTTTGCCCGCGCCGACTGTCCTGCAACAGCATCAGCGCCAGCAGCGCCCGCGCCTCCGGCTCGCCCGGCAGCAGCCCGCACAGCAACCGGCCGAGCCGAATCGCTTCGTCGCACAACTCGTCTCGCACGGCCGACGGACCCGATGTCGCGAAATAACCCTCGGTGAACACCAGATACACGCACGCGAGCACCGGGGGCATACGCTCCGGCAGGAGGTGCGCCTGCGGCACGCGCAGCGGGATACCGGCCTGCCTGATCTTCGCCTTCGCACGGGAGAGGCGTTGCGCCACAGTGTGTTCCGGTTGCAAGAAGGCCCTGGCGATCTCCGCGGTGCGCAAACCGCACACCAGCCGCAGCGTCAACGCGACCTGCGACTGCTGCGACAGCGCGGGATGGCAGCAGGTGAAGATCATGCGTAGCTGGTCGTCCAGCACCGGCGACACGTCGGCCTCCTCGATCGGCGCGCGCGCCGCGACGGCGTCCTGCTCCTTGCCCGCGCGCGCCGATTCGCGCCGCAACCGGTCCAGCGCTCGATGCCGGGCGGCGGTGGTGATCCAGGCGCCCGGATTCGCGGGTGCGCCGTGCTCGGGCCAAGTGCGCAGCGCGTCGGCGAACGCCTCCTGCACCGCGTCCTCGGCGAGCGCGATGTCACCGACCATCCTGGCCACGGTGGCGAGGGCCCGGCCGAACTCGGCGCGATAGACGGCGTCGATCCCGGTGGCCGGGCCCGCGGTCACCGTCAGTCCAGTTCGACGATCTGACGCACCTCGGTGCGCCCGCGCTCGCCCAGGGGAATCGCGGCCGCGATCTCGGCCGCCTCCGCCCGGCCCGCCGCCGCGAACAGATACACGCCGTCGATCACCTCCGCGAATTCCGCGAACGGCCCGTCGGTCAGCAGCAGTTCACCGTCGCGGACCCGCAGCGTGGTCGCCGAGGACGGCGGCTGCAACGCACCACCGCCGCGGATCGCCGCCGCGTACTTCGCGCCGAATCGCTCGTGCTCGGCCATCCCCGCGTCCCACTCGGGCGAGCCGGGCGCGATCACCGCGTCCGGCGCTTCCCACAGCAGCGCCAGCCACCAGTCCGCGCGCGGCGTCTCGTGCGCCGACCACATGACCATCGGCCGCACCTCGATCTGCCCGTCCTGCGCGGCGGGCAGCTGCCGCGCCAGCTCGATCACCGCATCCAGGTCGGCGGCCTCGAACACATAGAACCCGCCGACGACCTCCGCCTGCTCGGCGAACGGTCCGTCGGTGATCAGCGTCCGTCCGTCCTCGCGGCGGATCTGCATCGCGGACGCGGACGGGTACAGCGCCGCGCCGCCCGCCACCGCGTCGCCCGCGCGCTCGTCGAACGCCGCGTACTTCGCCACCTCGGCGTCGAACTCCGCCGTACCGGGCTGCACGCCGCCTTCGCGTCCCACCAATGTCGCCAGGTAGTGCATCGCGTGATCCTTCCTCGTCTCGAGGGGTCCGATACCCCTTCTACTCGGACGACGAACCGCGCGCCGGGTTCTCTACATCGCGGCGGAGAAAATCTCCGGCGCACTCAGCACACCGGCCCGCCCTCCATGGCCGCCGTCGCCCGCAGCAGGTCCCGGACCAGGTCGAAGTCGATCAGCTCGGGCTTGCGAAAGCGCAGGCAGCCCTTGCCCATGTCGTGGCCGGCCAGCCGATCGGCGAACGCCGCGCGCACGTCGGTGCGCAACAGATAGAAAGAGATGTACTGCTTCTGGTTCGCGAAGGCGATCTCGCCGACGCCCTCGCGTTCGTAGCAGGGCATGCCGTAGGCCATGACCTCGGTGAACCCGCTCAGTTCCGCCTGGCACAGCTCCCGCAGCCGGTGCACCGCCGGACGGCGGGCCTCGGGCAGCTCGGCCAGGTAGCCGTCCACATCGCTCGCCTTGCTCTGCACCACGGCTCGACTGTAACGACGCCGCCCGTTATCCGCCCGCGAACGGCGGGAGCACGTCGACTCGGGTGCTGAGCGCCGAGGACGGGTCGCGGGTGAGTTCGTCGCCGATCAGGTAGGCGCAGACCCCGAGCATCTTGTCCAGATCGGGGCCGTACGCGGCGGCCAGGCTGGTGCGCAGATCGGCGACCGTGGCGCCGGCGGGCAGGTCGATCCGCTCGGAATCCTTGCCGACGGCATCGGCGATGGCGGCGAAATAACGGACCTCAACCACCGATGGCTCCCATCGTGCGTTCCGGCGGGACGAAATCCTCGGCGTCGATGCCGTGTCCCGCCCATTTGTTCCACATCGCGCCGCGCCAGATGGTGGCCAGTTCGGCGTCGTCCGCGCCGGACCGCATGGCCTCGCGCAGATCGAACTCCTGGTCGCTGAACAGGCAGGAGCGCAGCATGCCGTCGGCGGTCAACCGGGTGCGGTCGCAGGTGTCGCAGAACTTGCGCGTCACGGTGGCGATGATGCCGACCGTGGCCGGGCCGCCGTCGACCAACCACTTCTCGGCGGGCGCGGAGGGATCGGCGCGACCGGCCTCGGTGAGCGTGAACCGGGCGCCGAGCACGTCGAGCAGTTCGGCGGCGGTCACCATGTTGGCGCGCGCCCACTCGTGGTCGGCGTCCAGCGGCATCTCCTCGATGAACCGCAGCTCGCACTCCTCGCCCAGGCACCACTGGAGCAGATCCGCCGCGCCGGAGAGGGTTTCGCGCATGAGCACGGCGTTCACCTTGAGCGGAGCCAGCCCGGCGGCGCGGGCGGCGCGGATGCCCGCCAGCACCGAGTCCAAGCGGTCGCGGCGGGTCAGCTTGGCGAAGCCGTCGCGGTCCACGGTGTCCAGCGAGACGTTCACCCGGCTCAATCCGGCCGCGGCGAGCCCGCTGGCGCGATGTTCGAGACCGACGCCGTTGGTGGTCATGGCCAGCGGGATGCCGGGCAGCCGCTCGTGGCAGCCCGCGATGATCTGTTCCAGATCCCGGCGCAGCAGCGGTTCGCCGCCGGTGAACCGCACCTCGCGCACGCCGAGCTGTTCGACGGCGAGCACCACCAACCGCACGATCTCGTCGACGGTCAGCAGTTCGTCCTTCGGAATCGGCGGCAGCCCCTCCTCCGGCATGCAGTAAGTGCAGCGCAGCGAGCACTTCTCGGTGATCGAGACCCGCAGATCGCGGGCCACCCGCCCGAAGCGGTCGACCAGCCAAGGCGTGTCGGGGCGTCCGTCGAGCGAGGGGCGCCCTGATCGCACGGCGGGCATGCCCATCTCGACCAATGTCACGCTTCCAGTATGACCCGTCGGGCGCACGGAACCACGGGCAGCGCCCGGTTCGGCCGATCTCACAAACGAGCATGTCAGGGCGTGAGATGAAAAACCCCCACTAAGCTCTCCGCTATGAATTCTCGGCCAGCCAGCGCCTCGGCACGGTCCGTCGACGAGTATCGCGACAGCATCGAACAGCTGCTGCGCCCACTCGCGGCGCGTCCGGTCGACTCCGTCCCGGTGCCCGCCGCGCTGGGCCGCAAGCTGGCTACCGACATCCGCTCCCCGATCGACCTGCCGGTGTTCCGTAATTCGGCGATGGACGGCTACGCGGTGCGCGCCGACGATGTGGCGGTCGCTCCGGTGACGCTGCCGCTGGCCGGTGTCGTCGCCGCGGGTCAGCCGGGACAGGCCCCGCTGCCCACCGGAGCGGCGCTGAAGGTGATGACCGGCGCGCCGATCCCGCCAGGCGCGGACTGCGTCGTCCCGGTGGAGGACACGCGGACCGACGGCAGCATCGTCACCATCGAACGCGGCCGTGGCGCAGGCGAATTCGTCCGCGAGCCGGGCACCGACGTGCGAGCGGGCGCGCTTCTCGTGCCCGCGGGCGTCGCGCTGACGCCGCGGCACATCGCCGCGCTCGCGGCGGTCGGGGTGCCGACGGTGCCGGTCTTCCGGCCGGTGCGCGCCGCGGTCGTCACCACCGGCGACGAACTGGTCCCCGCGGGCAAGCCGCTGCGGCCCGGGCAGATCTACAACTCCAACGGCATCGCGCTCGCCGCGGCGCTCGCGGCCAACGGAGTGGCGGTCGTCTCGGTCGAGCACAGCACCGACGATCCCGCGGTGTTCCGCCGCTTGCTCTCCGCCGCAACGCGTTCCGCCGATCTGGTGTTCACCTCGGGCGGGGTGTCCAAGGGCGATTTCGAGGTGGTCAAGGACGTGCTCGCCGCGCAGGGCGGGCTGTTCGGTTCGGTCGCCGTGCAGCCGGGCGGGCCGCAGGGGCTGACGGTGCTGGACGGCGTCCCGGTGCTCAGCTTCCCCGGCAATCCGGTGAGCACCATGGTGTCGTTCGAGGTGTTCGCCAGGCCGATGCTGCGGCACCTGTCCGGTTTGCCGCCGGTGCGCACGAGCGAGCTGCCGCTGCGCGCGGCGGTGCGCTCCCCCGCCGGTCGGCGGCAGTTCCTGCGCGGACGGCTCACCGAGGGCGGCGTCGAACCCGCCTCCGGCGCGGGCTCCCACCTGATCGCGGGCATGGCATGGGCCGATGTGCTGATCGACATCCCCGCCGAGACGACCGAGCTGGCGGCGGGATCGCCGGTGCGGGTGCGCGAATTGTGAGCAGGTGCGCGCGGCGCCTCGGCACTGTGCCAGGCTGGATCTCATGAGCGAGCGAATCATGTGGCAGCGTGCCTCGCGCATGCCGGAGCCGAGCGCCGGCGAGGCGCAGGCATGAGCGAGTTGTCCCATGTCGACCGGGAAGGTCGCGCCCGCATGGTCGATGTGAGCGCGAAGTCCGACACCGCGCGCATCGCCGTGGCGGCAGGCGTGTTGCAGACCACCGCGGAGGTCGTCGCGCTGGTCAGGGCCGACGACCTGCCCAAGGCCGATGTGCTGTCCACCGCGCGGATCGCCGGGATCGCGGGCGCCAAGAAGACCTCCGAACTCATTCCGCTGTGCCATCAGCTGGCGCTGTCGTCGGTGAAGGTGGAGTTCGGGTTCACCGACACCGCCATCACCATCGAGGCGACCGCGAAGACCAAGGGGCCGACCGGTGTGGAGATGGAGGCGCTGACCGCGGTCGCCGTCGCCGGGCTCACCCTGCACGACATGGTGAAGGCGGTCGACCCGGCGGCGACGCTCGACGGCGTCCGGCTGCTGACCAAGGAGGGCGGCAAGCGCGGTCACTGGGAGCGGCCGCGCACGCCGGAGCCGAAGCCGGAGACCGGCATTCGCCCCGTCGAACAACCCGGAGGCGACGATCGGTCCGCGGTCGTGCTCGTCGCGTCGACCCGCACGGCGGCGGGCATCTGGGAGGACACCACCGGTCCCGTGCTCGCGGACTGGTTGACCGGCCTCGGCTTCTCGGTGCGCGGACCGCTCGTCTACGCCGATGCCGAGATCGGCGTCGGCCTGGCCGACGCGCTGCGTTTCGCGCCGTCGCTGGTGATCAGCACCGGCGGCACCGGCGCGTCTCCCACCGACGCCACCCCCGAGGCGACGCTGGCCGTGCTCGACCGCGAATTGCCCGGCGTGGCCGAGGCGATCCGCCAGCGCGGCACCGCGAAGTTCCCGCTGGCCGCGCTCAGCCGCGGCGTCGCGGGCCTGGCGGGCCGGTCGGTCGTCGTGAATCTGCCCGGTTCGCCGGGCGGTGTGAAGGACGGTATCGCCGTGCTCGAACCGCTCCTCGATCATCTGCTCGCACAAGTAGCCGGAGGCGGCGATCATGACCACGTCTGAGACCACGGTGCGGGTGGCCCGCATCAGCGACCAGCCGCTCGACCCCGCCGAGGTGGAGGCCGCGGTCACCGGCCCGGAACACGGCGCGGTCGTGGTGTTCACCGGCAAGGTGCGCAATCACGATGGCGGTCAGGCCGTTTCGGCGCTGGAATACTCGGCGCATCCGGAAGCCGAGCGTTTCCTGCGCAATTGCTGCGCCGCGGCGGCAGCGTCAACCGGTCTTCCGGTGGCCGCGATGCACCGGGTCGGCGCGCTGACCGTCGGCGATCTCGCCATCGTGGTCGCGGTGGCAGCCCCGCACCGGGCCGAAGCCTTCACTGCCTGCGCGGAATTGGTGGACCGGATCAAGCACGAGGTGCCGATCTGGAAGCGGCAGTTGTTCGCCGACGGCATGTCGGAGTGGGTCAACGCCTGCGGGTAATCATCTCGTGATGTGAATACGACGACGGATCGAACAGGTCGCCGTTAGCGTTCTCGCGCAGAGTTGTTCATCCGGATGTGCGGTTGGAGGACGCGTGGGGACCGACCAGGTTTTGCTGCATCGTTTCGTCATCTCGCAGCTCACCGCTGCGGGAGCCGATCGGGAGAAGCTGATCCGGGAGACCGGACTACCGGAATGGACGATGGCGGGCGACGACATGCACCTGCCGAGCCACACCTTCTCCCGGCTGTGGGAACTCGGCGCGCACGCGCTCGGCGATCCCGCGGTGGCGTTGCAGGTGGCCAGGCGCTACGAACTCACGAGTCTCGGACTCTACGACTACCTGTTCTCGACGGCGCCCACCCTGGGCGCAGGGCTGGCGACCTGCGGACCGTACGTCTCCGCGGTCACCACCAACCACCGGTTCGACCTGCGCGTCGAGAACGAGCACGAGACCACGCTCTACCTCGACATCATCGACGGCGAGGGCGTGGGACGTGACCTGACCCAGCTGTGGGGTCTGGGCGCGGTGCTGAGCAGGGCCCGCCGGGTGGTGCGCGAACCGCTCGCGCCGGTCCGGGTCGCGCTGCGCCAGCAGGCGCCCCCCGATCATCGCCCCTACGTCGAGGTATTCGGTACGGCCGCCATCGAATTCGATGCTCCGGTCGACTCGATGACCTTCCGCTCCTCCGACATGGACCTCCCGCTGACCACCGCCGACCCGGTGCTGGCGAAGATCCTGCGCCCCTTGGCCGACGCCCTCCCACCGCCACCGCCGCTGCCCTCGGCCTGGCCGCGGCGGGTGGCCGAGGCGCTGGCCGACGCGCTCGACGCGGGCGATGCCTCGCTGAACCGCGTCGCGCGGCGGCTGGCCACCAGCCCGCGCACCTTGCAGCGCAGGCTCATGGAAGCCGGGACGACGTGGCGCAAGGAACTCGACCGGGCGCGCGACGCCCGATTGCGGCAGGCGAGCGCGGCGGGTTCGCTGAGCAAGGCGCGGCAGGCGCAACTGCTCGGCTACTCCGACGCGGGATCGATGCGCCGCGCGGCGCGCCGCTGGGGCGTCGCCGAGCACGCGCACCGGTGTGAGCTGTTCGACTGATACCTCACACGCGCAGGAAGCTGGCCGCGATACGCCAGAAGGTGGCGTCCTCGATGATCCGGAAATCCCAGCTCTCGGCGATGTCTCTGGTGGCAGCGACGATCGCCGGTACGTCGAAATCGTCGCGGGTGGCTGTCCCCTTGCCCTCCAGCGCGGCGATTACGTAAGCGGTGGCGCTCTCCCACGTCTCGGACACCGAACTCTCCCCTCGGTCGCACAAAGATACGGTCGATCACGGTTCTGGACCGACGCCGTGCGCGGCGCATGGCGCCGTCCCCGACACGGCGGGCGTGCAGCCAGTCTTCCGACAACGCGGCCGCCGCGAAAGCGCCGAACGCGCCACCTTCGGGCAAAACGCGCCAATGTGCGGCGCCTCAGTGCGGGGTGTAGCGCCACACCCCGAGCATCGCCTGCTCGTCGAGGAAATCGTCATCGGCGTGCACGGTCTCGCGCAGGCGCGACAGGGCGGTGTCGGCGGGCATGCCCGCCCCGATCAGCACCAGCCGGCTGGTGCGCGGTTCGCCGCGACGCCACGCGCCCGGTTCGAAGACGATGTGCCTGCCGACCATGTGCAACACGAACTTCCTGCGCTCGGCCGCGACGCCGAAGGCCGCGAAGCCCTTGGCGCGGAACAGGCCGGGCGGCGGGTCCTCGAGGAAGCCGATCAGCCTGCGGGGATCCAATTCCCGTTCGCTGGTGAAGGAGACGCTGGTGTAGTCGTCGTGCAGGTGACGGTGCTCGTCGTCGTGGTCGTGGTCGTGGTCGGCGAGCAGTTCGTCGAAGCTCAACTGCTCGGCGACGCGCGGGGTCGCGCGCAACGGCTCGTCGAACAACAGGCCGGGATCGATGCGTCCGCGGGTCGTCGCGTACACCGGCACCGCGCCGACCAGGTCGGCCAGCTCGCCGCGCAACGTGTCCAGCTCGGTCGCGGCGACCCGGTCGGCCTTGTTGACCACCACCAAGTCGGCCAGGCGCAGATGAGTCAGCAGTTCCGGGTGCCGTTCGCTGGTGACGGGGAACTGTTCGGCGTCGACCACCTCGACCAGACCGCCGTAACGGATGCGCGGATTGTCGCTGCCGACCACCATCCGGATGAGGTTGCGCGGCTCGGCGAGCCCGCTGGCCTCGACCACGATGACGTCGATGTTCGCCCGCGGCTGCGCCAGCCGGGTGAACAGCTCGTCGAGCTCGGTGACGTCGACCGCGCAGCAGACGCAGCCGTTGCCGAGCGAGACCATCGCGTCGACCTGCCCGGCGACGAGCATGGAATCGATGTTGATGGCACCGAAGTCGTTGACGACCACCCCGATTCGGGTGCCGCGATTGTTGCGTAGCAGGTGGTTGAGCAGGGTGGTCTTCCCCGAACCGAGGAAGCCGGCGACGATCAGCACAGGAATCCGGTCAGCCACCCGGACCACCCTAGTGTGGCGCGCGACGGCGCGAAAACGGCCGGACGCCGCCCGGTGAATCGGGCGGCGTCCGGTGGCGTGACGGCTAGCGCGCGGGGCCGAACAGTTTGCTCGCCAGGGTGTAGGCCAGGTTGATCAGCTCCGTGGTGATCGCGGTGTTGTCCATGCCGAGCGCCCGGGCCAGCGGCATGAGCATTTCCAGCACGGTGGTCGCCAGGACGCCGAGAGTGCTGGATTCCGAGTTGGACTCGACGTTCGGCGTCGACTGGGTACCGGGCAGTGCAGAGGTTCCCGGTGTCGCCGGGTTGTTCGGCGTCAGCTGGTTGCCCGGGCTCGTCTGGGTGCCGGGGCTCGCCTGGCTGCCCGGCATCGGCTGACTGCCGGGAGCGGACCTGACGCCGGGAGACATCCCCTGGAGGGTTTCCCCCTGCGGCGCGGTGGGGTCGGGAACGCTTTGCGCCGAGCCGTTGGGGGTGCCGGGTGTCGTTCCGCCGGGCGCGCTCTGCGCCGCGCCGTTCGGTGTCGAGCCGCCGTTCGCGGTCGAGCCGTCGGCATTCGGCGCGGACTGCGCCGGAACACCCTGACCGGGCACGGACGCGGGCTGGTCGGCGGCCGATCCGCTCGCCGCGGGCGGAGCGGCGAGCAGGTAGCTCACCAGGCCGGTGGTGATCGCGACGGCGTGCTTCAGCTGTCCGTCGGGACTCTCCAGCAGCGCGGCGTCCTCCGCGTTCGCGCCGTTGCCCATTTCGACGAACACGTTCGGCACGGTGGTCAGCGCCGGTCCCGCGATATCGGATCGCGTCTGGAGTCCGTCCTGCACCCCGGCGTAGGTCGCCGCGGGGAATCCTGCACCCAGGTACGCGTCGCGGACCGACCTCGTCGCGGCCAAGCCGGGTCCGGACTGGACCTGGTCGACCTTGGCGTCGGGCACCGGCAGCTGCGGGACGATCAGGTGGAAGCCGCGGAACGCGGACGGCGCGCTGTCGGCGTGAATGCTCACCGCCACCGCGGCGCCGGAGTCGTTGGCCGCGCGGGCCCGTTCGTCGATGCAGCCGCCCCAGCCGCTGTCGTCCTGGCGGCTGAGCACCACCCGCGCGCCGAAGCTCTCCAGCGAGGTCTTGACCAGCTGGGCGACGTTCCAGTTGATGGTGTGTTCCGGTACGCCGTTGACGGAGGTCATGCCGGTGGTCTGGCAGTCCTTGGTGCCGCCGCGGCCGTTGACCACCTGCCTGCCGAGGTTCTCGGCGTGGTCCGCCCCTTGGTGGCCGGGGTCGAGGAAAACCGTTCTGCCTGCGAGCTTGCCCGTCACATCCGGTACGGGAACGGCCGTCGCGGTTCCGGGGACGAACCCGGCGAGCGTCGCGGTCACCGCGGCCGTGACGGTGGTGGAGATACCGGCCTTGATGATGCTTGGCTTCATGTTCGGTCGGCGCCCCGGGACGGAGCACCCCTCCCTTCCCATTAGTAACACCAAACCCAGTGGTCCACTCTTGCAACGCGCCACTCAGCGAAGCAAGGACAGTTATCGAACTGTTACCAAGGCCGACAAAGCAATCTCACCTGGTCAGAAGTATCAGCAATACCTTGTCGACCGCCGCGCAGACGGATACAGCTTCCGCGCAGCAGCGTTCGTCAGGCGGTGACGATGCGGTCGCCGTCGACGCGAACGGGGCGCGGCGCGAGGGGTCGTTCGGCGGGGCCGGTGGCCACGGTGCCGTCGAAGCGGAAGGCGCTGCCGTGGCAGCGACAAACGATGGTGTCGCGCTCGATTTTCGACACCGAGCATCCGAGGTGCGTGCAGGCGGCCGAGAATCCTTGGTACACACCGGCTTGCGGTTGGGTCACCACGGTGCCGCTCGAGATGACCGCGCCGCCGACCGGCACGTCGGCCACCTTCGCGACCTCGGTGCCTGGCGCGACTTCGCTCGCGGACGGCTTGGCGGGCGCGCACGCGGCGACGGTGACGGCAGCGGCGGCCGCACCGGCGCCCGCCAGCGCGGTCCGCCGATCGATGCGCAGCTCACCACGGTCTTCGGGTTTCATCGGTCGATCTCCCACCTGGTTCGGGCACTGCCGAACACGGTAGAGGGACCGGTCACCCGATCGCCGCCCGGGTCAGGCGCCCTGCGGGAGCTGCCGCAGCGATCGCAGCGCGTAGTGCACGCGCGTCTTCACGGTGCCGACCGGAACACCGAAGTCGGCGGCCACCTCCCGGTACGCGCGGTCGCGCAGGATCACCTCGACGACCGCCTCGCGCTGGGCCGAGGGCAGCCGGGACAGCAGTTCGGCGACCAGCAGTCCGTCGACGAGTCCGTCCACGAAATCGGGGTCGGCGACGGGCGTCGCGGCGATCTCGCTGAGTTCGTCCCACGCCGTGTCGAACGGCCGCGCCGCGCGGGCACGGGCGATATCGATGATGACGTTGCGCTCGATCGCCAGCAGCCAGGTGCGCACACTGCCGCGGCGCGCGTCGAACTGGGCACAGGAACGCCAGGCCCGCAGCAACGTCTCCTGCACCGCATGCTCGGCCACGCCCGCGTCCCCGAGACCACGGAGCGCACGCCAGTGCAGCAGGCCGCGATCGGCGGCAAGCACCTCAGCCAAACCGTCTTCGGTGCACAGGCCCGCGCAATGGGCGCCACACGTTCGCCGCCGCTCCGTGAGCGCGCGCAACGGCCGAATACCTCTCACACCATCGATATCGCGGCCGCCCGGTCCGATGACATCAGCGATCGGCGATTACGGCGGATTCATGCGAACAGCGCACGCATCTGACGGAAATCGATCGAATACCCCCTCTCCGGCGGACGACTCTGGTAGATCTGGCCACGAAGATGCGGGGATCTTCGCAGGTCAGCCGTCCAGCCAGGGCGTCGATACCGAGGAGAAGAAGCGCATGCGCATGCTAGTGATCGCGGGGGCGATGGCGTCCGCCGCGACCCTGTTCGGAGCGGGAACCGCGGCCGCCGAGCCCGCCACCGTGATGGCGGGCGACGGCCTCTACATGGTCGGCGTCGACATCCTCCCCGGAGTCTGGGAAGCGCCGGGAACTCCCGACCTCGCCTATGGCTGCGATTGGCGCAGGCTGTGGAAGGTCGAGGGCGACAACACGAACATGCAATACATCATCGGCAACAACTTCACCCGGCTGAGCCCGGTCCGCGCGGAGATCAAGCCGACCGATGTCGCCTTCAAAACCGTGAACTGCGGCGCGTGGCGGAGGGTGTCGCAGCTGCCACCGACCGGTTCGTCCGGCTTCTGATCGAAGGACCGAGGTCCCGCAGGCGGCGGACTCCTCGCGGGCGCCCGCGTTAAGGTCGGCCGCATGACGAGGACCAAGATTCTGATCACCGGCGCGAGCGCCGGCCTCGGCGCGGGTATGGCAAGGGACTTCGCGGCCAAAGGGCGCGATCTGGCGCTCTGCGCACGACGGCTGGAGCTGCTGGAAGACCTGCGCACCGAACTGACGGCCGCGCACCCGGGCATCACCGTCGCCCTTCGCGCGCTCGACGTGGACGATCACGCCGCGGTGCCGCGCGTATTCGGCGAACTGCGCGACGAACTGGGCGAACTCGACCGGGTGATCGTGAACGCGGGACTCGGCAAAGGCGCGGTGATCGGCAGCGGTCGCGCCGACGCCAACCTCGCCACCGCCACCACCAACTTCGTGAGCGCGCTCGCCCAGGTGGAGGCCGCGATGGAGATCTTCCGCACGCAGAATTCCGGACATCTGGTGCTCGTGTCGTCGATGAGCGCGGTGCGCGGACTGCCGAGGAAGAAGGCCGCGTACTCCGCCAGCAAAGCTGGGCTGGCCGCGCTGGGCGAGGGCCTGGCGGCGGAATTGGCGAAATCCCCCATCGCGGTCACCACGCTGTTGCCCGGATTCATCGCGACGGACATGGCCGACAAGGCGGGCGACGCCCGCATGCTCGCGCCGTTGGACAAGGGCGTTGCCGCGATGGTGCGGGCGATCGAGCGGGAACAGACGCGGGCCTGCGTGCCCGGCTGGCCGTGGCGGCTGGTGGATGTCGTACTGCCCCATCTGCCGAACGCGGTGGTCGCCCGCATGGGTTGACCGCCGCGCGAGACCGGAGCGCGGATTCCCGCCAAGCACACACGGATCGACGCCGATTACCCCTGAGGTAATCGACCGGCGCGCCACCGCCCGGCAGCATGGTCGCCATGATCGACGAGACCGGCACCAAGCTCTTCCACCAGTCCATGCCGTTCACCGAGCGCCTCGGCATCGAGGTGCTCGAGCACGGCCCCGAGCTGGTGCGCAGCCGGATCGCCTGGGACGAGTCGCTGTGCACGCTCGGCGGCATGCTGCACGGCGGCGTGCTGATGTCGCTGGCCGACGCGACCGGCGCGGTGTGCGCGTTCCTCAATCTGCCCGAGGGCAAGCAGGGCACCACCACGGTGGAGTCGAAGTCCAACTTCGTGCGCGCCGTGCGCTCCGGCCACGCCGTCGCCACCGCACGCCCCCTGCACGCGGGCCGCTCGTTCATCGTCGTCGAGACGGAAATCCGCGACGACGCGGACAAACTCGTCGCCAAGGTGACCCAGACCCAGGCCGTCCTATAAGCCCAGTTTCACCATCGTGAACTGCATGACGTCGACGTGCCCGCATCGGAAATGCGCCCCGCAGCCGGTCAGGTACTTCAGGTAGCGGGCGTACACCTCCTCGGAGGTGAGCTGCACCGCGCGTTCGCGGTTGGCCACCAGCGCCGCCGCCCAGAGATCGAGGGTCCGCGCGTAGTGCTCCTGCAGCGGCTGGATTCGTTCGGTGCCGAGTCCGGCCTGCCCCGCGAACCGGGTGACCTCCGCTGGTCGCGGCAGCTGCCCGCCGGGGAAGATCTCCTTCCTGATGAACAGGCTGAACCGCGCGTCGTCCCGCGTGAAGGGAATATTCATCCGGCGCAGGTCGTTGAGCGTGAAGCCGACGATCGTATGCAGCAGCATCCTTCCCTCGTCGGGCAGCATCCGGTAGCAGCGCTCGAAGAACGCCGCGTACCGCTCCCGCCGGAAATGTTCGAAGGCGCCGATGCTGACGATCCGGTCCACCGGTTCGTCGAACTCCTCCCAACCCTGTAGGCGGACCTGGACCTCGGGCAGCCCGAGCCGCTCGATCTCGGCCACCACGTGGTCGTACTGATTGCGGCTCAGCGTCAGCCCGACGACCGCCACCCCGTACTGCTGCGCCGCGCGGAACATCGTTGCGCCCCAACCGCATCCGATGTCGAGCAGGCGCAGTCCCGGCCGCAGGCCGAGCTTGCCGAGCGCGAGGTCGATCTTGGCCAGCTGTGCCTGCTCCAAGCTCATACCGGGGCGCTCGAAGTAGGCGCAGCTGTAAGTCATCGAGGGGTCGAGGAACAACCGGTAGAAATCGTCGGATACGTCGTAGTGCGATTGGACGTCCCGGTAGAACGGCTCGAGTGCGGGCATGATGGACCTCCCGTCTGTGGCTGAGCACAAGGCCGGTCACAAACGGGTACGGAGCGCATGCCGGGCAGGTTCATCCTTGCGCTGATCGATGCGCGGCGGGTACCCTCGGCGCTGTCGCCCTCGTGGTTGTAGATACTCCTCCCACGGACGACTCCGAACTCCCCTTTTCCGCGATCTCGGATTCGCGACGAACGGGACCCATCACCCGAACCGGCCCGCCGCGCCGAACGGTATCGCGGTTTACCGGATCTCTTCCGCACTCATGGCTTTCGCCACCGCATCACTTATCCCAGTAAGGAAACATCATGAAAGACAACAACTCTCACCAGACCAGCGCCGAATACGCCGAACGACCGGTCGCCGGCATTCTCGACATCGTCGGCGCAACAGCCACCTTGCGCGTCGACGGATACCTCCCCGGGGACGACGACCTGCACGTGCCGCCCCGGCTCGTCCGCGAAAACGGCTTACGCCGAGGCGATTTCGTCACCGGCGCGGCACAGTCCGGGCAGCGCGGCGCGAAGCGCGACCCGCTCGTCCGCGTCGAGACCGTCAACGGCCAGAGCCCCGGCAGCGCGCGCAAGCGACCCGTCTTCGAGGATCTGATCCCCCTCTACCCCAATCAGCGCCTGCGCCTGGAAACCGAGCCGCACGAGCTGACCACCCGCGTCACCGACCTTGTCATGCCCATCGGCAAGGGTCAGCGCGCCCTCGTCGTCGCGCCGCCCAAGGCGGGCAAAACCTCGGTGCTGCAAGCCATCGCGCACGGCATCGCCAAGAACCACCCCGAATGCGAGCTCCTTCTCGTGCTCGTCGGCGAGCGGCCGGAAGAGGTCACCGACCTGGCCCGCACCGTTCCCGCCGACGTCGCCGCCGCCACCTTCGACCGCCCGCCCCGTGATCAGATCGCGCTGGCCGAACTCGCCGTCGAACGCGCCAAACGCCTCGCCGAAACCGGTCGCGACGTGGTGGTCCTGCTCGACTCGCTGACCCGCCTCGCCCGCGCCTACAACAATGCCGCCCCCACCTCGGGCCGCGTCCTCTCCGGCGGCGTCGACGCCGCCGCCCTCGCCCTCCCCAAGCGATTCCTCGGGGCCGCACGCAATTTCGAGAACGGCGGTTCGCTCACCATCGTCGCCACCACCCTGGTGGAAACCGGTTCGCTGGCCGACACGGTGATCTTCGAGGAGTACAAGGGCACCGGCAACGCCGAACTCAAACTCGACCGCGCCACCGCGGCCCGCCGCGTCTTCCCCGCCGTCGATATCGCCCAGTCCAGCACCCGCAAGGAAGAACTCCTGCTCACCCCCACCGAACTCGCCGCGACCCACCAGCTGCGCCGCACCCTCGCCGCGGTCGACGGCAATCACGCCACCGAGTTGCTGCTGGAGGGCCTGCGCCAGACGCAGACCAACGCCGAGTTCCTCACCCAACTCCCCCGCTCCCGCACCTAACCCCTTTTAAGTCCCCTTTAAGCCGCTGTCAAGACCCCCAAGGCATTGTTTATTTCAGCCCGGCCGGGCCTGTCCTAGGAGGGGGGGACAGGGTCGGCCGGGCGCTTTCGTCGGCGGGCATTCCCGAGGACCGCATTCTCACCCAAGCGCGAGACAGCTCACGCAGCTGGCGCAGATCGGCGTCGAAGTCCCGGGCGGGTAGCTCGAGTAGCTCTGCGCCCCTTGGGTTTCCGGGCTGCGCACCCGACTTGCGCGCGGCGGTCGCCAGCGCCAGCCGATGCGCGAATCGATCGAGTTCACCGCGGCCACCACGCAGGTCGTCCCCTTCATCGTGGACTGGAGGTAGGTATGGCCCGAGGTGGAGGATGGCATCGCGGATCTCCACGGTCATCCGGAACAACCGGCCGTGGCTGCCGGTGCCGACACCCGGCGGCATCACGATTTCGGGAACCGCCTCGGTCAGGTCGCGCCACAGCACGCGCAGCCTGCGGCGGGAGCGGCCCGCTGCGTCCAGCCCGGCCGCCTCACCCAATGCGGTAGCCAGGGGCAGTGCTAGCAGCACACCGTTGGCGGCGATGCACACGGTGAAGGTCCATTCGACACGGGGCAAGTGTGGCCCCAGATCGGGTCGCCCGAACACGAGCTGTGACACGCACAGCAGCTGACTCGTCCAGGAGAAGACGTCGACGGCGACCAGCGCGAGCGCGACCAGCTTCTCGACTGCTTCACGGCTCCCGGTTTGCAGCTCCCGAATCCCGCGGATAGCGAACAGGACCGTGTTGGCGGTGATCGGCACGCTGAAGGAGAGGAAGAAAAGGAAGCCCTGCCAACCGATTCCGAAATCCAGGGGCAGACCCTCCGCGTCGGCCGACCACCCGGCGAAGAGAATCGCCGCGGTGCACGCCAGTGCGATCGCGCAGTAGCGCCGCTCGCGCCGCCGGACCCGGCTCATGTCCTCGTTCGGCCCCTCGAGACGCGCGATGCCGAGGAGATAGGTGGTCGACAGCACCACACATCCGATCGCGAGCTGCTCCACCACCCCAGCGAACGGCCCCGTCTTCGACCAGCGGTACAGCAGCAGCGTGAGCAAGCTGCACAGCAGCAACCGATTCACGAGGTAATCGATTACGGTGTCGCGGACAAGGAGGAATCTACCGGCGAGCACCAGGATCAGCGATCCGATGATCGCCCAGGCGACCCCATCGGTAATCGTGAAGGACATGGCTCCATCCTTCCTCGCGCCGCCCGGTCCGGCGCAGCCGGGCGGTGCCGCTCGAATCCCGCCGGACATCGGCAATCTCGGTCAGAGTCGCGGCGCGGCAGTGGAATTCGTACTAGCCGGCGATCACCAGGACGGTTGCGCCGAGGAACACCACCTGCACGAGGGTCCGCAGCGGCAGCGGCATCGTCTTGACGCCGACACCCCGTCGCGCTGCCCGCACATTGGCGGGGAACATCACCAGCAGCAACGCGGCGAGACCCGCCGCCGCCAGGTCCGCCGTAGCCGGGATCAACAGGCCGACAGCGCCCGCGATCTCCAGTACGCCGGTGAGCGTGACCAGCGCCGGGGCGGCGGGCAGCCGGGGCGGCACCATCTCGATCAGCGCCGAGCGGCGCGGTTGCTGGAAGTGCGCGCCCGCGGTCAGCGCGAACATGGCGGCGAGACCGAGACGAACGGCGTCGGACCACGAAGCGAGCCATGCGATCTCGCCGAGCAGGCCGATGAGGCGGGCCAGCGCGGTGACGACGGCGAGGACGACGAGGGGGGCCATGAGTATCTCCCTGGGGATTACGACGAACCAATCTTGACAGTGGCAAGATTAAGGACGACCGCCGAACTTGTCAACGACAAGATTGTCGGCCACTATCGGGGTATGGCGAAGAGCGGTTATCACCACGGCGACCTACGCACCGCGATCCTGACCGCGGCGGCCGAGCAGATCGCCGCGGACGGCGTCGACGCGATCTCGCTGCGCGGACTCGCGCGACGTGCGGGCGTCTCACACGCCGCGCCCGCGCACCACTTCGGCGATCGCGCCGGGTTGCTCACCGCGTTGGCGACCGAGGGCTACGACCTGCTCGGCGCCGAACTCGACAGTGCCGGGCCGGATTTCCGCGACGTCGCGGTCGCGTACGTCCGTTTCGCGCTGAACCATCCCGGACACTTCGACGTGATGTTCCGCCGCGACCTGCTGCGCGCCGACGATCCCGAGCTCCGCGCCGCGCGCACCCGCTCCGGCGCGGCGCTGCGTTCCGGCGTCGCCGACCTCCGACCCGAGCGCACCGACGGGCGCGAACGCGCCACTCAGCTGGCGGCTTGGTCGCTGGTGCACGGTTTCGCCGCACTGTGGCGGGAGGGCGCGCTCACGGACTCCACGCTGGCCGACTCGACGAACCCGGAGGAACTGGCCCGCGCCATGCTCGCCACGGTCCAGTTCGACTGAGACACTCGCGGGCGGCGTATCTTCTTGCACAGCAACGACGAAAGGAGCAGGCGGTCGATCGCCGCTCGATCCCGCCACCGCACCATGGAAGTCCACGCCTACCCCACCCGAACGACCACGCCGGTGGATCTCCCCGCTGCCGAACACATCGCCGCCGAATACCTGTCCTCTCCGGAAGAGCGCGCGACCGGAATCACCAACGTGGTCACCGAATTCGAGGGCGGCTTCGTCGTCGTCGCGATCCACGGTCCCGTGCCCGAGGGAGACTCCCCGCTGCCGCCACCGGTGATCGGCGGCTCGGTCAGCGTGATCGACAAGGCCACCGGCGCGGTCTCGTACTGGCCGACCTATCCCCCCGCGCTGGTCGCCGAGCACTACGACCAGATGCTGAGCACCGGCAAGCTGATCATCGCCGACGACTGGCCAGACCCGGACGAGGACACCGAGCCTGCCGCGGAATAGGCTCGCCCGCTACAGTTTCGGCGCCCGCGCGTCCCCGCCACCGCCGAGAACCGACGGTGCCCGACCACTTCGACCGACCTGTTCCGGAACACCTGGATGATGCGCCAGATGGTCCTGGAAGTCGGAATGCCGGAACTGATAGACCACACCGGCGGTGCGCAGCAGGCCGAGCCGGTGGGCATGCTGGCTACCTCGATTCTGCGGCGAGTGAACCGGCGGGTCGTCCCAGCCTGCCGCAGCTACAGGTGCCCGGCTGCGACAGCGCTGAATACGCGCCACCGCGTGGCGGGGCCTTTCCTCGGAGCTGTGATTCTGCGGACAGGATCAGGTCGCGGGCTGCACCACCGCGGGCAGCGGTTCGCGGTCGGCGTCCGGGACCGCGGTTCCGCGCAGCGACGTGCCCGCGGTCTCGCGCAGGAAGACCCAGGCGACCAGGCCGATCAGCGACGCGGCGACCATGTACGCCGCGGGGAAGAGCACCCAGCCGGTCGATTCGATCGCGGCCTCGTTCACCAGCGGCGCGGTGCCGCCGAAGGCCGCGGTCGAAACGTTGTAGGCGAAGGCGAAACCGGCGTAGCGCACGTGCGTCGGGAAGATCGCGGGGAAGGTCGAGCTGATGGTGGACAGCTGCGGCACGTACAGCAGGCCGAGCACGATGAACCCGACGATCGCCCACGCCGTGCCCTGCCCCATCAGCCAGTACATGGGCAGCGCGAACACCGCGAGGCCGATCAGCGAGAACAACCACATCGGCCGCCTGCCGACTCGATCGGAGAGCCTGCCGAAGAACGGCAGCACCAGCATCATCACCAGCTGACCGGTCAGCATCATCGCGGTGGTGGCCGACTCCGACATCCCGATGGTTTTCTGCAGGTAGGTCGGCTGGTAGGTGAGCAGCGTGTAGTTGACCACGTTGAGGGCGATCACCAGCCCGCCGAGGGTGAGGATCTCGCGCCGGTAGCCGGTCAGCAGCTCGCGCAGCCCGGTCGGCGGGTGCGGGTTCTCGGCGACCTCCTGGAAGACCGGCGATTCGTCGAGCTTGGCGCGCAAGTACCAGCCGGTCAGGCCGAGCGGGACGGCGAGCAGGAACGGGACGCGCCAACCCCAGTCGTGCATGGCGTCGGATCCGAGCGCGAGCTGGCAGGCGAGCACCACGGCCGAACCGCCGACGAACCCGGCCATCGTGCCGAATTCCAGGAAGCTGCCGAAGAACCCGCGCCGCCGATCGGTCGAACACTCCGCCAAATACGTTGCCGCGCCGCCATATTCGCCGCCGGTAGAGAAGCCCTGCAACACCCGCAACGCGATCAGCAGCACCGGGGCGAGCCCGCCGGCCGAGGTGTGCGTCGGCAACAGGCCGATCGCGCCGGTCGCCACCGACATGAGCAGAATCGTGGTGGCCAGCACCGCTTTTCGGCCGATCCGGTCGCCGAGCGGACCCCACACCATGCCGCCGAGCGGGCGTAGCACGAACGCGATGGCGAAGCCGAGCATGGTGCCGAGCGTCCCGAGTTCGCCGGGAAAGAACGCGTCGGTGAGATAGGTGGCCGTCGCCGCGTACACGCCGTAGTCGAACCACTCGGTGGCGTTGCCCATGGCCGACGCGGCCACCGAGCGCCTCAGTCGCGTCGGATCCTGTCCGCGATCGGTCATGACCGTCTCCTCACCGACCCGTCCCCTCGGGCCTCGATTCATCCGTCCGGCCCACCTCGAAAAACGGGGGCCGGGCACGGAACAAACCGATACCCAGGTTTCACGCGGACCAAACGGCGGCGCACCCGCGCCACCGTTCGGCGAATACCCGGCCACCTGCACCACAACCGGTGAATGTGATTGTCGTCACACAGGCGACGAGGAGGCTCGATCGAAGCGGACACGGCCGAGCGCCCCGGACCGGCTCGATGACCCCGTCCGGGCGGCCGTGAAGCCCTAGATCGGCGTGACGTAGGCCCCCGAAATGCCGCCGTCGACCAGGAACTGCGAGGCGGTGATGAAGGAGGCGTCATCGCTCGCGAGGAAGGCGACCGCGGCCGCGATCTCCTCCGGCTGCGCGAAGCGGCCGAGCGGAATGTGCACCAGGCGGCGCGCGGCCCGCTCCGGGTCCTTGGCGAAAAGCTCCTGCAGCAGTGGCGTGTTCACCGGGCCAGGACACAGCGCGTTCACGCGGATGCCCTGCCTGGCGAACTGAACGCCGAGCTCCCGGCTCATGGACAGCACGCCGCCCTTGGACGCGGTGTAGGAGATCTGCGAGGTGGCCGCGCCGAGCACCGCCACGAAAGAGGCGGTGTTGATGATCGAGCCCTTGCCGCGCACCAGCATGTGCTCGATGGCGTACTTGCTGCACAGGTACACCGAGGTCAGGTTCACCTCCTGCACGCGGCGCCAGGCGTCGATACCGGTGGTCAGGATGGAATCGTCTTCCGGCGGGGAGATTCCCGCGTTGTTGAAGGCGATGTCCAGCCCGCCGTAGGCCGCGACCGCGGCCTCGAACAGGTCCCTGACCTGAGCCTCGTCGGTGACGTCCACCTTCACGAACAGGCCGTCCACCTCCGCCGCGGCCGCCTCGCCCGCGGCGGCGTCGATGTCGGCCACGACCACCTTGGCGCCCTCCGCCGCCAAGCGGCGCACCGTGGCCAGCCCGATCCCGCTGCCGCCGCCGGTGACGACGGCTACTCGATCCTGTAAGCGCTGCAACGCATCTCCTTCTCGGTGGATCACTGGGTTCGATGGATCACTGGGTGGCGATGAAGACGTTCTTGGTCTCGGTGAAGGCGAGCGCGGCGTCCGGGCCGAGCTCGCGGCCGAGGCCGGACTGTTTGAATCCGCCGAACGGAGTCCAGTACCGCACCGAGGAATGCGAGTTCACCGACAGGTTGCCTGCCTCGACGCCCCGGGAGACACGCAGCGCCCTGCCGAGGTCGTTGGTCCAGAGGGAACCGGACAGGCCGTATTCGGTGTCGTTGGCGAGGCGCACCGCGTCGGCCTCGTCGTCGAACGGGAGCACCGCGACCACCGGACCGAACACCTCCTCGGTGAGCACCCGATCGGCAGGCCCGGTGGGCAGCACGACCGTCGGCGGGTACCAGAACCCGGGGCCTTCCGGGCGGTGGCCGGTGAAGGCCACCTTCGTCGACGGCTCCACGAATCCGGCGACCCGCTCGCGGTGCGCTGCCGAGATGAGCGGGCCCATCTCGGTGTCCTCCGCCCCGGGGTCGCCCACCCGCACCCCGCGCACCGCCGGCTCGAACAGTTCGAGAAATCGATCGAACACGCTGCGCTGCACCAGGATTCGCGAGCGTGCGCAGCAGTCCTGGCCGGCGTTGTCGAACACGCCGTACGGCGCGGTGGCCGCCGCCCGCTCCAGATCGGCGTCGGCGAACACGATGTTCGCGCTCTTGCCGCCCAGTTCCAGGGTCACCCGCTTCACCTGCTCGGCGCAGCCCGCCATGATCTGCTTGCCGACCTCCGTCGACCCGGTGAACACCACCTTGCGCACCGCGGGATGGGTGACGAACCGCTGCCCCACCACCGAACCCTTGCCCGGCAGCACCTGGAACACGCCCTCGGGCAATCCCGCCTCCCTGGCGAGCTCGCCGAGCCGCAGCGCGGTCAGCGGCGTCAGCTCGGCGGGTTTGAGCACCACCGTGTTCCCCGCGGCGAGCGCAGGCGCGAAACCCCAGGCCGCGATGGGCATCGGGAAGTTCCACGGCACGATGACGCCGACCACGCCGAGCGGTTCGTGAAACGTGACGTCGAGGCCGCCCGCCACCGGAATCTGCTTGCCGGACAGGCGCTCCGGCATACCCGCGGCGAAATGCAGGACGTCGCGGACGTTTCCGGCCTCCCAGCGAGCGTTGCCGATGGTGTGCCCGGCGTTGTCGACCTCCAGCCGCGCCAGCCGCTCCAGATCCGCGTCGACCGCCTCGGCGAAGCGGCGCAGCAGCCGGGCACGGTCGCCGGGCGCAACCTCCCGCCAGTGCGCCGCCGCGCGCTGCGCGCGCTCGATGGCGGCGTCGGTTCCCGCCGCGTCCGTCGGTTCGACCGTCGCCACGACCCGCTCGGTCGCGGGATTCACCACCTGGGTTACCGCCATGTCGTCCGCTCCTCTCACCCGACTCGTGTCCGCCGGTAGGCCGCGGCCGCGACCACCAGTGCCCGCATCAGACGATCATCGGCCGGATCGGCCTCGGGATGCCACTGCACGCCGATCAGGAACGGCCCGCCGGGGAATTCCGCCGCCTCGATCGACCCATCGCGCGAGCGCGCGCTGATCACGAGTCCGGGCGCGAGCGCGTCGATCGCCTGGTGGTGATGGCAGTGCGCCCGCAGCTCCGGCCCGGCCAGGTCCGCCACCAGCGTGCCCGGCTCGGTCAGCACCTTGGTGACGCCGAACGAGCCGCTGCCGCCCGAGTGCTCCTCGTGACCGACCACATCGGGCAGGTGCTGGATCAGCGTGCCACCCAGCGCCACATTCACCAGTTGCAGTCCGCGGCACACCGCGAGAATCGGCACACCGGCCGCGCGGGCCAGGCCGAAAAGGCCGAACTCCGACTCGTCCCGGTCGAGCCGCGTGTAGCCGAGTGCGGCGTCACCGAGCCGCGCGCCGTAGCGGGCCGGGTCCACGTCCGCGCCGCCGGTGAGGACAAGCCCGTCCAGCCGCTCCATCAGTTCCGGCCGCGCGGCGCCCGTGGGCGGCAGCAGCACCGGGATGCCGCCCGCGCGGTCGACCATGTCGACGTAGTCGTGTTGCAGCACCGCGCTTCGCGTGTCCCAGGTTCCGAATCGGGCTTGCTCCACGTAGGTCGGCAGGCCGATGACGGGGCGCGGGGCGCCGGGGTCAGAGTCGTTCGAATCCACGGGTTCGCTCCCAATCGGTGACGACGGCGTCGAAGGCGTCCAGCTCCACCTGCGCCGCGTTCCGATAGTGTTCCACCACCTCCGCGCCGAAGGCGGTGCGGGCCACGGCGCTCTCGCCGAACAGCTGAGCGGCTTCCCGCAGTGTCTTGGGCACCCGAGGGCGCTGCGAGCGGTAGGCGTTGCCGTGGAACTCCGGCTCCAGCGGCAACCGCCGCTCGATGCCGTGCAGCCCGGCGGCGAGCGAAGCCGCCACGGCGAGGTAGGGATTCACGTCGCCGCCCGGGACTCGGTTCTCCACCCGCAGCGAAGGGCCCTCGCCGACCACCCGCAGCGCGCAGGTGCGGTTGTCCCGGCCCCAGGCCAGCGCGGTCGGCGCGAAGCTGCCCGAGACGAAACGCTTGTAGGAGTTGATGTTCGGCGCCAGCAGGTAGGTGAACTCGCGCAGGCAGTCCAGTTGCCCCGCCACGAAGTGCCGCATCAGCGCGGAGGTGCCGTCCTTGCCGTCGCCCGCGAAGACCGGCTCGCCTTCCTCGTCACGCAGGCTCAGGTGGATGTGGCACGAGTTGCCTTCGCGCTCGTTGTATTTCGCCATGAAGGTGATACTGCGATCCTCCTGGGCGGCGATCTCCTTGGCGCCGGTCTTGTAGATGCTGTGGTTGTCGCAGGTGACCATGGCCTCGTCGTAGCGGAAGGCGATCTCGTGCTGGCCGGGATTGCATTCGCCCTTGGCCGACTCGACGTACATTCCCGCCCCGGCCATCTCGTTGCGGATCCGCCGCAGGAGCGGTTCGACCCTCGACGTGCCGAGCATCGAGTAGTCGACGTTGTACTGGTTGGCAGGCCGCAGGTCGCGATATCCCCGGTCCCACGCGGATTCGTAGCTGTCGTCGAAGACCAGGAACTCGAGCTCGGTGCCGACGTAGGCGCGCAACCCGTGCTCGGCCAGCCGGTCCAGCTGCTTGCGCAAGACCTGGCGCGGCGAGGCCGCCACCGGCGCACCCGCCGGATGCACCTGCTCGACGTCGCAGAGCACGAGCGCGGTGCCGGGCAACCACGGCGTCAGCCGCAGCGTGCTGAGGTCGGGGCGCAGCACGAAGTCGCCGTAACCGGTGTCCCAGGACGACATGGCGTACCCGTCGACGGTCGTCATCTCGACGTCGACCGCGAGCAGGTAGTTGCACGCCTCGGTCGCGTGGTCGAGCACCTCGTCGACGAAATATCGTGCCGCGCAGCGCTTTCCCTGCAATCGTCCCTGCATGTCGGTCATCGCGACCAGCACCGTGTCGAGTTCCCCCGTCTCGACCCGCTCCCGCAACTCCGCCAGCCCCAGCATCCCCGTTCGCATCCCACGGCCCCTCTCGGCGTCGACCCGTGATCACGCTAGAACAAAAACCGACCGCGCGTGCGGGGACACGCAAACCGGCGACGCGGCGGCGCCTACGCTTCCGGCGGACGGAACAGGGCCAGGGCGGACGGGCGGCTGGCGAAGACGAAATCGGTTCCGCGAAGATCGACTTCGCCGTCGGTGGCCAGCGATACCGAGTTCTCGGCGACGTGCACCGCGAGCGCGGGGACCTCTCTGCGCACGTAGGTGGCGGAGCTGCCGAGAGTGCCGGTCAGCGCGGCCCAGATCAGGCGGGTACGGGAGAAGCGAACGTCGGCGCGCAGGTAGCGGACGTCGAGGGTGCCTCGGTGCAGTTCGGGCCGCGACATCGGGACCTGATCGGCGGGGTCGTAGCGGCCGTTGCCGACGAACAACATCCAGATGGCCGTCGGAACCCGGTCGATGACGGTGTGCAGCGGCTGCGCGCCGAGCAGGACCCGGATCATCGCGACGGCCGCCGCGGGCCATTTGCCCACCCGCGGCTCCCACCGCTCGCGCAGCCGCACGAAGTCGGGGTAGCCGCCGAGGCTCGCGGTGTTGACGAAGATCCGCGAACCGCCGTCGTCGAACCGCACCTCCGCCGCGTCGACCCGGACGACCGTGCCGTGCTCGAGCGCGGCGAGGGTCGGCTCGGCCGCGTCGACGCCCGCGTCCCTGGCGAAGTGGTTGAGGGTGCCGTCGGCGAAGACCGCCAGCGGCACACCGCGCCGGACCGCCACCTCGGCCACCGAGGAGACCGTTCCGTCGCCGCCGGAGACGCCGAGCGCGCTGACGTCGGCGTGGTCGAGCCGCACGTCCAGTTGCGCCGCCAGATCGCGTTCCGGATCGATCTGCACGATCTGCGCCGCGGGCAGCCCGTCGCGCAGCTGCGCCGACGCCAGTTCGCCGTTGCCGCTGCCCGCCAGTGGATTGGTCACCAGCAGCAGTCCGCGCCCGTGTGGCGCCGGCTCGACCTGCTCGGCGCGGCCGAGCAACGCGGGTTCGTCGGCGCGCGCCGCCCACCACCGATGCGTGACCAGCGCGACCGCCGAGCCGAGCAGCGCGCCCGCTACCACGTCCGATGGCCAGTGCACACCGATGTGGACCCGCGAATAGCCGACCGCGAGGGCGACGGGCGCGATCGCGGCGGCCGCTGCCGGACTCTCCAGCGCGACACCGGTCGCGAAGGCGGCCGCCGAGGCGGCGTGGCCGGACGGAAACGACGACGAGACCGGCGGCCGGACCAGACGGCGAACGAACGGCACCGACTCGTCGGGCGGCCTGCGGCGCGGGAACACCGGCTTGGCGATGCCGTTGGCGATCCCGCTGGCCAAACTCACCGCGAGCAGACCGCGCGCGCCCGCCCGCCGCAGCGGCCGGTTACCGAGCAGGATCAGGCCCGCGCCGATGCCGATCCAGAGCCGACTGTGATTGGCGCTCGTGCTCAGGCTGCGCAGCAGCCGGTCGGCGCGCGTCGGCCGCACCCGCGCGCTCCGGCCGATCAGCCAGACGTCGAGATCGCTGGCCAGTCCGGGCGGCGGCTTGCGGATCCGAGGCGGTCGCATCGCTCCAGCCTAGTGACGGCCCCGTCACTCGACGGTCAAGACGACCTTGCCCGGTCCGCGGCCGTGCTCCATCTCCCGCTGCGCCGCGGCCGCCTCGGCCAGCGAAAAGACGCGCGCCGGGCCGGGGAGACGGACTTCGCCGCGCGCGACACGCTCGGCGATCGCACCGAGCAGGGTGGCCGAACGCGGTCCCGGACCGGCCGAGAACACGATGCCGAGTTCGGCCGCCGCACCATCGGCGATGGTGACGATGCGATCGGTGCCGCCGCGCAGTTCGATCGCGGCGGGCAGCACGCCGTACCCCGCGGCATCGAACACGGCGTCGACACCGTCGGGAGCCAGTGCGCGCACCCGTTCGACCAGTCCGTCGCCGTACGGGGTCGGGATCGCGCCGAGCGCGCGCACCAGATCCTGGTTGGCGGGCGCGGCCGTGCCGATGACGGTGGCGCCCTCGGCGCGGGCCAGCTGCACCGCCATCGAGCCGACCGCACCCGACGCACCGTTGACCAGCAGGGTCTCGCCCGCCCGCGGCCGCAGCAAGTCGAGCACCTTCGCCGCCGTGCTCACCGCGACCGGGAGCGCGGCGGCATCCGCCCAGGCCAGGTCCGCAGGCTTGGGCGCGACCTCGGCGCTCAGCGCGTACTCGGCATAGCCGCCGCTCGTCCAGCCGATCACCTCGTCGCCGACCGCGACGCCGGTCGCGTCCGGTCCGAGCGCGTCCACCACGCCCGCCACCTCGGCGCCGGGGAACTGCGGAAAGCTCGGCTCACCGAAAACCAATGCGCCCGAACGGATCTTCCAGTCGGCGGGATTGACCCCCGCGACGCGCACCGCGATTCGCACCTGTGCGCCGGTCGGCTCCGGCAGGGCGATGTCCACCAGCCGCAGTACGTCGGGTTCGCCGAACTCGTAGAACGCGATGGCACGCATCCGGCCTGCCTCTCCCGGCCCGATCCGGCCGTGGTCGATGGAGACGAACAACAGCCGACAGGATATGCCCGCACCGAACCAGGCCTGGTAGGCCGCGATTCGCGGCACGGGCGTGTCGATCGGCGGTAACGGGGAAACCCTCCTGGTACGAGCTTCATCGCGAAACCTGGGCCGAGATCGGTTCGGCCGTCCACGAGTTGTCCGAGTGAATCGACCGTGCGCGCGGGCGCCGCCGCGTACGACGGGAGGTGCGATGTCTTTCTCGGCCCGGCCTTTCCAGCCGATCCTGCTCGCGATCGCCGTGGGCACGGTGCTGGCGCTGGTGGCGGCGGTGGCGCTGGTGGCCGGGCACGACGAGGCCGCAGCGGGACGCGATGAGGCGTGCCCAGGCATCGGCGTCGAGACCGCCGGATGGACACCGACGAACACCGACGTGGACGCCCTGATCGACGGTCATCCCTTCGTCGGCAACGGCTATCTCGGGCTGCGGGTGCCGCCGCGCGGGACGGGTTACGCCGGGACCGACGAGCCCACCGGCTGGCCGCTGTACACCCCGGCCTACGACGGCGCGTTCGTCGCCGGTCTGTACGGGCACACCCCCGGCGTGGCCGACGACCGCGAGGTGGCGGCGGCCATCCCGAACTGGTCGGGTCTGCTGGTCGGGGTCGGCGACGAGACCTACTCTCCCGCGACGCCCGCCGCGCGGATCACGAACTTCGCGCAGACCCTGCACCTGCGCTGCGGGCTGGTGCGCACCGAGGCGACCTGGACGACGGCCGACGGCCGGGCCACCGACCTGGTGTACGACGTGGTCGCCGCCCGGCCCGATCAGCATGTCGGCGCGGTGCGGCTGCGCCTGACGCCGCGCTGGTCCGGCGAGCTGGTGCTCACCGATCTGCTCGACGGAGCAGGTGCCCGACGGGTCGTACCGACGGGCGCGGGGCCGCGCGGCGACGCCGCTGTCGGCGTCGGATTCCGCACGGCGGGAACCGAATTCGCCGGTTCGATGGTGTCCGTTATGGACGCCGGGCCCGATGCGGCGATCGCGCCGTCACCGCCGCGCGACGACCTGAGCGCGAGCCAGCAGGCGCGAATCACGGTGCGGGACGGCCAGTCCTACACGGCCGCCAAATTCGTCGGCGTCGACACCGCGCGCACCGGAGCCGATCCCGCCGCTTCCGCCCTGGCCGCCGCGCGGCGGGCAGCGGACGGGGGATGGGCCGCGCTGCTGGCGGAGACCACCGCGACGTGGGCGGGACTGTGGCGCGGCGACGTCGAGATCCCCGGCGAACCCGATGTGCAATCCTGGGCGCGCGGCGCGCTGTATTCGCTGTACTCGGCGAGCAATCCGGCACAGGACAACAGTCTTTCGCCGGTCGGGCTCAGCAGCGACAACTACGCGGGCGCGGTGTTCTGGGACGCCGACATCTGGATGTTCCCCGCTCTCCTGTATTTCGCGCCGGAGCTGGCGAGAACCGTTGTGGAGTACCGGTACAAGACGCTGCCCGCGGCGAAGGACAACGCCCGGCGACTCGGTTTCCCCGGCGCGTTCTACCCCTGGACCAGCGCGACGGACGGCGATCTCGACGAATGCCACAGCTGGGATCCGCCGCACTGCCTCGATCAGATCCATCTCCAGGGTGACGTGTCGCTGGCGGCCTGGCAGTACTACCTCGCCACCGGCGACACGGCATATCTGCGCGAACGGAGCTGGCCGATCATGAGCGCCGTCGCCGCATTCTGGGCCGCACGGGTGACACCGAATCCGGACGGCAGCTTCTCGCTGCGCGATGTCTCGGGCCCTGACGAGTACAGCAACGGCGTCGACGACAGCGTCTACACCAACGCGGTCGCGGCGCGCGCCCTGCGCAACGCGGTGCGCGCGGCGGAGATTCTCGGCGCGCCGCACCCCGCGGAGTGGACCGCCGTCGCCGACGGTCTCCGCATGCCCTTCGACGCGGCGCACGGTGTGTTCGCCCAATTCGACGGCTACGCGGGCACTCCCATCAAGCAGGCCGACACCGTGCTGCTCATCTACCCGCTGGAATGGCCGATGCCGACCGACGTCGCGGCACGGGTGCTCGAATACTATTCCGCGCGAACCGATCCCGACGGTCCGGCGATGACCGATTCCGTGCACGCCATCGACGCGGCGGAGATCGGCGCGCCGGGCTGCGCGAGTCACACGTTCCTGGACCGCGCCGCCCGTCCATTCGTGCGGCCGCCGTTCGCGCAGTTCGCCGAGGCGCGCGGCGCGAAGGCGGGCGCCCGCGATCCGCTGGCGGGCGCACCAGCGTTCACTTTCACCACCGCGGCGGGCGGCTTCCTGCAATCGCTCACCAACGGACTGCTCGGACTGCGGCTGCGCGGCGACGCCGTCGAGGTGAACCCGACGCTGCCACCGCAGTTCGAACGCGGCGTGACGCTGCGCGGCATGCACTGGCAGGGACGCACTTTCGATGCGGTGATCGGCGCGGAGCGCACGACGGTGACGGTGACCGGCGGCGATCCGATGCCGCTGCGGACGCCGAGTGGGACGCGCACCGCCACGCCCGGCGATCCCCTGACGGTCGAGACCCGCCGCCCTGACCGCGCCCCCACCGACAACCTCGCCCGTTGCCGTCCGATCACCGGCTCGTCCACCGAGCGGGGCCGCTATCCGAACGCCGCGGTCGACGGCGACACCGCCACCGGGTGGGCGCCCGACGGCGCGCACGGCAGCCTCACGGTGGATCTGGGCGACTCGGCCCGGGTCGAGCGGGTGTTGCCCCGCTTCGGCGAATTCGCGCCCGCGGCAGCGTCTGTCGCGGTGTCCGAGGACGGGCACGCGTGGTCCGCCGTCGCCGCCGACCCCTCGACCGGGGCGCTCCCAGAATCGGTCGCCGCGCGATTCGTCCGGCTGGAGGTGACCGGCGCGGATCCGGCCGCGCCGCCGAATGTCCGGGAGCTGGAGATTTCCGGCTCTCGCGACTGATCGATGCTCAGGCGCCCGAGGTCACCAAGGGCGTCTCGTCCCGACGAATCCTGCGGCTGATCGCCGTGCCCGCCAGGTAGGCGATGGGCAGCATGACGATGCCGTAGACCCCCGCGGGCACCGCCATCCGGATGTCGCCGAGCACGCTGATGGCGATGGTCATCGCCAACGCGCTGTTGTGGATGCCGACCTCCATCGAGCACGCGATGGCCTGGGTGCGCGTGACGCCGAACGCCTTCGGCACGAAATAGCCGACGCCCAAACTGGTCACGCACAGCAGCGCGACCACCAGCCCGACCGCCGCGAGATAGCCGGGCACGTTGCCTCGCTCGGCCACCAGCGCCGCCAGCGTGACCACCGCGAGGAACCCCACCGACACCACCCGCACCGGTCGGTCCATGCGGTCGGCGAAACCGGGCCGCAGCCGCCTGACGACGATGCCCGCGACGACCGGAATCAGCACCAGCGCGAAGACCTGGGCCACCTTGCCGAACTGCAGCCCGATACCATCGGCGCCGGGCGGCTCGAAGAAGCCGAGGGCGAAGTTGCCGACCAGCGGCATGGTGATCACGGAGAGCACCGAATTCACCGCCGTGAGAGTCACATTCAGCGCGACGTCGCCGCGGAACAGATGGCTGAGCAGGTTCGCCGTCGCCCCGCCCGGCGAGGCCATCAGCAGCATCACCCCCACCGCGAGCTCCGCGCTCAGACCCACCGCGAGCACCAGCCCGAACGCCAGCGCGGGCAGCACCACGAGCTGACAGCTCAGCGCGACCACCACCGCGCGCGGATACCGCACCACCCTGGTGAAATCGTTCGCCGTCAGCCCGAGCCCGAGCCCGAACATGATGAGCGTCAGCACCATCGGCATCGCGACGGTGACCGGCCAGCTGTCCATGAACTCCTCGTCATGTCGATGCGGCCCACCACCCCGCCGGCCACCGAACGTGTGTAGCACGATGCTACGGCCGGTCTCGGCGCCGCGCCGAACTCCCGGGACGCCGCGCAACGAGCCCTCGGCCGTTCCCCGTTCCGCAGCTGCGTGAATCCGTGTTAACTTAGTCGAGAATGGCAGTTAACTTAGTGGATCGGAGACAGCTATGAGGTCCGCCGTCATCGTGGACGTCGTCCGCACCCCCTCGGGTAAGGGCAAGGCCGGTGGCGGCCTGTCGGAGGTGCATCCGGCGACGCTACTCGCGGGCGTGCTCGCCGAGCTCGTCTCGCGCAACGATCTGGATCCGGCGCTGGTCGACGACGTGGTGGGCGGTTGCGTCACCCAGTCCGGCGAGCAGGCGTTCAACATCTCGCGCACCGCCGTCCTCGCCGCGGGCTTCCCCGAGTCGGTGCCCGCCACCACCGTGGACCGCCAGTGCGGCTCCTCGCAGCAGGCCGCCCACTTCGCCGCGCAGGGCGTCATCGCGGGCGCCTACGACATCGCCATCGCCTGCGGCGTGGAGTCGATGAGCAGGGCGCCGATGTTCTCCAATGCGCAGGACAAGGACGCCAATCGTGGGCCCATCGCCCACCGCTACCCGGAAGGCTTGGTCCAGCAAGGCATTTCGGCGGAAGTGATCGCGGCGCGGTGGAAGTTCGACCGGACCGCGCTCGACCAGTTCGCGGCGCGCTCGCACCGGTTGGCGGCCGAGACCGCCGCCGCGGGCGGGTTCGACCGCGAACTGGTCGCGGCGGGCACGCTGACCGCCGACGAGACCATCCGCGCCACCACCACCGCCGAGGGCCTGGCGGGGCTGCGCCCGGCCTTCGTCGACGAGCAGTACAAGGCGCGCTTCCCCGAGATCGAGTGGTCGATCACCCCGGGCAACTCCTCGCCGCTCACCGACGGCGCCTCGGCCGCGCTGATCATGAGCGAGGAGGCCGCGACCAAGCTGGGCCTGCGCCCGCGCGCCCGCTTCCACTCGTTCGCCGTGCTCGGCGACGATCCGCTGCTGATGCTCACCGCCGTCGTTCCCGCCACCCGCAAGGTCCTGGACCGGGCCGGGCTCGGCATCGACGACATCGACGCCTACGAGGTGAACGAGGCGTTCGCGCCGGTGCCGCTGGTCTGGCAGCACGAACTCGGCGCCGACGCCGACAAGCTGAACCCGCGCGGCGGCGCGATCGCCCTCGGCCACCCGCTCGGCGCGTCCGGTACCCGAATCCTGGCCACCCTGGTCAACCACCTCGAGCAGACCGAGGGACGCTACGGCCTGATGACCATGTGCGAGGCGGGCGGCCTGGCGAACGCGACCGTCATCGAACGCCTCTGATGACGCTGCGACCCGGCTCTCGCGCAACGCGGTGATTCCCGACATCGTCCTCTCCCGCGTGGGCGACCTGATGTAGCGGGCTCGAGCCACGGCGATTGAGATCCGAGGGACCGGGTATGCGGCCAGTGTCAGCCGATAACCGAGATTTCGGAGGTAGACATCGTGTCGAAGCACGAAAGCGGTCCCCGCGAAGGTGTCAAGGGCGTCGTCGAAGACGCCAAGGGCAAGGTCAAGGAGGCCGCGGGCATCGTCACCGGCAACGAAAATCTGGAGAAGGAAGGCCGCGCTCAGCAGAGCAAGGCCGAATCGCAGCGTGAGGCCGCCCAAAAGGAGGCCGCCGCGGAGAAGGCGCGGGCCGAAGCCAGCGTCGACGAGGCGCGCCAGAAGGCGCACCAGCGCGGTAACTGATCGCTGACATACGACGAGTGGGCGGGTCCAATGGGCCCGCCCACTTTTGTTTGCGCTGTGCTCAGCGCGCGGTCAGCCGCTCGGCGACCGCGCCGAGGCCATCGGCGATCGCCCGCTGTTGGGCCGGAGTGAGGACATCGAGCAGCGCTCGGCGTACGGTTGCGACGTGCCCTGGAGCAACCTGCTCCAACCGGCGCCGTCCTGCCTCGGTGAGGACGGCGACCACGCCGCGTTCGTCGCATCGGGCGGCCGCGCGGCGGACGAATCCGGCCTTTTCCAGCTGCGCGACCTGATAGGTCAGCCCGCTCTTGGACGTGTAGAGCGCGTCGGCGAGATCGGTCATGCGCAGTTCACCGTCCGGCGCGGCGGACAGCCGGACCAGCGTCTCGTACTGCGTGTGCGACAGACCCTCTCGCTTCAGATGCTGTTCGATCTCGCGGTTGACGAGGGCCCCCGCCGCGAGGAATCCGTGCCACGCGCGCATCTCGCCGTCGTCGAGCCAGTTGGGTTCGTCCACACCGCCACCCTAGCGTTGTTGTTCAAATTTGAACTAAGAGGTACGGTCGTGTCGTTCAAATTTGAACAAGTATCCGAGCGACGCATTGGAGGAGCCATGGCCGACGGCGATGCCGAGCGGATGCCCGTGCTGTATCTCTCGCACGGCGCGCCCCCGCTCGCCGACCACCCGCACTGGCCGGCCGAACTCGGCGCATGGTCGGCCGAACTGCCGAAACCCACGGCGATCCTGATGATTTCGGCCCACTGGGAATCCGCGCCCATCGCGCTCGGCGCCACCACGACGGCGCCGCTGATCTACGACTTCAGCGGCTTTCCCCGGCACTATTACGAGGTCGTCTACCCGGCGCCGGGAGCACCCGAGCTGGCGGACCAGGTGCGCAAACTGCTCGGCGCCGAGGTGCACGAGGCGCCGGGGCGGGGCCTGGACCACGGCGCATACGTGCCTCTCAAAGAGATGTATCCGGCCGCCGACGTGCCCGTCCTGCAACTCTCGCTGCCGACGCTCGACCCGCGCAGGCTCATGGCGATCGGCCGCAGGCTCGCGCCGTTGCGCGTGGCGGGCGTGCTGATCGTGGGCAGCGGTTTCTTCACCCACAACCTGCGCGCGATGACCCCCGACGACGAGCAGGTCTACTCGTTCACCGCGGAGTTCGACGACTGGGGCGCGCGAGCGCTGGCCGATCGGGACATCGACGCCCTGCTCGATTTCGAACACAAGGCGCCCGCCGCGCGGCGGGCGCACCCGCGCTCCGATCATTTCGCACCGCTGTTCGTCAGCCTCGGCGCAGGCGAAGAAGA
Source organism: Nocardia sp. bgisy118 (assembly GCF_057708605.1). Classification (NCBI taxonomy): domain Bacteria; kingdom Bacillati; phylum Actinomycetota; class Actinomycetes; order Mycobacteriales; family Nocardiaceae; genus Nocardia; species Nocardia sp. bgisy118. The sequence continues at coordinate 1,291 of NZ_JBYISM010000032.1, read as the reverse complement.
CCTCGACGACCTGCGAACCGTCATCGACGGCTACTGGTTCGGCATGGCACGCCGTTCCATCCAACTCGGCTGAGTACCGAAAACCCGGTTCGACAACCGAATCCACGACAGCAGACCGGCTGCACAGAGAGGACCTCGACATGACGACCACAACAGCAGCACCGACCACGACAACGGCCGCCAGCACGCTTCCCACCGATCTCGGCCTGCTCGTACTGCGCCTTGCCCTCGGCCTGACCATGGCCGTGCACGGCTCGCAGAAGCTCTTCGGCTGGTTCGACGGCGCCGGAATCGACCGCACCGCCAAGTTCTTCGAGTCGCAAGGCTATCCGGCGAGCAAGGCGGCCGCGATCCTCGCGGGTATCTGCGAAGGCTTCGGCGGCCTCGCGCTGGCCATCGGCCTGCTCACGCCGCTCGCCGCGGCCGCCGTTCTCGGCACCATGCTCAACGCGATCTCCGTCCGGTGGGGCGGCGGGTTCTTCGCCCCCAAAGGCGTCGAGTACGAGGTGCTGATCATCGCCTCCATCGTCACCATCGCGCTGGCCGGTCCCGGCCGCTTCGCCGTCGACAGCGTGGTGGGTTTCCTGCGTCCCTACCGCCTGGTGTACGGCTTGGCGTCGATCGCCCTCGCCCTGATCACCGCGGGTGTGGTGCTGTTGGTGCGCAACTGATCACCGCAGCCGATGTACTACTCGTCGTAGAATCGCCGCCACCGAATCCAGGAACGACGAGGCGAGGGCACATGGTTGATCCGCGGGCGACCAACGAGGATCTGACCGCGAAGGCGCGGATCAGGAACGCCGCCATGGACCTCTACGCCCAGTACGGCGCCGAACGGGTGTCGTTGCGCGCGGTCGCGGCCGAGGCGCGGGTCACGCTCGGACTCGTCCAGCACCATTTCAAGACGAAGGCGGGCCTGGAGGCGGCGGTCGACCAGTTGGTCGTCGACTACTTCGGACACGCCGTCGCGTCCGTGCCAGTGGTGGGCGCCACCGTGCAGATCGCCACCGCTCGGGACGAGGCGGTACGGCGGATGCTGGCCGACAACCCCGCGGTGGTGAACTACGTCCGGCGCGCGGTGCTCGAGCCCTCCGGGACGCGGATCGAGCTGCTCGAGTCGCTGGTCGAGCTGACCCGACGGGAAGTGGTCGGGCTGCGCGAGGCGGGCGTGGCCTCCACCGATCGGCGCGAGTCGACGCAGGTCGTCTCGGTCCTCATCCGCCAGCTCGGCGAGCTGCTGCTCGCGCCGCTGATCGAGGCGGTGTGGGAGCGGGTCGCAGGGATCGGCGAC
>NZ_JBYISM010000031.1:0-122223 GCF_057708605.1 Nocardia sp. bgisy118 | reverse complement strand
GGGGGGGGAGCGGTTCGCCGGGCCCGGCGACGCCGAGCGGCCCCGGTTGAGCATCACGGTCGAGGACTGAGGACGTACCTCCGTCTCGGCTCGGGCCGTGCGCGGTCCTCGGATGGACTCCGTTCCGCTGCGCCTACGATGCGTGTCATGTCGCACGATGCGGAGCTGGAGCGGTTGGCCGGGGTGCTGGCCGGCCGCCGGGTCGCGGTGCTGACCGGCGCGGGGATCTCCACCGACAGCGGCATCCCCGACTACCGCGGCCCCGATTCCCCGCCCCGCACTCCCATGACCTACCAGCAGTTCGTCGGGGATGCCGCCTTCCGCCAACGGTATTGGGCGCGCAACCACATCGGCTGGCGCCGGATGGACGCCGCCCGCCCCAATCGGGGACACCGCGCGCTCGCCCGGCTGGAACGCCTCGGCGTCGTCACCGGATTGATCACCCAGAACGTGGACCTGCTGCATACGAAGGCGGGCCACCGCGGGGTGATCGACCTGCACGGCGTCTACGCCCGGGTGCGCTGCCTCGGCTGTTCCGCCCTGATCTCCCGGATGACGCTGGCCGACCGGCTGGAGACGGCCAATCCCGGCTTCGCCGAGTCGGCCACCGCCACCGGCGTCGAGGTCGCGCCCGACGCCGACGCCGTGGTCGCCGACACCGACAGCTTCCGGATGGTCGACTGCGCCCGCTGCGGCGGCATGCTCAAGCCGGACATCGTCTACTTCGGCGAGAACGTCCCGAAGGACCGCGTCGCCGCCGCCTTCGACCTCGTCGACGCCGCCGACGCCCTCCTCGTCGCAGGGTCCTCGCTCACCGTCATGTCCGGCCTGCGCTTCGTTCGCCGTGCCGCGGCCAACTGTCGCCCCGTGGTGATCCTCAACCGCGGCCGCACCCGCGGCGACGATCTCGCCACCCTGACCATCGACGCGGGGTGCTCGGAAATTCTCGAAGCACTGGCTCGTCTCTACACGAACGAGCCCGCAGCCGCGGCGGTCGAGTCGAGGTAGCGTCCGCCTCGGCTACGCGACAGGTGGAAACCGTTGCCGCCGAGGCAGTCTCGGAGATCGGCACGCCTGGATCGCCGCCCGGGAGCCCGCCTTCGGGTCGGCCAACCGATGGCGGAAGCCGTTGTCGCCGAGCCGGACTTGGAGATCGGCACGGCTCGCTCGCCGACGGGGACCGCTTTCGTTCGGCTAACCCGCGACAGAAGCCGTTGTCGCCGAGCCGGACTCGGATACCGGAGCGTCGGGCCCGATCGCACGGTCGGCGAGCCAGTGGAGCACGCGCACCACGGGACTCCAGCGCGCGGGCCGCCGGACCGACCCGGTGAGGGCGCGTTCGGCGCGGTCGAAGGAGTCCTCCAGGCACGCGTCGTGCATCCAGCGGTAGGCCAGCGGCCAGGTCAGGCGGGCCGGGCCGCGGACGTGCATGGCGAGCAGGTGGATCAGGTCGACGCCGCCGGGAGTCGGCTGGACGGTGAATTCGTGGAAGCCGTCGAAGCCGCGCGGGCCGGTGAACCGGAAGCGCACCCACCGACCGGGTTCGTAGCGTTCCACCGTGTAGCGGACCGGACCGTGCCCACCGGCCGCGCCCACGCTCAGCGGGCGATCGAAGCGCATGGGTGGCCAAGCAGGCGCGGGCCAGAGCCGGTCGTCCTCGCTCGCGAGCGAGTCGAGCAGCGAGCCGGCCTCCGCCGCCGACGCGGCCAGGTGGCGAACGTGAATATTGATGACGGCCATGGTTTTTCGCTCCTTCTTCAGCCGTGCGCGGAAATCAGGCGGCGTGCGGGGTCGCGGTGGCGACGCCCGAGCATTTTAGAGAGTTGTCTCTAAAACAGAATTAGAGCATATCCTCCAATACATGGGAAGACCACCGAAGCACGACGCCGATCGGCTGCTCGACGCGGCCGCGGAACTGCTCGCCACGGGCGGGCCCGCCGCGGTCACCATGTCGGCGGTGGCCAAGGCGGTCGGCGCGCCGAGCGGGTCGGTCTATCACCGTTTTCCGGACCGGCCGGCGCTGCTCGCCGCGCTGTGGTCACGCACGCTGCGCCGCTTCCACGAGGAACTGCTCGCGGTGTTGACCATCGAGCGGCCCGAGGAGGCGATCCGCCGCAGCGCGCGGGCGACCCTCGACTGGGCACGACGAAACCCCCGCGATGCGGCCGTGCTGCTCACGGGGGCGAGGGAATTGGGTGAGCGAGACTGGAGCAGGCAGGCGCGCGAAGACACCGCGCGGGCCAACACCGCGATCCAAGACGCGCTGACCGAGCTGATCGCACGCACCGGCGACACGGGCGCCCAAGCTACCGACCAGGTGCTGCTTGCGATCGTCGACCTGCCCTACGCCCTGGTCAGGCGGTATCTACGGGCAGGGCAACAGATCCCGCCGCACGCCGCCGATCTCGCCGAGCGCGCCGCGGTGGCGCTGCTCGGCGCGACCGATTAGCGACCGAGAGCGCTCTGCAGCTGCCTCTTCGTCATCGTGGAGCGGCCCTTGATGTTGCGCTTCTTGGCCTCGTTGTACAGCTGATCCCTGGTCGGCCCCTTCGGACCGCTGCCGCCGGAGCGCTGCCCGCCGCGCTGCTGCGGCGACATGTCCTCGAGCGACGACCGGCTCGCGGTCTTGGTCTGGCCTGCCTGGGCGCGGTTCTTGTTGACGGTTCGGGCCGCGATCTCCTTGGCGCGCTTGGTACTCGCGCCGCGGTCCTGCGCGGAATCCTTGATGTGCTCGTACTGCCGTTCCTGTTTGCCGGTCCATTCCTTCGGCATGACACACACCTCCTCTGTCGATCGAATACCCGGGAAACGCGTCGGAAACCGGAAAAGCCCGCCTACCGCCACCACCCGGAGATCGGTGCGGCAATCCCGCCTGCCGCCACCGCCGCTCGTCGGTGACCGTCTTGGTCCGCTGCCTCGTGCGAGACTGGGCCGGTGAGAGTGCGTGAGCGAGTGGAAGGCATGTCGTGAGCGAGCCGGACAAGGCCACCGCCGGAACCGACACCGGCAAGAACGAGGCGCTCGTGCTGCGTGAGCGCGGCGGTGTGATCGGCGTCGGACTGCTCTGGCTGGCGAAGTGGTCGCTGTGCCTCGTCGCGATCGCCGCGGGAGCCTGGGTGCTCGGCTGGATCGTCGCGCGGCTGTGGGTGGTGGTCCTGCCGATGGCGCTGGCCGTCGTCGTCGCGACCGTGTTGTGGCCGCCCACCCGGTGGCTCACCAAACACGGCCTGCGGCCGGCTCTGGCCGCCGCGCTCGCGCTGCTCGGCTTCCTCGGTCTGCTCGCCGGTGTGATCGCGCTGATCGTGCCCTCGGTGGTGGATCAGGCCCCGGAGCTGGCCGACAAGGCGACCGAGGGCGTCAACCAGGTGCGCCGTTGGTTGCAGGGCCCGCCGCTGAACATCCGCGACGAACAGCTCGATTCCGCGGTGGACGCCATCGTGTCGCGATTGCAGTCCAGCGCCGAGCAGATCGCCACCGGCGTTTTCAGCGGCGTCACCACCGCCACCTCGGCGCTGGTCACGCTGTTCCTCGTGCTGGTGCTGGCATTCTTCTTCGTCAAGGACGGGCCGCGCTTCCTGCCCTGGCTGCACAGCGTGACCGGGACCCGCGGCGGCAGGCACTTCGAGGAGGTACTGCGCCGGGTCTGGTTCACCCTCGGTGGCTTCATTCGCACCCAGGCGCTGGTCAGCCTGATCGACGCGGTGTTGATCGGCGCGAGCCTGGTGATCCTCGGTGTCCCGCTGGCCGCGGTGCTCGCCGTGCTGACGTTCATCGGCGGCTTCATCCCGATCGTCGGCGCCGTCGTCGCGGGCGCGCTCGCGGTGCTCGTCGCGCTGGTCGGCAACGGCCTGACCACCGCGCTGATCGTGCTCGGCGTCATCCTGGCGGTACAGCAGCTGGAAGGCAATGTGCTGCAACCGGTGTTGCAGAGCCGCAGCATGCAGTTGCACGCGGTGGTGGTGCTGCTCGCCGTGACCGCGGGCGGCTCGCTGTACGGCATCGTCGGCGCGTTCCTCGCCGTGCCGGTCGCCGCCATGGTCGCGGTGGTGCTGCGCTACGTGGGCGAGCAGATCGACGAAGCCACCGCGCCGCCGCCGGCGCCCGAGGACGACACGGCCGAACCCGCGCGGTAACGCCCGCCCCGCATGCGGTTGTGGCAGTGTGGGTTTCATGAAGACGATCCTGATCACGGGGGCGACGTCGGGTATCGGTCTGGAAGCCGCGCGGCAACTGGGCGAAGCAGGCGATCACCTGATACTCGTCGGACGCAATCCCGAGAAGCTCGTCCACGCCGCGCAACTGGTCCGCGAGGCGGGCGCGGGGCAGGTGGACACGCTGGTGTGCGATTTCGCGAGTCAGTCCGCGGTGCGCGAGCTCGCCGCGACGGTGCTCGCGAGCTACGACCGCCTCGACGTGCTCGCAAACAACGCGGGCGGCTACTACCCGCAACGCTCGATGACCGACGACGAGGTCGAAGCCACCTTCGCGGTCAACCATCTCGGCGGCTACCTGCTCACCGAGCTGCTGCTCGACCTGCTGCGGCGCAGCGCCCCGGCGCGCATCCTGTTCACCTCGTCGGTCATGCACTACGGCGCCACCCTGGATTTCGACGATCTGAGCCTGGCGCGCGGCTACTCCGGCGAGAAGGCCTACAGCCAGTCCAAGCTGGCCAACATCCTGTACGTCCGCACGCTGGCGCGGCGGCTGGAAGGCGCCGGGGTGACCGTCAACGCCTTCCATCCCGGCGCGGTGGCCACCGGGATCTGGGACGCGATGCCGTGGTGGGGCAGGCCGTTCGCGGCGGTGGCCAAGCGCGTGTTCATGATTCCCGCCGCCGAGGGCGGGCGCAGGCTCACCTATCTCGCCTCCGCGCCGGAGCCCGCCGGGCACAGCGGACGCTACTTCCAGAACAACGAGCTGAAGACGCCGTCGCGCCGCGCGCAGGACGACGCGCTCGCCCAGCAGCTGGACGAGGTCAGCGCGCGACTGGTGGGACTCTCGAGCTAGGGCGTACCTCCGAGCCAGGGCGTACCTCCGGCCGTGCGCAGGGCCTGCATTCCGGCAGCGCGACTCAGCGGTGCACAGGCACCGCGCTCGCGAGGAATTCGTCGAGCACCGACCAGCTGGCCGCCTCGGGCCCGGCGACGAGCCCGAGGTGGCTGGTGCGCGGCACTTCGACGTAGCGCGCTTCGGCCGCGCCCGTCAGCACCCGCACGCCGGGCGCGACCGTGGCGGCGGGCGCGATGTTGTCCGACAGACTGCCGACGAGCAGCACGCGGCAGCTCACCTTGGCCATTTCGATCACGCGGTCCGCGTCGAGCGGGATGCTGCCCTCGGCCATATGGTTGCCGACGATCATCAGCCGGTAGTTCTGGCGGTAGAGCCGTCCGGGATAGCCGGGCATCCGTCCGATGAACCGGTCGATCGCCTCCATCCGGGCCAGCGCCTCGCTGCGGGCGAGATTGCGCGCGATGAACCACGGGCGCATGATCTCGCGCGGCAGCGCCATGCCGCGGAACCCGAGCTGCACGGCGAACGCCGGGATACCGCCGAAAAGCTCGGTGGCCCAGGCGACTTCACGTCCTCCGGTGACCCGCGCCAGCAGCCGGGACGGCGCAAGCATCGGGTGGTGGCGATAGTCGATCGGGGTGCCGAGCGCGGTGACCGAGGCGATCGGCAGGTCCGCGTGCTCGGCGGCGGTGAGCAGCGCCAGGGTGCCGCCCAGCGACCAGGCGACGACGTCGACCCCTGCTCCGCCGTGCTCGGCGCTGACCCGGGCGATCGCGGTGGGGACGATGTCGTCGATCCACTCCTCGAAGCCCATGTTCCGGTCCGCGTAGGTGATCCTGCCGTAGTCGACGATGTAGGGCGCACGTCCGGTGTCGAGCAGGAACCGGGCCAGGCTCTGCCCGGGGCGCAGGTCGAAGCAGGAGCTGTGCACGGCGAGCGGCGGCACCAGCAGGACCGGGTTTCCGGAGCCGGACGCGCCCTCGTAGCGGCGCAGCTGCCGGTGCGGCTCGTCGTAGAGCACCGTCGACGGGGTCGGGACGGCGGGTTCGACGCCACCGCCGAAGGTGAGCGCCCAGCCGTTGTCGAGCGCATGCGCCAGATCGGTGAAGATCACTGTTTTCCTCAGTGCACGGACGGATTCGAGTCGAGCGCCGGCTCGGTACCAGCAGCACCGAGTGTAAATAACTGTTACTCGAAGTTACAATTTGGTGGCCGATCTCACCGGCCGCTCCGCGACGCCGCGACCGCCGCGACCTGAATCGCCCGCGTGCCATCGCGTGACGCGGCGGCGGGCGACGAGTTCGATGGTGACCGCAACCGCGCACGACTGGGCGAGCAACAGACCCGAGAGCACCAGGATCTGGACCGCGCCCGCCTGGACGGCCGAGCCGCTGGCGATCAGCACGCCGACGAACGTGCCCGGCAGCGTGACCAATCCGACCGTGCGGGTCTGATCCACGCCGGGCAACAATGCGTCGGCGGCGGTCGGGCGGATCACCTCCAGCCGCGCGTCGCGCTCGGTGAAGCCCAAGCTCAGCGCGGCTTCGACCTCGCCGCGCCGCTGTTCGACGGCGTCGAGAGCGCGGCGTGCCGCCAGCGAAGTCGCCGTCATGGCGCCGCCGAGCACGATCCCGCCGATCGGCACCACAGCCACACCTTCTACCGGGACCACACCGCTGAGCAGCATGGCAGGCAGCACCGCGCCGACTCCCGCGCCCAGCGCCAGCGCCAGCCACGGGCCGGAGTTCCCCGCGCCCGCGCGCCGCGCCGAGGTCACCACCGCGGCGACGAACATGACGGCGAGCACCAGGATCGCCGACCACAGGTGCGCCAGCGACGCCGCCAGCACGAGCGCGACGGCCGCCAACTGCAACGCACCGCGGACGGCCGCGCGCGGCGCCACGAACGGTGAGCCCAGCGACGCCACCCGATACACCGCGGCCGCCGCGATCGCCAGCCCGACGCACAACGCCGCCAGACCGAGATCGGGCCGGATCGCCGCGTTCATCCGCGCTCCGCACAGGGACTGGCACTCACCATCCGACGATCACACCACGACGCAGCCGTCGCGCATCCGCCGAACGGGGTCTTCCGCGGCCCTGCCACCGGCCGTCATCGCGGATTACCATGCAGTGAGGGCTCGAAGAGCACGCGCTGACACTTCGATCGCCCCTCCGCCGATCGGCGTCCGGACCGGGCAGCGTCGCCCCTCGCCGATCGTTCGTCCCGCTCCCGGAGGAGGACGCATGTCCTACCCGCTGCACGAGAAGGTCTGTCTCACCGGCGAGGGTTGCCGCTGCCCGTCGGTCACCCTGTTCCTCGTCCCTGAGCCGCTGATGCCGGGCGGGAACATCCTGCACCTGCTGGAACAGGCGACCGTCGACGATTCCGGCGCGCCGCCGCGGCCCGACGTCCCGCTCATCGAGTCGCTGGAGACGCCCTCGGTGCCCGGCCGCTCCGAACCGCCGATCCACGCCGAGCTGCGCCCGTGCACCGTGCACCTGCCCGACCCCGAACGCCTGCACGCGATCCTGCACGATCACCTGATCATCGATCCCTTCGGACTCGATCTCGGCGATCGCGCCGAGATCACCCGGCTGGCGCTGCTGCCCGAACGTCGCATCGGCTTCCGCCGCAGCGAGGATTTCCAACCCGAATCCATCCGCCGGGCCATGCTCGCGGTCTACCGGCACTTCGCTCTCGACCAGCGCGCGCCGCTCGTCTACCACGGCTTCGCGGACCCGACCACCGGCTGGTTCGAGCTGCGCACCGCGCTCGCTTGACCTCACCGCGACCACCGGGGCGGTCATCGGGCGCGCGTGACCGCGGGCGTGATCGCGAAGTCGAGTCCGAAGTGGTCGAGAGTCAACGGAAGGGGACGGTCCGGCGACAGCGCGGGGGTAGGCAGGGAGTGGAAGTCGGCGGCCTCGATGAGGTGCGCGAGCAGGGCGCTGGTGGTGAACAACACCAGGTTGCGGCCCGGACATCCGGCCGGGCCCGCGCTGAACGGCACCAACTGCGGGTACTGCTGCTCGAGTCCTTCCAACCAGAGATCCGGGACGAACCGGTCGGCGAACGGCAGGGAATCCGCATCGCGATGGAACGCGGGCACGACGATCATCAGGGCCGCGCCGCCCTCGATGGTGAATCGATCGGCGCCCGCCCGCCACTCGGTGTCCTCGGTGATGTCACGCAGGATGACCGGCGTCGTCGGCCACAGCCGCAGCGACTCGAGCACGCAGGCGCGCAGGTAGTCGCGGGACTGCGGGGTGTGCGGATCGGCGGCGTCGGCGGTCGCGCGAGCGTGCTGATCGGGGTGGGTGGCCAGCAGCGCGAGGGCCCGGCTCGCGGCGATGCCCGCCGCGTCGAAAGCGAAGAGCCAGTGCGGAATCTGGCCGACCGGATCGACCGCTCCACCGGCTTCGGTCGCGGCCAGCGCGCCGACGAGACTGTCCGGATCGGCGGCCTCGACATAGCGGTAGAGCCGTTCGGTGAATCGGTCCCTGCGCTTGCGGCGCGGTAGCGCCAAGAACGACCAGTTGGCGGCCGAGCGCAGCTTCCACAGCTCGTCGGTGATCGCGTCGTCGTCGCGCCCGCGCCTGCCGAGCACCAGATGACGGACGAGCCGCCACCAGTCGGCGGTGAACTGGTCCGCGTCGAGGTGTCCGCGGCGCAGCGCGGCCGCCGTCAGGTCGCGCGCCTCGTCGGCGATGATCTCGGCGAACGGTCCGGCGAGGCGGTGCAGCGGCGCCGAGGTGTCCAGCGCCGCCTCGTTCACCGCGCGCCGCTGCGCGCGCACCGGCCCTTCCGACAGCAGCACGCCGTGCGGCTGGAATTGGCGCAGCGCGGCCCGCTTCTCCCGATTGGCCGGATCGAACGGCCGCGGCGCGCCGTCCAGCACCATGCCGACGTCACCCGGGTCGAGCACGACCACCACGCGACGTCCCGGTAGCACCAATTCGACTGGGCCCGAGCCGAATTCGTCACGCAACCGACGCATGCGCGTCACCGCGCGCCGGTCGGCCTTCGCCCGTTCCAGCACACCCATGACGGCGCGTCTGCGAGCGATCACCCCCGAGGCGATCGATGCGAAACCCAGATCCGCCAACGTCGCGAACGCTCGCGCGCCCACCAGCTGGTTGTAGTGATTGCCTGCCATACAGCCTCCTCCCATGTAGCTGCCCTCGTCGGGGCCGATGTCGTGCGCGTACCCGGCGCCGCCCGGCCGAAACGAGCAGGCCCGCCGCCGCTACCCGCGCAACTCGGTGGAGATCGCGCCGACGAAATCGGCCAAATCTCTTGGGGCGCGCGAGGTGATCAGCGTCCAGCCGCCATCGGACGAGCGGACCACCGGCTCGTCGACCCACGCGCCGCCCGCGTTGCCGACGTCGGTGCGCAGCGAGTGGTAGGAGGTCAGCGTCTTGCCCCGCACCAATTCGGCCTCGACGAGCAACCACGGTCCGTGGCAGATCGCGGCGATCGGCTTGCCCGCGCTCGCGAAATCCTTGGCCAGCGCGACGGCGCGGTCGTCGGCGCGCAGTTTGTCCGCGTTCACGGTGCCGCCGGGCACCACGAGGACGTCGAAGTCGTCCGCGTCCACCGCGTCCAGCGCGGCGTCCGGCGAGATCGCCTCGTCCTTGTCCACATCGTGCCGGAAGGTCTGCACCGGTTCCGATTTCGGCGCCGCGTGGGTGACCTGGGCGCCGCGCTTGCGAAGTTCGTCGCGCGGTACCAGCAGTTCGTCGTGCTCGACGCCGGTATTCGAGGTCAGCACCAGCACCCTGGCGTCGTCCAGTTCAGGCATGGGCGACTCCTCTCTCGATTCGACAACAACCCCCTCCCCCTGGTCGCATGCCGCGATTCGCCGCCGGTAAACCTCGATCCGGCTCACGCGGTCGCGGCGGGCTCGCTCCAGATGTCCGCGCGTACCACGCGCCTGCTGCGGCCGCGCGGGTCGAGGAGGTGCCCGAACAGCTTGTCGTGGCGCAGGGTGATGGTGCGTTCCGCGATGCGCAGGCCGGGGTGCACGCCCGCGAGCCCGGCCTCGAAGCGCGGTATGTCGGCGAGGCTGTGCAGGTTGGCCTGGATCAGCAAGTTGTGACCGCCGCTGATGGCGGCGCAGTTGCGCGTCTGCGGGAGCCGGATGATCGCGTCGCCGATCTCGGCCAGCCGATCCGGCGGCGCGTCCAGCCACAGCGTCACCGCGACCGGCCAGCCGCCGAGCGGACGCGCGAAATCGCAACGGAACTGGAGCAGTCCGAGCCGGGTGAGCCGGTCCAGCCTGCGCTTGACGGTCGAGGCGGAGGAACCGACAGCGGTGGCCAAGGACTGGTGCGAGGCCCGGCCGTCGAGCGCGAGCTGGGCGAGCAGCGCCCGGTCTCCGTCGTCGATGCTCACCGCCCGCGCAGGCTCCGTCGGCTGCCGCGGCGGAATGTCGAGTTCGGCGCGTTGGTCCGGCGCGAGCGCGTCGATGCGCCAGCGGCCGCCCTCGGTGAACATGTGCGTGACGATCCTGGCCCGCACCGCCGCGACGTGCGGGATGGCGGGCAGCACGTCCAGTGTGTAGTGCGACATGGTGGCCAGATCGCGCGCGCCGACGGTGGCCAGCAGGTTGTAGGTGCCCGCGCAGCGCTCCACGGTGACCATGTGCGGGTGCTCGCACAGGCTGCGGCTGACCGCGGCCGCGGCGTCGGCGGTGCAGCCGATCTCGACGTAGGCGACGGTGATCTGATCGAGCAGCCGCGGGCCCGGCGAGGGACTCACCCACGCCGCGCCGCGCCGCGTGAGCCGTTGCCAGCGGCGGGCCACCGTCACCGGATCGACCCCGAGCGCGTGCCCGAGCTCCGACCATGAACCGCGCGGCCGCAGCTGCAACGCGTTGATCAGGGCGAGCTCGTCTTCGCTCAGCAGTGCGGCGTCATCCTGCATTCGTGCTTCCCATCGTGCCTGATTCCTGCATTCTAGTGGCGTCGAGTGAACGGCGGCCCATGCTTTCTCCGGGCGGCGCGGTGCCGCGCCGACAGACGAAAGGGCAACCGAACCCATGGCCTTCGCCGACTACCAGAACGAGATCTACCTGCGCGGGCTCGGCGGCGTCCAGCCCACGCTGCCCATGTCGTTCGCCGAGCTGGAGGACAAGGCTCGCGCGGCGCTGCCGCCGTCGGTGTGGTCGTACGTGGCGGGCGGAGCCGGTGACGAGCGCACGCAGCGCGCCAACGTGACCGCATTCGACCGGTGGGGACTGGTGCCGCGGATGTTCGTCGGCGCGGCCGAGCGCGACCTGTCGGTGGATTTGTTCGGGCTGACGTTGCCCGCGCCGGTGTTCCTCGCCCCGATCGGGGTCATCGGGCTGTGCGCCCAGGACGGGCACGGCGATCTGGCGACCGCCCGCGCCGCGGCGCGCACCGGCGTCCCGATGGTGGCCTCCACGCTGTCGGTGGATCCGCTGGAGCAGGTGGCGGCCGAAATGGGCGATACGCCAGGCTTTTTCCAGTTGTACACGCCCACCGACCGCGATCTGGCCGCGAGCCTGGTACAGCGCGCCGAGCAGGCGGGCTACCAGGGCATCGTGGTCACGCTCGACACCTGGATCACCGGGTGGCGCCCGCGCGATCTCGGCGTCTCGAATTTCCCGCAGCTACGCGGCCACTGCCTGGCGAACTACTTCACCGATCCGGTGTTCCGCGCCGGGCTGCCCGGCCCGCCGGAAGAGCACCTCCAGGCCGCGGTGCTGCGCTGGGTCCAGCTCTTCGGCAACCCGCTCACCTGGGCCGACCTGCCGTGGCTTCGCGAACTCACCACGCTGCCGCTGATCGTGAAGGGCATCTGCCATCCCGACGACGCGCGGCGCGCGAAAGACGGTGGCGTGGACGGCATCTACTGCTCCAACCACGGCGGCCGCCAGGCCAACGGCGGCCTGCCCGCCCTCGACATGCTGGCCGAGGTGGTCGACGCGGCCGACGGTCTTCCCGTGCTTTTCGACTCCGGCGTCCGCGGCGGCGACCACATCGTCAAGGCGCTGGCCCTCGGCGCGACGGCGGTCGGCATCGGCAGGCCCTACGCCTACGGTCTCGCGCTCGGCGGCGTCGACGGCATCGTGCACGTGCTGCGCGCGCTGCTCGCCGAGGCGGACCTGATCCTGGCCGTCGACGGTTATCGAGGTCTCGCCGACCTGACCAGAGACGCCCTGCGCCGAGTGGCGGTCTGAACAGCCCTTGACTTCAGGTCGACCTGAACTCGCACGCTGAGGGTCGACCTGAAGAAAGGGATGAGATGACCGAGTTCGGAGAACAGGAAAGCCGCGGCTACGACCGGCGCGCCACCAAGCTGCTCGGCGGGCTGTACCGGCACATCGCCGACGAGGCGGCCGCCTCGACCGGCACGGGCGAGGCGGTGCTCGACGTCGGGACCGGACCGGGATTGCTGCTGGCCCACCTTGCCCGCAGGCGACCGGATCTGCTGCTGCACGGGGTGGACCTCTCGCCGCACATGATCGCGCTGGCCCGGGCCAATCTGACCGGGCACGCCGCCGAATTGTCGGTGGGCGATGTGGGCGCACTTCCCTACCCGGACAACAGTTTCGACCTGATCGTCTCGAGCCTGAGCATGCACGAGTGGCCGGATCCGGTCGCGGCGGCGGCGGAGTTGGAGCGGGTGCTCCGCCCGCGCGGGACGCTGGCCCTCTACGACTTCCGGTTCGTCCGCGACGCGTCGATACGGTCGGCGTTGGGCGCGCGCTTCGCGACGCCGACGGTGCGCAGGAAGGTCGTGCGTCCACGCGGGTATCCGATCGGGCTGTACGCCCAGTGGACGGCGCGCGCGGCCTGAGCGGCGCGGCCGGCGCCGAGTGACACATAGGGTGCTGATATGCCGGGTCCTGATATGTCCGAATCCGCCTTGACGATCGGCGAACTGGCCGCGCGGTTCGGCCTGGCCACCCACGTGCTGCGCCACTGGGAGGACCTCGGCCTGCTCGCGCCGCGCCGCGATTCCGGCCGCCGCCGCGTCTACCGCGCCGACGACGCGGAGACCGTGGCCGTCATCCTGCTCGGCAAGCGGGTCGGGCTGTCGCTGGCCGAGATCGCCCGGTTGTTCGAGAGCGCCGCCGATCGCGACGCGCGCCGTGAACTCCTGCGCGCGCACCGCGATCAGCTGGCCGTGCGGATCGCGCGCGCCACCGCGGCGCTGGACACCATCGAGCACGCATTGGATTGCGGCGCACCGGATTTCCGCTCGTGTTCGCATTTCCGCGCCAAGGTCGACGAGGCCCTGCGGCTGGGCGTCGACGGGGTGGCGGGCCACCCCGTCGACGTTCCGCTCAGCGAGCGGTGACCGTGGTGGGCAGGCTCGCGAAGCCGCGGTTGTTCGAGGAGTGGACGCGGCGCAGGTTCGCGGCGTCGATGTCGTAGTCGGCGATCGTGCCGACGATCTCCTCCAGCGCGACGCGCAGTTCCAGCTGCGCCAGGTTCGCACCGAGGCAGTGATGGCGGCCGCTGCCGAAGGACAGCGCGGCGCCGGTGTCGCGGTCCAGGTCGAAGGCGTCGGGGTCGGCGAAGACCTCGGGGTCGCGGTTGGCCGAGCCGGTCAGCAGCAGGATGCGCGCGCCCGCCGGGATGTCGACGCCGTGCAGGGTGATCGGCTCGGTGGTGCTGCGCAGCTGGGACTGGGTGACGGGTTCGTAGCGCATACCCTCGGCGATCCACTCGTCGATGCGTCCGTCGAAGGCCTCGCGGCGCTGGTCGGGGTGCTGCCACGCGGCATGCCAGAGGTTGCCCAGCGTCAGCATGGCGGTCTCGATGCCCGCGCCGACCAGCAGGATCAACACCCCGACGATCTCCTCGGGGGTGAGCCGGTCGTCGCCGTCCGCGGCGTCCAGCAGACCCGAGAGCAGGTCGTCGCGGCGGGTCTTGCTGCGTTCGATGGTGAGCTCGGTGTAGTAGCCGACCAGCGTGCCGATGGCCTGCATCGCCTCGGGGCGCAGATCGGTGGATTCCTCGTCGGTGTACATGATCTCCATGCCCAGTTTGCGGAGCATGTCGCGGTCGGCCTCCGGGACGCCGACCAGTTCGGAGATCACGTCGGTCGGGAACGGACCCGCGAAATCGGCCATCAGATCGAAACTTTCGCGTTCCAGCAGCGGCCGCCACAGCCCGCGCGCGATCTCGCGTAGTCGCGGCTGCAATTCCTGCACCCGCCGGTTGGTGAACGCGCGGGCGACGAGACCACGCAACCGGGTGTGCTTGGGCGGGTCCATGGCGACGAAGGAAAAGAACCGCTCGGCCTGCGGTCCCCAGAACGCGGGCTCCATCCGTAATCCGTTGGCACTGGAGAACCGATCCGAATCACGCAGTGCGGCAACGATATCGGCATACCGGGAGAAGGCGTAGAAGTCGTCGGCCGGGTTGTGGAAGACGGGCGCCTCCGCGCGTAGCCTTGCGTAGTACGGATAGGGATCGCGGTGGACGTCGAAATCGTATGGGCTGTACTGCAACTGCATGACGGAGCCTTCCGGGGGCCGTGCGAGTTCTCACCCTCGCTACCGGTTCGCAACTCGAGCTGACATGATGAGCGTAGTCGAGATGAATTGAGGGCACGGTGGACTCGGAATCGGCAGCTGCCAGGGTGGATGTCAGCAAACCGCACCCGGCGCGCCGGTACGACTACTGGCTCGGCGGAAAGGACAATTTTCCGGCGGACCGGGACTCGGCCGACGCGGTGGCCGAGGCTTTTCCGACCGTCCGGCTCGCCGCGGTGGAGAACCGCAATTTCTTGCGTCGCGCGGTGACGTATCTGGCCGCCGAGGCGGGCATCCGGCAATTCCTCGATATCGGCACCGGACTGCCCACCGCGGGCAATGTGCACGAGATCGCGCAGGGCATCGCACCGGAATCGCGGATCGTGTACGTGGACAACGACCCGATCGTGCTGGTGCACGCCCGCACGCTGCTGGACAGCTCACCCGAGGGCGCGACCGCCTACCTCGACGCCGATCTGCGCGACCCGGATCGGATCCTGACCCACCAGGACCTCACCCGCACGCTCGATCTGACCGAGCCCGTCGCGCTGATGCTGGTGGCCATCATGCACTTCATCACCGACGACGAGGCGCCCTACGGCCTGGTGCGCCAGCTCTGCGAGGCGCTGCCCTCCGGCAGCTACCTGGTGATGACCCACGCCACCAGCGATCACCTCACCGACGAGGACCTCGCCGAGACGAAGCAGGCCAACAAGCGCAGCGGCGTCCCCTTCCAGCTGCGCTCCACTGCCGAATTCCGTCAGTTCTTCACCGGCTTCGACCTCGTCGCGCCCGGCATCACTTCGGTGATGACCTGGCGCCCCGAAGTCTGGCGCGCCCACCCCCGCCCCGAGGCGGTCTCCATGCTCGCCGGCGTCGCCCGCATCCCCTGACTCCCACACACCATTCCCGCGCCTCACAACGCCACCGGTTTTGTGCGGCGTGCACTGGCCTTGTGGGACGGGTTCAGGAGGTGCGACGGGCCTTGGCGCGGCGTTTGCCTTCGTGCATGGCTTGGACCCTGGCGACGGGGATGGTGTGGCCTTCGGCGATCAGGTCGGCCGGAAGTTGTTGCGGGGCAGGCATTTCGTCGGCCCAAGGGTCGCGGTCGCCGAGGTGGTCCGGGGCGGTGCGGAGGGTGAAATCGGACGGCTTCGCGTCCGCGAGGTCGGCCCAGCCGACCGGGAACGACACCGGGACGCCGGGGCGGATGCGCGGGCTGTAGGTCGCGACCACGGTCGCGCCGCCCGCGCGGGTGGAGTCGAGGAAGACCTTGCCCTCGCGGTCCTCGCGGATGAACGCAGTGGTGGCCAGGCCGGGGTCGAGACGCTCGGCGCGGGCGGCGATCGCCCGGGTGGCGGCAGCGGCGTCCTCGACCGCGGTGCCCGCGACGACCGGGACGAACACGTGCACCCCTTTGGCGCCACTGGTCTTCACCGCACCCGAGAGCCCGTCGGCGGCCAGCGCCGCGCGGATCAGCTCGGCGGCGAGCACGGCGTGGCGAAAGGTCTGACCGGGCGAGGGGTCGAGATCGAGGACCAGATGCGTCGGCCCGGCGGAATAGTCGGCAGTCAGCAGCGTCGGGTGGTACTCGACGGCGCGCTGATTGCCGAACCACAGCAGGGTGCGCACGTCGTCGCACAGGGCATAGGTCACCTCGCGGCGGGAGCTCTCGGCCCACAGCGTGGTCCGGGGCACCCACTCGGGGGTGTATTTGGGCAGATTCTTCTGCATGAACGGCTCTTGCCCCGGCCGGATGCGCACCACCGACAGCGGGCGGCCGCGCAGCTGGTTCACCAAGCGGTCGCCGATGAACTCCAGGTAGTCGACGAGATCCCGTTTGGTCGCCTCCGCCCCGTCGAAGAGCGGCTTGTCCAGATTCGTCAGCGTGACGCCCGCGCGCACCTCTTCGCTGCCCATCGCCCCACCCTGCCCGGCGGCCTCGGTGCGGTCAACCCTGTGGGTGGTCGGTGCGGCAGGCGCTGCCGCACGTCCCCGGCACCCCGCGACGAGGGTTACGTTTCGAACTCCCCAGAGAACTTCGTGCCGTCCGGCAGGTTCGCCGGACGGCACGAAACTCGTGTTCAGGAAGCTCCGCACCCACAGTGCGGAACGCTATCTCCTTGGCGGGCAAACAGAATCGAGCGGATTCCCCCGCCGCGCCTACCCCGACGCAGCGGACGAATGATCAAATTCCGGCAAATTCACTGCAATAGCGTGCAATCGCTGATGCTCAGCGGCACGTAGAATCCAGCCCCAAGGGGCAAGGCTGGCGCAGCGGCGAGCTACCGAGAGAATCAGGCGGCGGGCTTGGCCTGGGTCAGCTCGTTGACGCCGGTGATCGCGTCGATGATGTTGACGATGGCGGAGGTGCCGCCGTCGAAGGCCGAGCTGCCGGAGTCGAGCATGCTGGAACCGGCGGACGAGCCGCTGAACGAACCCGAGTCGGCGGAGCCCGAGGCCGAACCGGTGCCGGAGGAGCCCGTGGACGAGTCGGAGGCGACGGGGGTCAGCTCCAGCGGGACGGACTGATCGGCGGAGGCCACCGCGACAGGGCCGAAGAACATGGCGGCGGCAGCGGAGACGGCACCGGCGGTGGCGAGGGCCTTACGAGAGAACATGCGTGGAGCTTCCTTTCACAGATGGATAACGACGCCATCACAGGCGCGCATCAGCAACATTAGGAAAAAGAAAACCACAAATCCACTTTCAATATTGTGCCAATTATCACCGTTAATTCTGGGCTAACAGGGCATTGTGCCGAGGTAACACCATTTGATCTTCATATTCGTGCGAATTCGGTGATCAAATTCGGTTGATTTCTCGAATGCGCCACGTATCAGCTTGCGGCGGAGCCGATCTCACAGTGGACCTTCGATTCCGGCACGGCGCGGCCCGAGCCGACGACGCTCTCGGGGTCGCGGCCACGACGACGATCCGGCTCGACTCACCGGACGAGGTGGCGCGCCGCGCGACGGCGCGACACACTCGTGACCATGAGTTCGATGTCATGGCGACGCGGCGCGACGGCGGGCCCGGCGTGACCGCGCTGGCTCGCGGCGAGAACCGGCCCGCACCCGGTGACCGGATGACGGTCACCGTCACCTGCACCGCGGCCGTCGACGTGTCCGCCCTGCTGCTGAACGCCGCGGGCCGGGTGCGCTCCGACGGCGATTTCGTGTTCTTCAATCAGCCGGTCGGCCCCGGCGTCACCTATCGGCACGGGCGCGGCGCGGGCGACATGGTCGACGTGCAGACCTCCGCGTTGCCCGCCGACGTGGACAAGGTCGTGGTCACCGCCAGCCTGGACGGCAGCGGCCCGCGCACCTTCGCGGGCGCCGGCTCGCTCACCGCGACCATAGGATCCGATTCCGGCACGATCACTTTCCCGGTGACCGGGCTCAGCACCGAGGCCGCCGTGGTGTGCGTGGAGATCTACCGCCGCGGCGGTGGGTGGAAGATCCGCGCCGTCGGCCAGGGATACGACGACGGGCTCGCCGGGATCGCCAGGGCGTTCGGCGTGAACGTCGACGACGAGCCCGCCCCGGCGCAACCCGCGCCGCCACCGACCACACCACAGGCCGCCCCGCCACCGTCGTACCCGGCCGGACCACCACCGTCCTACCCCGCCGCACCGCCACCGGCGCACCACCCCGGCGGCAGCCCCGCGCCAGGCGGCTACGGCGCCCCGTCCTCTCCGGCCCCCGCCTACCCGAGCACCCCGGCGGCCGGATACGGAACACCGCCCGCACCGGGTTATCCCCCCGCCGGGCAGCCACCGTCCGGCTCGTTCCCTCCCCCGCAGATGTCGACACCCCAGCAAGGAGCGCTGCCGATGCAGAGCGATCTGTTCAACCCGAGCCACGCCGAGGTCAGCGGCGTCGGGATCCAGAAACAGGGCGGCAAGATGATCAAGGTCGGCCTCGCGGGCGAGGTCATGGCACGCGCCGGATCCATGGTCGCCTACCAGGGCGAATTGCAGTTCCAGGCGCTGGGCTCGGGCGGCATCGGCCGCGCCATCCAGCAGCGGCTGACCGGCGAGGGGGTGCCGCTGATGAAGGTGTCCGGCCGCGGCGATCTGTTCCTGGCCAACTCCGCCGCCGACGTGCACATCATCGATCTCGACGGCAGCGATGGGCTGACCATCAACGGCAGCAACGTGCTCGCCTTCGACTCCACGCTGCGCTACGACATCAAGATGGTCCAGGGCGCGGCAGGCTTCGCCAGCAACGCCGGACTCTTCAACTGCGTATTCACCGGGCGCGGCCGGATCGCCATCACCACCCACGGCACACCGGTGGTGCTGAACGTCGACCAGCCGACCTACGCCGATCCGCAGGCCGCGGTGGCGTGGTCGTCCAGCTTGCAGACCGGCATCAAGCGCAACGACTCGTTCGGGCTCGGCAGGCTCATCGGCCGCAGCACGGGCGAGGGCATCACGCTGGCCTTCTCGGGCCGCGGTTTCGTCATCGTGCAGCCCTCGGAGCTGCCGCCCGGCGGGATGCTCGGCGGCACCGGCGGCGGCCAGCAGGCCGGGCAGAGCGGTGGCGTGCTCGGCGGCCTGTTCGGCTAGGCGCGAACCCTGCCCACCTCACGACAGCAGCGGACGCCCCTGATCCACGAGCGTCGCCCACACCACCTTGCCGACCGGCCAGCGCGGTGCGCACCCCCATGCCCGTGCCAGCGAGGCGACCACGTGCAGGCCGAACCGGGCCGGGTGCCCGGCGGCTGGTTCGCGCAACATCGCCTCGTGCGGATCGGCGTCGGCGACCGCGATCGTGAGCAACCCGTGCTGGAATTCCAGGCACAGCCGTAGTTCGCCGAAGGCGTGCAGCAGCGCGTTCTCCACCAGCTCGGTGGCCACCAGCAGCGCGTCGGTGCGCACCTGACCTACACCCCAGCGATCGCACATGCGGGTCACGAATCGCCGGGCATTCATCGAGGAGATCGTGCTCGGCGCCAGCTCGATCGACGCCTCCCGCCGCGGGGGCGCGTCGGGCAGCGACCGCAGCGCCGCCTCGACCGACTCGAAAGCCGGCACCCGGTGCCTGGCCGCGACGGTTGCCGTCGGGTTCGCGATCCCGTCGGCGACCAGCACGATCGGCACGTGCGGCCAATCGTCGACCCGCACCCGGGCGGACGCGCAGGCCGTCGCCACCGCATCCTCGACCAGGTCGAGGTCGTCCACCGCCACGATCACCGCGCGCGGGTGGTCGATGGCGTAACGCACCAGGTCGTCGCCGAAACGGCGACAACCGTCCCAGTCCAAGACCCCAGTAGGCCGGAGCACGGTGCAACCGGCCAGTTCGGATGGGCGCCACCGCAGTGCGCCGCGACGGAACCCGGACATTCGCTCTCCGCCCACACCGTGCCGCTCGGCGGCGCGCGGGCGGTGGCCTATCCCGCTCACGCCGCCGCGGGCTGCGCCCGCCGGATGCGGTGCGGCTGGTCGAGGCGCTCGGCGATATCGACGAACAGGTTCCGAGTCACGCTGGACTGAGTCATCGCGCACGCCTTTCTCGTCGTCGGTCCATGTCACAGATGGGCTACCCAGCTTCGGACCGTCGTATCGGAAGCCGCGCGTTTCACTCCGGTGCGATGCGCGGCCGTTCGGCATCCGGGTTTCCCGCCGAGTCCGCAGGGCACACGGTCGGCATGGACGACGACAACAAGAAGCGCCCCCACTCCACGGTCACCGAGGACGATCTGCGCCGGCTGCTCGCCGCCGGTCCTGATGCGTGCCTGGTCCTGCTCGAGGGGCGCGTCGAAATCACCGAGGGCGCCCCGGACGGGCTGACCATCGCCAGCCGCGACGAGGTGGCCGGCCGCACCGGAGCCGCACCGGACAGGACCCGGTTGAGCGAAGTGGCGGCGGAACTCTCCAGCGAGATCCGGCTCCAGGGCGCCTGAGGCCGCGGCCTTCCCCGCCGAGCGCTCGCCGCGCGGTCGGCGGACCAGCGCCGTGCGCGGCCCGATGTACCGTGACATATGGACCTGTCTCGTCGGCAGCTGTTGAGATTCGGCGCCGCGGGATCGGCCGCGGTGCTCGTCGGCGCCTCGGCCGCGAGCAGCGGGCGCTTCCGCACACCGCGCTGGTCGGAGGATCCGTTCACGCTCGGAGTCGCCTCGGGCGATCCGACGCCGGACGGCGTCGTCCTGTGGACCCGGTTGGCGCCCGACCCGTTCGCACCCGACGGCCACGGCGGCATGATGAATCACCCGGTGACCGTCGATTACGAGGTCGCCGACGACGAACTCTTCCGCCAGGTGGTGGTCCGCGGCTCCGCCGTCGCGACCCGCGAACTCGCGCACAGCGTGCACCCGGAGATCGACGGACTCGCACCGGATCGCTGGTACTACTACCGCTTCCGCGCGGGCTCGGTGATCTCGCCGGTCGGGCGCACGCGCACCGCGCCGCCGCCGGGGCGCCCGACCGCGCGCATGCGATTCGGCTTCGCCTCCTGTCAGTCGTGGAGTTCCGGCTACTACACCGCCTACGAACACCTGGCCCACGAAGACCTGGATCTGGTGGTGCACCTCGGCGACTACATCTACGAGCGCGCGTGGACCCAAGGCCGCCAAGGGCTTTCGACGGGACCGGAGTTTCAGGACGAGGCCGTCGACCTGCCCACCTATCGGCTGCGCTACGCCCTGTACAAGGCCGAGCAACCGCTGCGCGACGCGCACGCCGCGTTTCCGTGGCTGGTCACCATGGACGATCACGAGGTCGACAACAACTGGGCGGCGAACTCGCCCGGCCTCGGCATCGACATCCACCTCGTCCCCACGCTGTTCCGTCGCCGCCGCGCCGCCGCTTTCCAGGCGATGTACGAACATCAGCCGTTGCGGATCGCCCAATTGCCGCGCGGTTCCGGCATGCATCTGCACCGCCGCTACCGGTTCGGCGACCTCGCGGAGATCACCATGCTCGACACCAGGCAGTACCGGACGCCGCAGGCGTGCGGCGGCAACGTCACCGCCGACTGCGACGAACGCCTCGATCCCGACCGCACGATTCTCGGTGCCAGGCAACGGGATTGGCTGCTGGACGGTTTCGCCGCGTCACCCGCCCGCTGGCAGATCGTCGGCAACCAGGTGGGCATGAGCCAGACCGACACCGATCCCGGGCCGGATCTGAGCGTGTCCACCGACTCGTGGGACGGGTACGTGGCCGACCGCAACACCGTGCTCGGCGCGGCCACGGACCGCGGCGTACGCAACCTGGTGGTGATCACCGGCGACCGGCACCAGAACCACGCCACCCAGCTGCGTCGGGACTACACCGATCCCGAATCACCGGTGGTGGCTTCGGAATTCACGGGCACCTCGATCACCAGCGGGAGCGACGGCGCGGACATGAACGACATCGGCCGACGCCTGCTCGCCGCCAACCCCGACCTGAAGTTCTTCAATGCGCAGCGCGGCTACGTCCGCGTCGAGCTGGATCATGGTATGTGGCGCAACGACTTTCGGGTGGTGCCCTACATCCGGCGCCGAGGTGCGCCCATCCACACCCGCGCGAGCTTCGTCGTGCAGGACGGGGTGCCCGGCGTCCAGGAGGCGTGGCGGCCCGAGCCTCCGGTCGAGCCCGCCCCGGAATCCGACATCAGCGCGGGACCCACCAGGGGAACGCGCTGACCCTCACCGGTGGGCGGCGTCGTACCAGTGGTGCGGTATCGCCCAATCCCAGTGCTGCGCAGGGGCGTCCGCGCCGAGCCATTCGTCGTGGCAGCGGGTCGAACCGCCGACGCTCGCGCCGTACAGCAACAGCCCGCGTACCAGGTGCCGCCACAGGGCGGACATGCGCGCTCGCATCGTTACCTCCTCGGCAGGTGCGGCAGGGCCCGGATTCGGGCCAGAATACGTGCGCGCACCAGGCCGCGGAGGCGAATTCGGCGATCGCGTCCGCGCCGCGGATCAGCCGAGGGCGAGGGTGGTGATCGGCGTGGACGTCGGCTGCGGCGAGCCGTCGGGCGGTTCGATCGTGATCGCCAAGGTGTCGGTCGGCAGGAACCTGGTGACGAACGGCGCGTCCGGCGCGGGCAGTTGCGGCAGCACACCGGCCGAGCGCGGCGTACCGTCCGCCGGCACCAGCCACAGCTGATAGGACTGTCCCCGCACCGGTCCGGCGACCCCGTCGAAGTTGACCGTCGCCGCGCCGAGCTGCGCGGAGGTGGTCACCAGCAGCGCCCCGCCGCCTTCGACCGCCGCCGAGCGGGTCCTGGTGTCGGGCTGTTCGTGCACCAGCTGGGCCGTCACGTCGAGGGTGATCGGTCCGGTGCCGCGGCCCGCGAAGATCACGGCTCCCGTCCCCGCGCCCAGTGCGACGATGAGCGCGGCCGCCGCCGCCAGCCACCGCCACCTCGGACGACGCGACCGCAGATCCGTGGTCCCGTCGATGGCGGACAGGACGGCGATCTCCAGACCGGCGGCGGGCGTGACGCTGTCGACCACCGTCATCGCCGCGACGGTCTCGCGGACGCCGCGCACGGTGTTCTCGAAGGCGGCGGCGGTGGCCGGGTCCGCCGCGCGCACCCGCCGCTCGATGGCCGCACGCTCGTCGGCGTCGACGGCGTCCATCGCATACGGGAAGGCAAGATCGAGCAGGTCCGGGTCGGGAGACTCGGCGTCGATCAACCGGATTCACCTCCGCTCAGGCAGGTCGCCAATCGCCGCAGTCCGTCGCGAATGCGGCTCTTGACTGTGGGCAGCGGGATGTCGAGCTGGTCGGCGACCTCGCGGTAGGTGCGCCCGCTGTAATAGGCCAACGCCAATGCTTCCCGCTGGGTGCTGGTCAGTGTGCCGAGGCACTCGAGCACCGATTCTTCGTCCAGGCGCTGGTCGACCGCCTCGGCGACGATGTCGTGGTCGCGGCCGAGATGGCTGTGGCCGTAGACGATGTCCCGATCGGCGGTGGACTGCTCGGTGCGGACGCGGTCGACCGCGCGCCGGTGCGTGAGCATCATCAGCCAGCCGATAGGACTGGCCCTGGTGCGGTCGTACCGGTCCGCCGTCGACCACGCCTGGAGGTAGACCTCCTGGGTGATCTCCTCGGCCGCGGCCTGGCTGCGCGCGATGCGCACCGCGAGGCCGAAGACGCGATGGCTGGTCGCGCGGTAGAACTCGGTGAAGGCATCCCGGTCGCCCGATCCGATGTCGGCCAGCAAATCCGCGAGCCATCGACTGCGTTCGGCCGCCGCGCCCGCCTCTCGGGTGGAGCATTGCGGGGCGCGCGTCCCATTGTCCGCCGGGGACTGGCGCAGCCGGATCAGGCCGCGCTTCCCCGACTCATCGGACATTCTTCACCTTTTCCCGCATAAGAGGTGCTTCGCTGCCGATCGAAATATGGATGGGTGTGATGCGGGAAAATTTCGCAGCAGACGACCGCCTTCGCTCCTCACCCTCCGCACCTGGTCGGCAGCGGCACTGCCGTACCCCAGCATCGGGGGCGACGGCATTCACGTCGTGTGCGGC
Source organism: Nocardia sp. bgisy118 (assembly GCF_057708605.1). Classification (NCBI taxonomy): domain Bacteria; kingdom Bacillati; phylum Actinomycetota; class Actinomycetes; order Mycobacteriales; family Nocardiaceae; genus Nocardia; species Nocardia sp. bgisy118. The sequence continues at coordinate 98,225 of NZ_JBYISM010000031.1, read as the reverse complement.
GGGGAGTCTCGCCGAGTACTCCGTGTCCATGATGAGAAAAACCATCGCGGGCCTGGCCATCTCCGCCGTGCTCCTCGTCCCTGCGGGCATGGCGTCCGCGGCGCCGCACCAAACGCCCGCTCCCGTAGCCGACAGCGGGTCGGCGTCCGCCGGATCGGCCACCCAATCCCTCTGCCTGCTGCTGCGCATGCTGCGCGCAGGCTACGTCGACAGCTCCGGCGGCGGACCCGCCTGCACCTTCCTGTGAACCTGCGTCCGGCGGGCGCCTGGCGGACCGATCCGTCGGCCCCTCGCCCGCCGGCCGCCACCACCGCAGGCCGCGGCTTCTCGGCACCAGTGCACAACCGACCGGCGCTACACCCGCAGCAGGTCCGTGTTTCCAGCAGCGGGTTACGGCCCTACTTCGACGCGGTGATCCGCGGGAAGGGGTTGTCCGCTTCGAGAAGGTAGCCGATCTCCAGGAGGGTGCGCTCGTCTCCGTATGCGGCGCTGCACATCACGCCTACGGGCAGGCCGTTGTCGCCGAGACCCATGGGCACCGAAATGGCGGGTGATCCGGTGACATTGTTCATCGGTGTGTAGCCGGCGTATCGACGCAAGCGGTCGATGAGTTCGTCGGCGGGCACCGTCGGACTGAGGTAGCCGAGCGGTGGGACGGTGTGGGTGGTGACCGGTGAGAGCACGATGTCGTAGTGGGTGAAGACGCGGTCGTAGACCCGCCTCGCCCGGCGCAACCGGTACAGCGCGGCAGGGCTGCCAACGAAACGTTCGCGGTGGTAGCGCGCCAGCCCCTTGGTCAGATCGTCGAGGGCGGAGCGATCGAACGAGCGGCCGTGCTGAAGCTTGCCGGTCAGCGCCGCCATATGCGCCAGCAGCGCCCAGTACAGCAGGAAATCGTCGGCCTGCTGCCGGGCGAACGGCACGCCCATCTCCTCGATACGATGCCCCGCTTTCTCCAGCGACAGCGCGGCCCGCTCGACGGCCATGCGGCTCTCGGCGTCCGGCTCGTCGCCGGTCCCCGATCCGAGCAGTACACCGGTGCGCAGTTGCCGATCGGCCGGACCCTCGACCAGTCCGATGGGAGCAAGTCTCGGGTTGTGCCAATAGCGTTCGGCCGCAGCGGTATACGCCGCGGTATCACGTACCGTACGGGTGAGCACGCCCTCCGAGACGAGCCTGATCGGCAGCTGACGAGCCTGGGCATTGTCCAGATGCCGGAACCGGCTCGGCTTCAGCGCCACCAGTCCCGCGCACGCAGCGGGAATGCGCAACGATCCACCGCCGTCGTTTCCGTGCGCCACCGGCACCACTCCCGCGGCGACCAGCGCGGCGGCGCCGCCGGAGGATCCGCCCACCGAGTAGTCCGGATTCCACGGGTTGACGGTCGGCACCGCGGTCTGGAACTCGGTCGTCGGGTTGAGCCCGAACTCCGGCATCCGCGTCTTGCCGAGCAGCGTCACCCCGGTACTCAGGAACTGCCGCGTGTACGCGTCGTCGCGCGCGGCGAGCCGGGGGCGGAACGCGACGCTGCCGTGGCGGGTCGGCATCCCGGCCACATCCGCGTTGTCCTTGATCAGCGTCGGTACCCCGTACCACACGCCCGAACGCTTCCGCGCGTAGCGCGGCGGATCGAAGCACTCGTGCTGGATGGCGTGCAACGTCGGCTCCACCCGCTCGGCGCGCACGATCGCCGCCCGGGCCAGTTCCTCCGGGCTCACCTCGCCGGACCGAATCGCCGCCGCCAGCGCGACGGCATCGTGGTCGGCCAGGACGTCATCGGTAAACGCGTGCACACGGTCAGCCATAACAGCGCTCGCAAGGTGGTCTAGGTTCACCGGACCTTAGGTAGACGACTGTCCAGTTTTGCGCCATGTTACGCCCGCACCACCGCGCGCGAGGTACTTCTGGCAGCAATCGCGACCGTACCTGCGGCGGTAGCGCCCGGCCGCAGGACACCGCACGGCCGGGGCTACGGATCGCAGCTACACCGATGGCCCTCGTCGTCGGCGACTTCTACTTCGCGCCGCACGGCGAGAGCAGGAAGACGCCCTATCCGAGATCCGAGGTCGGCGCGGCATGCGCCGTGGCGGGGCTTCGATCCCTCGACCGGGTCCGGTGCGGGGGCCACAACCCCGGTGCGGCCGGTGTCTCCATGTCGAAGTCGTCGACAGTAGGAGGAGAGATGACCGGCACGCCCCGTATCCCGAAGGCCGAACTCAGCGCCAGGCCAAGGGCACTACGAAAGTTGTTCGGCCCGATCAGGATCGGTTCAACGTCAGATCCAACGCGGCGATATGGAACCCGGCATCGGTGACGGCGACAGAAGTATCCGTGAAACGCTTCCCGCCCAGGATGTTTCGCGCGAAATCGCGCGCGGCGGCGGACTGCGCGTCCAAACCCGCGAGCGCATCCGGTGACAGTTCGATGGTCCCGTCGAAATGCCTCGGCTGATCGGTGATCCCCGGCTGCTGCGGCGTCTGGCGCAGTCCGTCGACGGTGTGCAGGATCAGGCCGAGCCCACCGCCATCGCCGAACTCGATCCGAAGCGGAGTCGGGGTCACGGCCACATCGAAGGCGCGCACCCGCGCACTCCATCCCTGCGGCGAGACACCCTGGTAGTCGTACGGCGACGGAGCCGCCAGCGTGTCCGTCGAACGGTCCGTCGGCGAGTTCTCCAGCACGGCCCCCACGAGGGGTCGATCGGTGGCGACGAACGTCCACGACGCGTCGGTGAGGCGCTTCGTCCAGAAACCGTTCCGACCACCGTCGCGACCTTCGACCCGCAGTTCCCGCGCCGACGAGCCGGGACCGGTCTTGTGGACGGAGATGCGGTCGGTGATCTCACCCGGCACCTTCGGCTGTCGCTCCCAGTCCGGCGCGGGCAGCTGAATGGCGGCGTAGCGGTTGTCCACCCGTTCCGCGAGCATGTCCGGAGCCTCGGGCAGTCCGCGCTGATCTTCGTAGGAGTAGCGGAAGAACACCTTGTCGGCGCCGGAGATGTCGAAATCGTAGAGACGCGTGTAGAAGTCGCCGAAACGGTTGACGACGAGGGAGGTCGACGCGCTCGTCGACAGCGCCACCGCCTGGAACCGGCCGCCGTACGGCGTGGCCATCTCGTAGCTGTGATCCACCGGCAGCCACGGGTCGACGTACTGGATGCGCTGTCCGCCGTGGGTGAGCGCGAACACGTGCGACACCTTCGCCCCGCCGACCGGGTGGTCATTGCCCGCCGTGTCCCGCCAGACGTGGTCCTCGTTGGGCGAGAGCACCGACCAGGACCAGGCGAGTGTGCCTGGTGGCAGTATGTTTCCCGGGCCGGTCCACAACGGCGTGCCGTAGCGGCTGCTCCAGTTCCAGTCTCGGGGCGCGCTGAGCGCGTGGTCCATGGTGAAGAACCGGCCGTCGCGGTCTATCGCCATCACCTCGTCGTCGTCGGCGGAGACACCGGCGACTCGACCGGCCAAACAGCCCGGCAGTTCTACGGTGCGCCAACCAGCCTGGGCGGCAGCCTCTTTCACGTAGACGTTGCCCTCGCGAGTGGCGAATGTCCAACGCCGATTGAACGACTCCGCGGTGGTGCGGACCCAGACCTGCTCGGGCAGGTCGACGGCGGCCGGAGCCAGCGCCTCCAGACCGGCGGTGGATTCGTCGACCGCGACTTCCGGGCTCCCGACCGTGCCCACCGGCGCACAACCGGGGTCGGCCACGGTCACGGAATGCGTTGTCATCCCGGCGAATACCAGCCCGATGACGGCGATGACGGCGGTGCGCTCGATGGCGCGCCGGGACATCACAGCCACCCCGCAGCGCCGAAAGCGACGAGGGCGATGGCATCGATGCCGAAGATCGCGCCGACGACAAGGGCTTTGGACCGCACGGACGGCAGGTCGTGCACGTAGAAGCACGCCGCGAAGAACGGCACGTAGCCGATCAGCCAGATGAGGAACGGGAAACTCGGTTGCCACCAAGACCATTCCCAGGTGAGCACACCGGCCTTGTTGAGCAGCACCTCGATGCCGACCGCCGCGGCCGAGTTGGCCGCGATGAGAACCGGCCGGTTGGGCAGGCCGAAGATCCGGGTCTCCCGCGGCGGAAGCATCTTCGCCGCCGCGATCCCCATGATCGCGAACATGAAGCAGATCTCGATATTGAGACCGATGAGGATCTGATACGCGGTCGGCCCGGCCGCACCCCACACCGGTGCGCGATCGGTGAAGTGGAAGACCAGCGCGTTCCAGATCTCGTTGAACCAGTCCGCGCCCCACAACGCCAGCCCGGCGAACAGCACATTCCAGTTCCGCCGCTCCACTTCGACGGCGTAGACGTAGATGACGAGCAGCAGGAGCGGGATGACATACCACTTGAACTGACTCGCATCACGAAGACTCTCGAGCGCCACCCGGCCGGTGTCGGTCACCGACACACCTCCTGCCCATCATCATCGAACCGGGCGAAGTATGTTACAAATCAACACTGAACGTCAACATGTAATCCCGATTGCCTGGACTGGACCTGGTCGGATAACCCCGTCATGCACTGCGGCGAGGAGCTGTCCATGCCTCGATCGGGGACGATCTCGTCGCCAGTTCTGGACCGATCTCCGCTTCCACCAAGCTGTTTCGGCGGCTGCGGCATCGGCCATTCCGACTTCGACCGGAATGGCCGATGGACCGATAGGCCGCACTCGGTGGGAGGTCGCCGGCAGGCTACGGCCCGTCACTCACCTTCCGTACGCGCCAGAGCGGATTCGGAGGACCTGGCGACGTCCATGTCGATCTCCTGGATCTGGACCGTCACGCCGTCCGGATCGACGACCCGGAGGCTGCGGCCGAAGTCCTCGTCGAAGATCTCGTAGTCGTAGCCCCGCTCACGCAACCGGCTCGCGACCACCTCGAGCTTTTCGTCGGTCGCGAACCCCAATTCGACCGATCCGGCCGGGCGGCCCTTCGACACCGAGAAGTCGTGCAACCCGACCGCCCCGGCGCCAGCCGAAAGTTGCGCCCACACATTGACACTCGCGTCCTCGTCGAAAGCGAGACCGAGACCGGCGTAGAACTCGCGGCACGCTTGCACATCCGAGACGTACCTGATCGGCAGAACAGTCAGCATTTCTTTCTCCTTCTCCGGAACGGACGGACCAACTATGGGGCGACACCCGCTCACCACGCCCTCTTCCGCCGGACGAACGCCGGAATCCGACTCCTAGACGACCGACGCGGCGGAATCCGACAGACGACAGCTGCATCCCCTCCCGGCCGGGCCCCGGCTCGGTTACCTGCTGCGCGCGCACTCGCCGGCGGCACCACGTTATGTCGGCGGTGTGTCCACGGCCGGAGAAACACCTTGTAGGTGTCCAGCATTTGCCTGCGAAATAGACTGTCCACCAGCATGCTCCGCAGGCGACTACGCCCACCGCAATATCGGCATAGGTCACCGTGATCAACGAGGGAAGGCGTCATGGAGGATCTCGCCGCGCGATTCGAGGAACTGGGTCGCCTGGTACCGATCCCCCACCCATGGGACATAACGGAATACATCGCGCGGGTGGCAGAGTATCGGGGACGGCCGATCACGTTGTGCCCGATCGACGTCGGCGCACTCTCGGGGAACGGATGCGGCACCGGAAGTGGCCTGTGGATCGCCCGGGAAGACGACGACGTGATCATGTACGGAGCCGACACCGAATGGCATGCCGATCACATCATCGCCCACGAGATCGGTCACATGCTGCTCGGCCACGGGGGGACTGCGAGCCGTCCCGGTGGCGCCGCGGCTGATCTGTCGTTGCGCGAATTGATGCCCTCGCTGTCGCTGGAATCCATCCGCAGCGTACTGCGCCGCCAAGACTACGGCAGCGAGCGCGAGCACGCCGCCGAGACCTTCGCCGACCTGCTGCTGGTCGAAGCGATGCTGCCGAAGCGGTCGGCGAGCCGGTTCCGCTCGACGTTCTTCCGAAACCGGTACCGCTGAGATGACCTCCCCGATCCCGGGTCTGTTCGCCTGGCCCGTCCTGACATGTATGACGTTGGTGCTCGCCGGTCGGTGGTGGCTGTTGCGGGACAGCATCGTCGACCGGCTCATCAACCGCGCGCTCGTCGCCGGTCTCTTCGAATACCTGTTGCGGGAGGCATGGTTCGAACAGTCACTGGCCTGGCTGCTACCCGGCGACGACAGCGACGTGGTGAACATCGCCCGACAGCTCTCTCTGGGAGCAACCGTGTTAGCCGTCTCGAATATCTACGGCTTTGTCAAGTTGTGGGCCGGCGCCGATCCCGCCCACACGTGGCGCAGGCAGTGGCGCTATTACCTCGTCGCGATCACCGCCACCGCCGTCATCCTGATCGCAGGGACGCCCGCCCGCAACACCGACCAGTTGATCGACCAAGCCCTCGGCTGGCCGGCTGTCGTGGTCTGGGTCGCGTTTTCCCTGCCACTCGGCGCTACAGCCCTGCTCGGCTGCCGGGTAAGTGTGCGCGAGATGCGCGCCGCAGGCGCCACCACCTGGCAGGAACGTGCACTGTACACAGCGCTCCTGGGCACCATAGTCGGCCTGGGGGCCATAGCAGTCGTGTACCCGCTCGAGGCCGCCATCAGTGTCATGACAGGCCAACCGTCATTCGATCCCGAGATGCACTGGAAAGCATGGAGCGGCTTCTTACTCTCGGCAGTCGGCGCTGCCGCCGTGGTCACGGTGCCGCTGATCAGCACCCTGCTCACCCACATCGGATGGGACCGCACCGGCCGATATTGCCGCCGCCTGCAGCCGATGTGGGCCGATCTCACCGCAGCCGTACCCGAAATCGTCCTGGAGATGCGGCGCGACCACCACAGCCGAACAGACCCGGCCATCCGCCTGCACCGCATGACGGTCGAGATCCGCGACAGCCTGCTGCATCTCAAGCGCTACAGCGACAGCCCTGACGATCTGGCCGCCACAGCCGGGGACCCACATATCTATGCCCGCCACATCGCCGAGGCCATTGCCACCAAAGCTGCCGGGCACCCCCCGAGCACGAGCCGGTTCACGCCCCGACACCAAGTCCAGCCGGGCGCACGGGACCTCACCGCGGAGCTGCGCCAGCTACTCGCACTCGCCAAGGCATGGCCACACGCCCGCCGCCTGACCACCACCATCGACCATGGTCCCCAGCCGACTCGGCCGCTGACTGGATGCGCAGATCGAGCGGATTCCCCACCCGCCCGGTCACCGCACTCCGGCGATTCGGCGGTGTACCAGCGCTGTTGAGCTACACATCGACGCCCCGATGCATCTTCGAGCCACGATTCGGCAGTTGACGTCGATCGGCCTACCTGAAGCGTTCGTGCCTGCGCAGCAGGCAGAACCGGAGCCGGACCGCCGGCCTGCCGACGGTTCGGAACTGGAAACACCTCGGCCTCCGGTGTGGGACACGGGAGGCCGAGATGGTGGAGCTATGTGGTCATAGGTTCCGCTAGAACCTTTCGGTTCGGCGGCCGACCGGGCGGCCGCGGGATGCGCCACTCAGGACGCCGAGGACGCTGCCTGCGACGAGGGCGATAGCGCCCAGGATCGCCAGGGCGATGGGGAGGGTCTGGCTGAAGAGGGTGAGTCTGTCGAGACTTTCCTGGGTGACGGCCAGCTGGGATTCGATGGTTTTTTCGTCGAAGACGATGTGGGACTTGAGCGCGGTGACGTCGACCCGGTCCGCGCTGCGACCGTAGAACAGATGAATCTGCTCGCCGCCCCTGAGGACGGCTCCGGTCTTCGGCTCGACCCACAGGTCGCGGGTGTTGGTGTAGAAGCGGGTCATCGTGACCGGCTCCTCGCCTTCGAGGCCCCACTTAGTGGCGGGGAGGGTGAGCTTGTTGGTCGGCGCCTGCACGACGTCCCACATGTTCGTGACCGGGATGGTCTGGCGGAAGTGATAGACCGGCACGCCGTTGATCTCGGACTCGTCGACGTACTCGATGTCGTAGGTGGCGCGGGCGTTGAGATCGAAGTAGGGGTACGACTTCTTCTCGGTGCCGATCGGGAAGCGGTACTGCAGACCGGCGCGCCGCAACGGGTCGGCCACCGAGGCGCCCGTCCTGTCGACGGAGACGGCGATGGAACCGTTGGGAGACATCGGAACCGGCTCGCCCGTCTTGCGATCGATGGTGACACGGTCGATCGAGGCGGTGAGCAGGCCGGTGTCGCCCTCACGGTCGTCACGACGCAGCGTCTGGCCCGCCTGCAGCGTCATCTGGTCGGCGTCGGAGGGCTCTTCGACGGTGACGAAGCGCTGCGAGACGATCGGCACGTTCGTGTCGATCTTGGCCGAGCCCTCCGGCGAAGTCAGCGACCTCGAGTCCAGCACGAGGCTTTCCTCGCCAGGGACGCTCTTGGCGATCGTGGTGATCCGCAAGTCCAGCGGCGTCTTGGCCACCTTGCCGACGGTGTAGCTGGGAATCATGACCGCTGCCACGAGCAGCAGCGCGCCGAGGCCGACGAGGAAGCAGGCGATGGTCCTGCGCCCGTTCCTCATCGGCTGCCGTACGGCGTGTTGGCCAGCGACGAACCCGGGTCAGCGGTCGTCTCGCGCGACGGGATCGAATTCTGTTGCGCGCCAGTGGTGATGCCTAGCACGGCGATCACCCCCAGAATCGCGCCGGCCAGCCCGCTGACCAAGCCGGGAGCGGCGAATTTCATAGAACTAACTCCAATACGTTGCGTCGACTCAGGCGACGGTGAAGAACCCGAGGGTCGGCGCGAAGGTGCAGGTACGAGCGCCGGAATCGGCGGTCGTCGTGGTGAGCGAGCCGGAGATCACCGCGGCGACGCGCCCCGAGCCGGTGTCGGCCAGTGCCGACAGCGTGGCGGGACCGTCGGCGTTGAGCTCCGACTCGTTGGTGAGCGGCTGGACACCCGAACGACGGTTGTCGAGGTTGACCCACTGCACAGTCAGCGGCGTATTTTGCACGACCGCAGGGGATTTGGTGCCAAGCGCGGTGAAGACGAAGCCGGTCTGGCCTGCCTTCGGCCCCGGCGGCGGCAGTTCGGCCGGGCCGGGGACGGCCAGGGCGGCGCCGACGGAATCGGAGCTCGGGCCGATGCAGCCCTTGCCGATGGTCGGGTAGAGGAACTGGGCGATCCGCGGACCGTCCGACGGCGGGAGCTCGGGGCCACCGCCACCGCTACCGTCGAGGAACGTGATGACCCTCTCCAAGGTTGCCTTGACCTGCGCGGGGATGCCGGGCGTGGCGAGCAGGACCCGCGCCTGGGCAAGAATCGCGGCTTGTCCGCCGTCTGCGATGACGCCGGGGGCGGAGATGGCGCTGACGATCGTCGGCGCCAGGGCGGCCAGCGTCTCGGAGGGGACGTTCTCCGCGATCGCCGGAACGGCCTGCTGTGCCGCAGCAGGCCGTGGCGCTGCCATGGTCGGCGTCGGTGCGACGAGTGCAGCGCTCGCCGCTAATACGAGAGCAGACAGAGCGGTCCGCGATCCTCGGGTGGGCAGCATTGGTCAGCCGTCCTTCTTTCTGTGGGATAGGTGGAGCAACCCAGAAATGTCAGTGAGATCCCGGGCCACGCGCTCCCTCGCCGAGGTGCGCGGCGGCCGAACCGAACGGTCGACGGCTCGGCTCGATGGGTGGGGCGGACGCCGCGAAAGCGAGCCCACGTCCCGCGCGGGTGAGGTGACCGGCCGTACCCGACATCGTCGACAACGGCGCGGAATTCATTGTGGACATCTCGCCTTCCTTCCCGCCGCTGCTCGAGCCCCAGCGCACCATGATGAAACAGCATCCGACCCGTCTCGAGCCAGCGTTTCGTGCGATCCAGAAAGTTATCGGCAATACTTTGTGATTAACCACAGTCGCTGCCGATCTACTGACGGGTACGAACGGGCGCTGGCCGCGATGGGCTGTGACAACCCCGAACCGCGCAGAGAACCCCGAGATCAACCGGCATCGCCGACGCCGCCCGACCAACTCGGACCACACTGGGAACGTTCACAACGCCATCAGGTTCAGCCGACCTTCGGCAGAAGACCGGATCCCGGCTCAGTAGCCTCAGCGGCCCGCTGCCGGATCGCCGCCGAACGAACGCACCGGCCGGTGTTGCTGCCGCCGCGAGCGCGAGCATGCCTGCGGACGCGTGTGGCCGGCCGCGGCGTTTCCGGGAGTTGGGCACCGCTGGCCAGCACTTCTGGCAATCCGACCATTGAGCATCGTCTCGCTCGCTGTGCAAGACTGCTCCGGTGGCCGAAACCGCTGAACTAGTTACCAACGTTTCCGACACCGCCCGTTGGGTGGCCGCCTTCCGCGCTGTCGAATCCGCCCGCCCCGACGCCCTTTTCCGCGATCCCCTCGCGGACCGGGTCGCTGGTGAGCGGGGCCGCGCCATAGCCGGCCGCACCCCGCTCTTGATGCACAACGGCTGGAATCTGGTCACCCGGACCAAACTCATCGACGACCTGATCATGAAGACCATCGAGCAGGGCTGCGATCGGGTGCTCAATATGGCCGCAGGTATGGATACCCGACCGTACCGGCTCGATCTGCCCTCCGAATTCCCTTGGATAGAGGCGGATCTCCCCGCGTTGGTCGACGAGAAGAACGAGCTGCTTGCCGGGGAGTCGCCGCGCTGCGCGCTGACCCGCACGGCGGTGGATCTCGCCGATCCCGCAGCGCGGCAAAAGTTTCTGGACGAGGCCCTCGCGGGTGCGCAGCGAGCGCTGGTGCTCACCGAGGGTCTGATCTACTACCTCGCCGACGACGAGGTCATTGGCTTGGCTGCCGCGCTGGCTCGCCCTGAAATCGCTTGGTGGGCATTGGATGTCAATAACAAAGCGATCTTCAAGCGAATGAGTAAGGCGACCACCGAACTGCTGGCCAACGCCCCATGGCAGTTCGGTCCGGTCGATCCGCTGCGCTTTTTCGCCGACCTCGACTGGACGGCCGACGAGGTGGAAGCTCTGGCCTCGGCGGCGCACCGGTTCCACCGGCTGCCCTGGTTCATGAAGCCGATGACGCTCTTCCCGCAACCGGATCCCCGCAAGCCGATCCAAAATGCTTGGCAGCCTTGGAGTTCGGTGGTGCGGCTCAGGCACACACCGGCGAGCAGCTAGCTCGCGAGCCCTAGCCCTCGAGGCGCACCACCGCCGGCACCCGGCGGTGGTGCGTATCCGTGCCATAACGAAAGGCTTCCCGCCCCATGGGTAATAGCTGGCTACGTCGCCTGTCCCCCTCCCCCGGGGGTGGATCCCACAAGTTGTTCTGCTTTCCGCACGCCGGCGGCTCCGCCATCTCTTTCGGACCATTGGCCAAGTGCATCGGATCCGAATACGACGTTCTCGCTGTCCAGTATCCGGGACGACAAGACAGAAGGCATGAACCGCTCGTGGGTAGCATTTCAGGCCTCGTCGACGGCCTGCTTCCCGAGCTGAGAGAAGCTGTCGAGGACGCCGAGAATTTCTCCATATTCGGGCACAGCATGGGATCTGTCGTAGCTTTCGAGGCATGCAGGCGACTCGAGCGGGAATTGGGAGCGAGCGCGCGGGTCCTGTTCGCCTCCGGTCGGCGCGCGCCTTCGGCGGCGCAACCTGAACTGCGAATGCATCTGCTGAGTGATCGAGAACTCTGTGATCACCTACTGCAGTTCGGCGGTACACCAGCGGCGCTGCTCGAGGATCCCGAATTCCGAGAGCTGATCCTGTCCATCGTCAGGAACGACTACCGAGCCATCGAGACTTACGAGTGCAGTACGGACGCGATGGTCAGCAGCCCTATCGTCGCGATTGCCGGCGATCGTGACCCCGATGCGAGTCTCGCGCAAATCGAGGTATGGGGCTCGCACACCTCTGGAAGCTTCTCAGCGAGACCATTTCCGGGCGGTCATTTCTTCATCGATGCGAATTGCCAAGCAGTAGGGCAGCTGATCCGCGATCACTGCGCTCGAGCGCTGTCGAGCTGATCCAGCACGTCGACCGCACCTCTACCGCGTTCGACAGGCCCGACCGGGTGGGCAAGTCGCCCACCCGGTCGTTGTTCCTAGCTCTCGAGCCAATCCTCGATCGCTTCGGCGACATCCGCAGAGCCGTCCTCCAGGATCGTGATGTGGTCAGCCTGTACCGAAACAACGGTATGCGTCGAATCCCACGGTTCGGCCTGCCAGTTCACGCGATCCGATGAGCTCCCCAGGAAGTTCTGGGCGCACTGGATGAACAACGTCGGCGTGGCGACGGAGCCGGGCACCATCTCCTTCAGGAGCTGCACATACCGGCCCATCCCGGTCAGCCGGGCCTGATCGAAGCGACCGAACGTACCCTCCGCCGACACCATGTGTTCGAACATCGCCCGAAGCAGCCATTCACTGTCGTCGTTCACCTTGTAGGTGTCCACCATGACCACCGCGGCGGGCGCTGGGCCACCAGCCGCTTCCATGTGCTCGGTGACGAGGTAGGCCAACAGGCCGCCCGAGGAGTATCCGACCAGAACGAACGGATCTCCCTGCGCCGCCTCCAAGACGGAGCGCGCCACTGCTTCCGCCGCCGCCGCCGGCGTTGTCGGCAGTGGCTCTCCCGTCCGGCAACCGATCGGCGGCAGCGCCAAAACGTCACGGGCAGTTCGCAAGTGCGATGCGATCCGGGCGTACTGATGCGCGCCGCCGGTGGCCAGAGGCGGAGCGAGGCAAATGATGCGTGGCCGGGTGGAACCCGTGGCGATTCGCGTGGGCACCGGCAGTCGATCCAGTTCGTGGGCCGACGAGAACTGCTCGCGCAGCTCCGCCGCCGCCCGCAACAAAGCGAAACCCTTGTCGGCCTGGCCGGACGCTACCGCGCCACGGAACATCCCGTACAACGAGTCGTCCGCACCACCTGGTTCGTGGTCGGTTCGTGAGTCTGCGGTGAGCTCCTTCTGCAGGTATCGGGCCAGTGCCGCCGGCGTTTTGTGATCGAAGATCGCGGCCGTCGGCAGCGTCAGGCCGGTGGAAGCGTTGAGGGCGGTTCGCAACTCCATGGCAGCCAGGGAGTCGAACCCCGATTCGAGGAAGTCCCGCTCGGGATCGAGTGCCTCAGCGCTCTCATGTCCCAGCAGTCTCGCCGCGTTCTCGAGGATGTGCGCCCGGAGCCACTGTTCCTGTTCTGGCTCGGACAGTTGTGCCAGTCGCCTGCGGACCGCACTCGCATCCTGTGTTCCAGCGCTCTGCCGCCGCCCGGTCCGCTTGGCCAAGTCGCGCAGCAGCGCGGGCACCGCGTCCTGAGCACGCAACGTGGCAAGGTCGATCTCGACCGGAACGTGCACCGGACGGTCCGTGGACAATGCCGCGTCGAACAGCTCGAGCGCCTTGTCGGCAGCCAGTGGCGGCAGACCTTGGCGGCGCATACGCTGCCGGTCGGCCTCACTGAGCCACTGCGAGAGTCCGGTTTCGATGTCCCACAGACCATAGGCGAGCGAGGTGGCCGGCAAACCTTCGACACGACGGTGGGTCGCGAGCGCGTCGAGGAACAGATTGGCCGCCGCATAGCCGCCCTGACCTGCGGGCAGTATCAAGCCTGCCACCGAGGAGATCATCACGAAGGCGGACAGCCCGGCGTCACGGGTGAGCTCGTGCAAGTACCAGGCGGCGTCGGCCTTGGCACCGAGGGAGTAGTCGATCTGCTCCGGCGTCAAGGTATCGACCAGCCCGTTGTAGGCAACACCAGCCACGTGGACGATCGCGCCGAGCGGATGCTCCGCGGGTATCGAGGCCAGCAGGTCTCGCAGCGCATCACGGTCCGTGACATCGCAGGCAACTACGCGAACCCGGGCGCCGAGAGCATCGAGTTCCTCGATGAGATCCTCGGCGGCTGCTGGTCCGCGCCTGCCTGCCAGCAGCAGGTGCCGCACACCGTGCGCGTTCACCAGGTGCTTGGCGAGGTGGCTACCGATCCCGCCGGTACCACCGGTGATCAGCACGGTCCGCTCGGAATCCCAGGGTGCCTGCCGCTCCGATTCGGGCGACGCGGCACGAGTGAGCCGCGGCACCCGTGCCCCATCCGTGTGGACAGCCAGTTCCGGTTCGCCCGACATCGCCGCGGCGACAAGATGATCCGTCGCTGTCTCCGCGTGAGCCTCGATGAGCACGATCTGCCCTGGGTTCTCCGCCTGCGCGGCGCGCACCAGACCCCACACCGCGGCCGCGGCCGGATCGGTGGAGTCGGTGATCACCGCCAGAGTGCTTGCGGCATAGCGTTCTTCGCGCGCGAACTCCTGGATGACGCCGAGCGTGCGGTGCAAGGCCGTGCGCAGCCGGACCGGCACTTCCACGCCGTCGACCGGGGGCCGGAAGAGCGAGACCGAGGCCGACTCCGCCGCACCCCACTCGGCCCAGGAGACGCCTGCCACGGATCGCAGCTCCGGACCGGGCCGCCAAGCGACCTCGTACAGCGAGTCCCGCGAAGACCGGGTCGCGGCCGAGAGCAGGTCGGCGGACAACGGGCGCAACGCGAGGGACCCTACGGAAAGCAGTGGCGCGCCATCGGAATCGGCCATCGCCAGGGCAACTGTCCCCTGATCCGACCAGGTCAACCGAACCCGCACCCGCCGGGCGCCGTCGGCGTGCAAACGCACCGAAGACCAAGCGAAGGGAACGAGCGTCGGCCGCTCGGTGTCCTCGTCCACGCCCCGCCGAAGTCCGAAGGGCAGTGCGTGCATGGCCGCGTCGAGCAGTGCCGGATGTATGCCGTAGCCCTGGGTAGCGGTCTGCTCGGGCAGAGCAATCTCCGCGAAGAGATCCTCGCCTCGGCGCCAAAGTGCCACCAGCCCTTGGAAAGCCGGCCCGTAGTTGTATCCGTTGTCGGCGAGCTCGTCGTAAGCGCCTGCCAAACCGATCTCGGAAGCACCGGCCGGTGGCCACTGAGCGAAGTCGGCCAAGACTTCCGGTTCGTCGGACTCTCCGCTCGGGCTCACGGTGCCTTGCGCATGGTGCGCCCACGGGACCGACGGATCGTCCTCGTCACGGCGCGAGTAGATGTCGAGCCGTCGGCGACCGGACTCGTCACCGTCACCGACGATCACCTGGATCTGTACTCCGCCATGCCCTTGGAGCACGAGCGGCGCGAGAAGAGTGAGCTCCTCCAGTTCCGGACAGTCGACCTGGCCTCCGGCGTAAACGGCCAGCTCGACGAATCCGGTGCCGGGCAGCAGCACGGTACCGAGCACGTCATGATCGGCCAGCCAGGGATGGGTGACCGTGGACAGGCGGCCGCTGAATCTGGCGCCCCCACTCTCCGGCTGCGCCATCAATGCGCCCAGCATGGGGTGCTCGGTGGACCGCAGACCGAGCGCATGTGCCCCGCCTGTGTGCAGCGGGCCCGTGACCCAGAAGCGGCGGCGCTGGAAGTTGTATGTCGGTAGGTCTACCTTCGTGGCTCCGGCGCCGGCGTAATAGCTCGTCCAATCCACCGCCGAACCTGTGACGTGCAACCGGGCGAGACCCGTCAGCATGGTCGCGGGATCCGCACTGTTTCGTCTGGTCAGAGCGATTGTGGTCGCGCTGTCGAGGGTCTGGGCGATCATCGGGGTCAGCACCGCGTCGGGCCCGACCTCGGCAAACCGGGTCACACCCATCCCTGCCATCGTGGCGACCGCATCGGCGAAGCGCACCGTGTCCCGGACCTGACCGACCCAATACGACGGATCCGACATCTCCTCGACGATCTGAGCACCGGTCACCGTGGACACCAATGGGATGCTCGGGCGAGCGAACGCCAAACCATCGATCGCCGTGGCGAATTCAGCCAGCATCGGCTCCATCGACACCGAATGGAAAGCGTGCGAGACCCGCAACCGATGCGTCCGCCAACCACGCGCTGCGCACGCCTCGACGACAACGGCGACGGCGTCCTCGACACCGGAGAGCACCACCGACGACGGACCGTTCACCGCCGCGATCGATACGCCATCAACCAGCATCGGCAGCACGTCGGCCTCCGACGCACCGACAGCCACCATCGCCCCACCCGCGGGCAACGCCTGCATCAACCGGCCACGCGCCGCTACCAGCACACACGCATCCCCGAGCGACATCACCCCCGCCACATGCGCAGCCGCGATCTCGCCGATCGAATGACCGGCCACCACATCCGCACGCACGCCCCACGACTCCAGCAGCCGGAACAACGCCACCTCGAACGCGAACAAACCCGCCTGAGCGAACACCGTCCGATCGATCAGAGCCTCGTCGGCCAACGCCACGTTCAGCGAAACCGACTGCCCCAACAGCGGATCCAACTCAGCCACGATCGCATCGAAAGCCTCGGCGAACACCGGATACGCACCACGCAGCTCGGCAGCCATACCCGCCCACTGCGCACCCTGACCGGAAAACACCACACCAGTCGAACCCGACACCACACGACCGGACACCACACCCGGTGCCTGCACGCCGGCGGCCAACGCCCGCGCACCCTCGAGCAGACCATCGCGGTCATCGGCGACGATAACCGCGCGATGCTCGAACACAGCACGCGTGGACGCCATCGAGAAACCGGCGTCCACCGGATCCAGGTCGTGATCGACGACATGCGATGCCAGCCGGGCAGCCTGTCCGGCAAGAGCCGCACCGCTACGCGCCGAGACCACCCACGGCAGCACGCCACCGGCCGGGACGGTCTTGGCCACCGGCTCCGGAGCCCCCACCGGCGTCGGAGCCTGCTCGAGGACGACGTGAGCATTCGTGCCGCTGATCCCGAACGAGGACACACCAGCCCGACGCGGCCGATCCACCTCCGGCCACGCCACCTGCTCGGTCAGCAACCGGATATGCCCCTCGGTCCAATCGACCTTGGTGCTGGGCTGATCGACATGCAGCGTCCGCGGCAACACACCATGGCGCATCGCCATCACCATCTTGATCACACCACCCACACCCGCCGCGGCCTGAGCATGACCGATATTGGACTTCAACGACCCCAACCACAACGGACGATCCGGGTCCCGGTCCTGACCGTAAGTAGCAAGCAGCGCTTGGGCTTCGATCGGGTCCCCGAGGGTGGTGCCGGTGCCGTGAGCCTCGACCACATCGACCTCGACCGGCGACACCCTCGCATTCGCCAGCGCTTGACGGATCACCCGCCGCTGCGAAGGACCATTCGGCGCGGTCAAACCATTCGAAGCGCCATCCTGATTCACCGCCGAACCCGCAACCACCGCGAGAACTTCATGACCATTACGGCGGGCATCGGACAACCGCTCCAACACCAACATTCCAGCGCCCTCGGACCAGCCCACACCGTCGGCGGCATCGGCGAACGACTTGCACCGCCCATCCGGAGCCAAACCCCGCTGACGACTGAACTCGAGGAACATCTCCGGGGTGGCCATCACCGCGACACCACCGGCCAACGCCAGATCACACTCACCCGACCGCAACGACTGTGCAGCCAGGTGCATCGCCACCAACGATGACGAACACGCCGTATCCACCGACACCGCCGGGCCTTCCAGCCCGAGCGTGTAGGCGATCCGACCCGACACCAAACTACCGCCGGCGCTGCTACCAGTGCCCTGCGCGTAGTCGTGGTACATCACACCGGTGAACACCCCGGTCGAACTGCCACGTAGCACGACAGGATCGACACCGGCCCGTTCCAACGCCTCCCACGACACCTCCAACAGCAATCGCTGCTGCGGATCCATCCCCGCGGCCTCGTTCGGACCGATCCCGAAGAAATCCGCATCGAACTCCGCTGCCGAATACAAGAACCCACCCTGACGGGTATAGGTCTTGCCTGCCTTGCCAGGTTCGGGGTCATAGATACCGTCGATGTCCCAGCCACGATCCACGGGCATCTCGCCGGTGGTGTCGATACCCGAGGTGACCAGATTCCACAGGTCTTCGGGCGAGACGACACCACCTGGATAGCGGCAGCTCATCGCCACCACCGCGATCGGCTCGTCGTCGGCTCGTACCCGACTGATCGCGAGTTCATCGACAGCCCCGGTACCGGTGAGTTGGGAATCGATGAACTCGGCGACGATCTGCGCGTTGGGGTAATCGAAAATGAGAGTGGCCGGCAATTGCAGACCCGTCGCGGCGTTGAGCCTGTTACGGAACTCGACAGCGCCCAGAGAATCGAACCCGAGCTGCTGGAACGCTTGCTGGGGTTCGACAGCATCGAGAGAAGCGTGCCCGAGGATGTCGGCGGCGACCGATCGGACCAGGTCGAGCAGGGCGCTCTTGCGAGCGGTATCAGAGAGACCGGCCAGCTTCTGCGCGAATGCCTGACCTGCCGGGGTTCGGCTGTGGCGGCGCACCGGGACAGGGGCGATCGCACGGACCAGGGCCGGGATCTGCTCGCCCCGGGTGCGAAGCACAGCCGGGTCGATCCGCAAAGCCACCAGCTGCGCGGTATCAGTCGCTATCGCGGAGTCGAACAGCGCCAGACCGTCGGCCTCGGTCAGCGGAGGGAAGCCCTGCCTGCGCATCCAGTTGAAGGCGTCCTCGGAGAGCTCGGCGCCGAGCGCGGTCGATCGCGCCCACATCCCGTAATCGAGGGAGGTCGCCGGTAGTCCCAGGCTGTGACGATGTGCGGCGAGGGCATCGAGGAAGACGTTCGCGGCAGCGTAGTTCGCTTGACCGGCAGCCAGCACCAGCCCACCCGCGGAAGACAACAGGACGAACAGGGACAGCGAGTGCTGACGAGTGAGTTCGTGAAGGTGCCACGCGGCATCGAGCTTGGGTCCGAAGACATGGTCGATCCGGTCCGCCGTGATCGACTCGATCAGCCCGTTATCGGCGGTTCCGGCCGCGTGCACCACGCCAACCAGCGGATGCTGGTCAGAAATGGTGTCGAGCAGCGCCGCCAGCGCAGACCGATCGGACACATCGCACGCGGCGATGGTCACCTGCGCACCGAGCTCGACCAGCTCCGCACACAATTCAGCCGCGCCGTCAGCATCCGGTCCACGCCGAGATGTCAGAAGCAGATGTCCCACACCGTGTTCGGTCACCAGATGTCGAGCGATCACCGCACCCAGACCACCGGTGCCACCGGTAATCAGCACCGTGCCAGGCTCGGACAGCCGCGCAATCGTGCCGGGTGCGTGACGGGTCAAGCGCGGCGCGAGCAGGGTCGTCCCGCGTAGCGCGGCCTCCGGTTCTCCAGCTGCCGCTGCGGTCGCGACAGAGACCGGGTCACGGTCCTGATCCAGATCGAGGAGCTGGAATCGACTCGGGTGTTCGGCCTGCGCGGCACGCAACAGACCCCACACCGGCGCCTGCCCCAGATCGACCTGGTCCGAATCGGCAGTGGACATGGCTTTTCTGGTGAGCACAACCAAACGGGAACCGGCGAAACGAGAATCGGCCAGCCACCGCTGAACGGTGCCGAGAACACCGGCCACAACCTGCCGCACGGCCTCCGGCGGCGCACCATCATGGTGCGGGCACTCGAGCAACACGATCTCAGGAACAACCAGGTCGGGAGTCGCATCCAGATCGGCGATCAACGCCGCGAGATCACCATAACGCCGCACCTCACCGGAACTCTGGTCACCGGAACCCCGGCCAGAACCGAGTACCGCAACACGACCCGGCTCGACACTCGCCGCCGACGACAGCGGAACAGCGACCCAATCCACGCCGAAGAGGGCCTCCGACACCCGGCCCGCGCCCAGGCGTTCAGGCGACACAGGCCGAGAAGCCAAGGCGCCCACCGACAGTACAGGTTGACCCTGCTCGTCGGCGATCTGCACAGCGAACCGATCGCCCTGAAGCACAATGCGCACCCGCGCTACGGCAGCACCGGCCGAGTACAACACCACCCGGTTCCAAGCGAAAGGCAGCGCAGGGACGCCACTACCACCGCCACGAAGACCATGAATTATCCCGGCATGCAACGCAGAATCGAAGAGCGCAGGATGAATCCCGAAACCCTCCGCGTCCCGCGGATCCGACAGAGCGACCTCGGCGAACAACTCATCGCCGCGCTGCCACGCCGCCCGCAAACCCTGGAAGAACGGGCCATACCCGTACCCGAGTTCGAGCAGCTCGTCATACACACCGTCGACAGGCACCGGCTGCGCGCCCGCAGGAGGCCACGAGATCAGGTCGAAATCAGCCACCACATCGCCCGGCGCAAGCACACCTTCGGCGTGCAGCACCCACGGACCCTCGCCCGCCTGCCGAGAATGGATACCCAGCCGCCGACGACCAGCCTCGTCAGCAGCGGCCACCACGACCTGCACCGAGACACTGCCCTCGGCCGACATCGTCAACGGAGTGTGCAGGACGAGCTCATCCACCACACCGCAGCCCAACAGGCCGCCGACGTAGCTGGCCAGCTCCACAAGTCCGGTTCCGGGCAGCAGCACGGTGCCGAGCACGCTGTGGTCGGCCAGCCATTCGACGGAGTCGAGCGACCACCGGCCGGTGAAGCTCACCCCACCCGAATCCGGGTGCGGCACAACCGCACCCAGCAACGGATGATCCACCACATCCAGCCCGGCCGAGCTGACCCCACCCAGCTCGGCCGCCAGCCAGGACTGCGCCAACATCTGCCTGGTATCGATCCAGAAACGCTCGTGCTGGAAGGCATAGGTGGGCAAGTCGATTCGCTGGGCCCCGGAATCAGCGTAGAAACCAGCCCAATCCACCTCGGCACCAGAGACGAACAGCGCTGCCACGCCGCCCAACACCGTGGACCGATCGGCATGGTTTCGACGAGCCAGCGCCACAACGGCAGAAGCGCCTACCTGCTCGTCATCCACGATCTGCGCGATCATCGGAGTCAACACCGCATCAGGCCCGACCTCGGCGAACCTGGCGACACCCGTGCCTGCCATTGTCGCGACCGCATCGGCGAAGCGCACCGTGTCCCGGACCTGGCCAACCCAATACGACGGATCGGACATCTCGTCGTTGATCCGGACACCGGTCACCGTGGACACCAACGGGATACTCGGGCGACTGAACGCCAAACCATCGATCGCCGTGGCGAATTCGGCCAGCATCGGCTCCATCGACACCGAATGGAAAGCATGCGAGACCCGCAACCTGTGTGTGCGCCAACCACGTTCGGCACACCGATCAGCGACAGCCACGACATCGTCTTCGACACCGGACAACACCACCGACGACGGACCATTGATCGCCGCGATCGACACCTCGCCGGCCAGCATCGGCAGCACGTCGGCCTCCGACGCACCGACAGCGACCATCGCCCCACCCGCGGGCAGCGCCTGCATCAAGCGGCCACGCGCGGCGACCAGGATGCACGCATCCGCGAGCGACATCACCCCGGCGATGTGCGCAGCCGCGATCTCGCCGATCGAATGACCGGCCACCACATCCGCACGCACGCCCCACGACTCGAGCAGCCGGAACAACGCCACCTCGAACGCGAACAAACCCGCCTGAGCGAACACCGTCCGATCGATCAGTTCATCGCTCGACAGCGCCTCACCCAGCGAAACCGACTGCCCCAACAGCGGATCCAGCTGAGCGACGATCGCATCGAAAGCCTCGGCGAACACCGGATACGCTCCGCGCAGCTCGGCAGCCATACCCGCCCACTGGGCACCCTGACCAGAAAACACCACACCAGTCGAACCCGACACCACACGACCGGACACCACACCCGGTGCCTGCACCCCCGCAGCCAATGCCCGCACACCCGCCAGCAGATCGTCACGGCCCTCGGCCACGACAACTCCGCGATGCTCGAACACACTGCGCGCCGACGCCAGCGAGAAACCGGTATCAATCGGATCGTGCTCGCCCGCGCGCGATGTCAAACGATCAGCCTGAGCGGCAAGAGCATCCCTACTGCGTGCCGAAACCACCCACGGCAGCACAGCCGGGACGGTCCGCACAACCGGTACCGCGGCAGGCTCCACCACCGGGGCCTGTTCCAGGATGACGTGGGCGTTGGTGCCGCTGATACCGAACGAGGACACACCAGCCCGACGCGGCCGATCCGCCGCCGGCCACTCGACCGCCTCGGTCAACAACCGCACATGCCCCTCGGACCAATCGACCTTGGTGGAGGGCTGATCCGCATGCAGCGTTCGGGGCAGCACGCCATGGTGCATCGCCATCACCATCTTGATCACACCACCCACACCCGCGGCGGCCTGAGCATGGCCGATGTTGGACTTCAACGACCCCAACCACAACGGACGATCCGGGTTCCGGTCCTGACCGTAAGTGGCCAGCAACGCTTGCGCCTCGATCGGATCGCCCAGGGTGGTCCCGGTGCCGTGGGCCTCCACCACATCCACCTCGACCGGCGAGACCCCGGCGTTGGCCAATGCTTGGCGGATCACCCGCCGCTGCGAAGGACCGTTCGGCGCGGTCAAACCATTCGACGCACCATCCTGATTCACCGCCGAACCGGCCATCACCGCAAGAATCCGATGGCCGTTGCGCTGAGCGTCGGACAACCGCTCCAACACCAACACACCGGCACCCTCGGACCAGCCCACCCCATCGGCGTTATCGGAGAAGGACTTACACCGCCCGTCCGGCGACAACCCTCGCTGACGGCTGAACTCCACGAAAGTCTCCGGTGTCGCCATCACCGCCACACCACCGGCCAACGCCAGATCACACTCACCCGACCGCAACGACTGCGCAGCCAGGTGCATCGCCACCAACGATGACGAACACGCCGTATCCACCGACACCGCCGGGCCTTCCAACCCCAGCGTGTAGGCGATCCGACCCGACACCAAACTGCCGGTAGCGTTGCTGCCGCTCCCCTGGGCGTAGTCGTGGTACATCACGCCGGTGAAGACACCGGTCGAACTGCCACGCAGCACAGCCGGATCCACACCGGCCCGCTCCAACGCCTCCCACGTCGTTTCCAGTAGCTGCCGCTGTTGCGGATCCATCATCGTGGCCTCATTGGGACTGATCCCGAAGAATTCGGCATCGAAATCGGCTGCGGAGTACAGGAATCCACCCCGGCGCGTGTAGGTCTTGCCCGCCTTGCCAGGTTCGGGATCGTAGATACCATCGACGTCCCAGCCACGATCCATCGGCAACTCACCGATGCTATCGACGCCCGACATGACGAGACTCCACAGGTCTTCGGGCGAGGCGACACCACCCGGGTAACGGCAGGCCATTCCGACCAGAGCGATCGGCTCGTCGTCAACAGCCTTGCTGGCAGTAACCTCGACATCGCGGCTGGTGCCGGCGAACTCGTCGGCCAGATACTTCGCCAAAGCCTGCGGTGTCGGGTAGTCGAACACCAGCGTCGCAGGCAGCCGCAGGCCTGTCACGTTTTTGAGAGCATTGCGGAACTCGATAGCAGTGAGCGAGTCGAAACCCAACTCACCGAAGGCCTTGTCCGCCGCAATCGCATTCGCGTCCTGATGACCCAGAATCGCCGCGACCTGACCACGCACGATCTCCACGAGCACACCGAAACGTTCACCGTCGGGAGTGTTCGCCAAACGAGCGCGTAGCGCCGTGAAAGCACCTGAGGCCGCTTTGCGGCGATGCGGGATCAGCGCGGAAAACAGTGCGGGCACCGCGAATCCCGTACTGCGCATCGCGTCCAGGTCGAAACGGGCAAGGAGAGGGGCAGCTGTGTCCAACCCTGTCGCGGCATCGAACAGCGCGAGGCCTTGTTCCTCCGAGATCGGCAGCAAACCCGAGCGAGACATGCGGTGACGGTCCCGGTCGCTGAGTTCTGCGGCCATACCCCCGTCCATGCTCCATACACCCCAGGCGTAAGACTTGCCGCAGAGCCCGGATGCCCTGCGGTGCGCCGCGAGAGCATCCAGGCACGCGTTGGCCGCGGCATAGTTGCCTTGACCAGGGTTGCCGAACGCACCGGCCACCGAACTGAACAGCACGAACGCCTTCAACGGCAGATCGGCGGTCAGTTCATGCAGGTGCAGGGCAGCATCGACCTTGGGCCCCAACACGGCATCCATCCGGGCCGGGGTCAACGAACCGACCGCACCGTCGTCGAGAACGCCGGCCATGTGGAACACACCGGTCAGCGGGTGACCGGAAGGCACCTCGGCCAACACCTGCGCAAGCGCGCCGCGATCGGCGACATCACAAGCCACGAACCCGACCTCGGCACCGAGACGCTGCAACTCCGCCCGCAACTCGGCAGCGCCGGAAGCGGATTCACCGCGGCGGCTCAACAGCAGAAGCCGGCGCACACCATGTGCGTCGACCAGGTGCCGGGCGAACAACCCACCCAGGTAGCCGCTGGCACCGGTGACCAGAACAGTATCGTCCGGGCCGAAGGACGAACTCACAGCCGAAGCTGCCGCGGAGGAACCCCCAGCTGAAGTGGTCGTCGGAGCGGAGATTCGGCCGACGCGCGCAAGGTGTACTCGCCCATCACGCACCGCCACCTGCGGTTCGGCCACGGCGACAATCCCGCCCAGCAGCCCGTCGAGTTCGGAATCGGTGTCGATCAACACGATCCGGCCAGGATTCTCCGCCTGGGCGGAACGAACCAGACCACACACAGCCGCACCGGCCAAGTTCGTAACGTCTTCCCCGGCAACCGATACCGCACCACCGGTCCGGACTACCAGCACCGATTCGGCGAATCGATTGCCCGCAATCCAGGACTGCAATACCTCGAGGACCTCATGAGTCGCAGCATGGACAGCGGCGGGATCATTACCCGTCGGGCACTCCAACACCACCGCCTGCGGAACCTGCTCACCGAGCTCCGCCCACGCCACCGCGGTGACTTCGGCTTCACGCACCGCGATCGGTGTCCAGCCGATCTGGAACAACGCATTACCGACGACGGATGCGCCGGCCATGAGCTGCGCGGGATCGATCGGCCGGGAAGCCAGATGCCGCACCGTCGCCACCGCAGCACCGGTCGAGTCCGCCAGATCCAGAGCAACACCGTGCTCGCCGACCCGGGTGAGCCGAACGCGCAACGCATCAGCACCCGCCGCACGCACCGTGACACCGGACCACTCGAACGGCAACGCCACACCGGTTCCGTCCGCCGACATGCCATCGGCGAAACGCAAGGCATGCAACGCCGCATCCAGCAACGCCGGATGCACACCGAAACGCTCCGCCTCGGTTCGGGCCTGCTCGGGCAATTCGACCTCGGCATAGAGCAGACCGTCGGATCCGCGCCACACCGACCTCAGTGCCTGGAACACCGGACCGTAGTGATAGCCCTGTGCGTCGAGGGAGTCGTACACCCCATCGATATCGACCGCGACCGCACCGGCGGGCGGCCACTGCACCAGATCGGCAGCCGCGCTGTCGATTCCGGACGCGAGCACACCCTCGGCGTTCAACGTCCACGACGCCACCGAATCGACACCATCATCGGGCCGGGAGAAGATACGCACCGCGCGACGGCCGGTCTCGTCCTCGGCGCCGACCACAACGCGCACCGCGAGTCCGGCGGACTCCGGCAGTGCCAGTGGGGCTTGTAGGACCAGTTCCTCGAGGGTCGAGCAGCCGACCTGTTCTCCGGCGTACAAGGCGAGTTCGACCAAACCGGTACCGGGGAACAGCACGGTGTCCACAACTGTGTGGTCGGCCAGCCATGGGTGCGTCTGCACCGACAGGCGGCCGGTGAGAGTTACCGCGTCGGAGTCCGGTTGCGAGACGACCACCGAGACCAAAGGGTGCCCGGTGGCGACGAGCCCCATCGCCCGGGCATTGCCACCGGCGGCGGGCCCTTCGGTCATCCAATAACGTCGACGCTGGAAGGCGTAGGTGGGCAGGTCGATTCGCGCGGCACCGGTACCGGCATACAGACCGGCCCAGTCCACCTCGGCGCCGGACACGAACAGTCCAGCCACCCCGCCCAACACCGTGGCCGGATCGGCATGGTCTCGACGCGCCAACGCCACCACCGCAGGAGCCGCCACCGCAGCCCCCGCGCTCGCCTGCCCGCCGTCGAGGGTCTGGGCGATCATCGGGGTCAGCACCGCGTCGGGACCGACCTCGGCAAACCGGGACACTCCCATACCCGCCATCGTGGCGACCGCATCGGCGAAACGCACCGTGTCCCGGACCTGACCGACCCAATACGACGGATCCGACATCTCCTCGACGATCCGGGCACCGGTCACCGTGGACACCAACGGGATGCTCGGGCGAGCGAACGCCAAACCATCGATCGCCGTGGCGAATTCGGCCAGCATCGGCTCCATCGACACCGAATGGAAAGCGTGCGAGACCCGCAACCGATGCGTCCGCCAACCACGCGCTGCGCACGCCTCGACGACAACGGCGACGGCGTCCTCGCCACCGGAGAGCACCACCGACGACGGACCGTTCACCGCCGCGATCGACACCTCGCCGGCCAGCATCGGCAGCACGTCGGCCTCCGACGCACCCACGGCCACCATCGCCCCACCCGCGGGCAGCGCCTGCATCAACCGGCCACGCGCCGCTACCAGCACACACGCATCCCCGAGCGACATCACCCCCGCCACATGCGCAGCCGCGATCTCGCCGATCGAATGACCGGCCACCACATCCGCGCGGACGCCCCACGACTCCAGCAGCCGGAACAACGCCACCTCGAACGCGAACAAACCCGCCTGCGCGAACACCGTCGCATCGACCATGTCCTCGGACGACAGCGCCTCACCCAGCGAAACCGACTGCCCCAACAGCGGATCCAACTCAGCCACGATCGCATCGAAAGCCTCGGCGAACACCGGATACGCACCACGCAGCTCGGCAGCCATACCCGCCCACTGCGCACCCTGACCGGAAAACACCACACCAGTCGAACCCGACACCACACGACCGGACACAACACCCGGAATCGATTCGCCGCGACCCAACGCTTGTATGCCCGCCCAGAGACCGTCGCGCTCGGGTGACAGCACCACGGCCCGATGCTCGAAAACACCGCGCGTGGACGCGAGCGAGAAGCCCACATCCACCGGATTCAGGTCGTGATCGTCCGCGTACGACGCCAGACGCCCGGCCTGACCGGCAAGGGCCGCACCGCTACGCGCCGAAACCACCCACGGCAATACGGCCGGAACGGACTCCACCACCGGCGCCGACTCCACCGGCGCCGGTTCCACGACCGGAGCCTGCTCCAGGATGAGGTGAGCATTGGTGCCGCCGATACCGAACGAGGACACCCCGGCACGACGCGGCCTATCCACCTCCGGCCACGCCACCTCCTCGGTCAGCAACCGGATATGGCCTCGGGTCCAATCGACTTTGGTGCTGGGTTGATCGACATGCAGCGTTCGGGGCAGCACCCCGTGCCGCATCGCCATCACCATCTTGATCACACCACCCACACCCGCGGCGGCCTGCGCATGACCGATGTTGGACTTCAACGACCCCAACCACAGCGGGCGATCCCCATCACGGTCCTGCCCATACGTCGCCAGCAGCGCCTGCGCCTCGATCGGATCACCCAACGTGGTACCCGTACCGTGGGCTTCCACCACATCGACGTCGACCGGCGACACCTTGGCATTCGCCAAAGCCTGCCGGATCACACGCCGTTGCGACGGACCATTGGGCGCGGTCAAGCCATTCGACGCACCATCCTGATTCACCGCTGAACCGGCGATCACCGCGAGAACTTCATGACCATTGCGGCGGGCGTCGGACAACCGCTCCAACACCAGCACACCGGCGCCTTCGGACCAGCCGACACCATCGGCGGCATCGGCGAACGACTTGCACCGCCCATCCGGGGACAACCCCCGCTGTCGACTGAACTCCACAAAGATCTCCGGTGTCGCCATCACGGCGACACCACCGGCCAACGCCAGATCACATTCGCCCGACCGCAGCGACTGCGCGGCCAGATGCATTGCCACCAGCGATGACGAGCACGCCGTGTCCACGGTGACCGACGGCCCTTCCAGACCGAACACATACGACACTCGCCCGGACACCAAACTCCCGGCAGCGCTGTTACCGGTTCCCTGGGCGTAGTCGTGATACATCATGCCGGTGAAGACACCGGTCGAACTGCCTCGCAGCACAGCCGGATCGACACCGGCGCGCTCCAGCGCCTCCCATGAGGTCTCCAGCAGCAACCGCTGCTGGGGATCCATGATCACGGCCTCGTTGGGGCTGATCCCGAAGAACTCCGCATCGAAATCGCCTGCCGAATAGAGGAATCCACCCTGACGGGTGTAGGTCTTACCGGCCTGACCGGGTTCGGGATCGTAGATGCCCTCGATATCCCAGCCACGATCCACCGGCAACGCACCGGTGGTATCAACGCCCGAAACGACCAGCCGCCACAGGTCCTCCGGCGAGGCCACACCACCGGGATAGCGGCAAGCCATCGCCACCACCGCAATCGGGTCGTCGCCAACAGTTCTGCTGGCAGCGACCTCGACGTCCTGCCCCGTGCCGGTGAGCTCGTCGGCCAGATATTCGGCCAAAGCCTGTGGTGTCGGGTAGTCGAACACCAGAGTCGCGGGGAGGTGTAGGCCTGTCACGGTCTTGAGGGCGTTGCGGAACTCGATAGCGGTGATCGAATCGAAGCCCAGCTCGCCGAAGGCCTTGTCCGCTGCAATCGCGTTCGCGTTCTGGTGTCCCAGAGTCGCCGCGACCTGTCCACGGACGATCTCGACGAACACACCGAAACGTTCACCGTCGGGAGTGTTCGCCAAACGAGCGCGAAGCGCCGTGGATGCGCCCGAAGCCGCCTTCCGGCGATGCGGGATCAGCGCGGAAAGCAGCGCGGGCGCGGCGAATCCCGCGCTGCGCAAGGCATCCAGGTCCAAACGGGCAAGGACGAGGGCGGCTGTATCCGCTCCTGTCGCGGCATCGAACAGCGCGAGGCCCTGTTCCTTCGACAATGGCAGCATGCCCGAACGAGACATGCGGTGCCGGTCGACGTCGCTGAGCTCTGCCGCCATGCCTCCGTCCGCGCCCCAGGGACCCCAGGCGAAAGACTTGCCGCGTCGCCCGGATGCCCTGCGGTGTGCCGCCAGGGCGTCCAGG
Organism: Nocardia sp. bgisy118; assembly: GCF_057708605.1. Classification (NCBI taxonomy): domain Bacteria; kingdom Bacillati; phylum Actinomycetota; class Actinomycetes; order Mycobacteriales; family Nocardiaceae; genus Nocardia; species Nocardia sp. bgisy118. Next base: position 69,325 of record NZ_JBYISM010000031.1, on the reverse strand, counting down.
CACGCGTTGGCCGCGGCATAGTTGCCTTGACCGGCGTTTCCGAATGAGCCGGCCACCGAGCTGAACAGCACGAACGCCTTCAACGGCAGATCGGCGGTCAGCTCGTGCAAGTGCAGGGCGGCATCGACCTTGGGCCCCAACACCGCATCCAACCGATCCGAGGTCAGCGAAGCGATGGCACCATCATCGAGCACCCCAGCCATGTGGAACACGCCGGTGAGTGGATGACCGTCGGGCACGCCCGCCAGCACCTCGGCGAGCGCGCCGCGGTCGGCGATATCGCAGGCGACGAACTCGGCCTCGGCTCCGAGACGCTGCAACTCCGCGCGTAGCTCGGTGGTGCCGGGAGCAGACTCACCGCGCCGACTCAACAGCAACAGACGGCGCGCGCCATATGCGTCGACCAGGTGCCGGGCGAACAACCCACCGAGGTAGCCGCTGGCGCCGGTGATCAGAACTGTGTCGTCGGGGTCGAAGGCGTCGGTCGCCGGAGCGGTCGCGGCGGTGGAGACGACTCGGGCGAGTCGCGCTCTGTGTACCTGCCCGCCACGCACGGCCACCTGTGGTTCCTCCGCAGCCAGAATCCCACCCAGCAGCGCATCGAGTTCGGAACCGGCATCGTGGGAATCGGTGTCGATCAACACGATCCGGCCAGGGCTCTCCGCCTGGGCGGAACGCACCAGACCACCCACGGCGGCACCCGCCAGGTTCGTAATGTCCTCCCCGGCAACCGATACCGCACCACTGGTCCGGACCACGAGCACCGACTCGCCGAACCGATGATCGGCAATCCAGGACTGAAGCACCCGCAGCACATCATGGGTCACGGCATGAACGGCGGCGGGATCATTACCCGCAGGGCAGTCCAGTACCACCGCGGCGGGGACCACGTCACCGAGATCCGCCCATGCAACCGCGGCGACTTCACCCTCGGACACCGAGATCGGCGTCCAGCTGACATCGAACACGGCAGTGCGAGCAATGGATGCACCGGTGGTGAGCTGCCCGGGATCGATCGGCCGGGAAGCCAGACGCCGCACCGTCGCCACCGCAGCACCGGTCGAGTCCGCCAGATCCAGAGCAACACCGTGCTCGCCGACGCGAGTGAGTCGAACCCGCAGCGCATCGGCACCCGCCGCATGCACCGTGACACCGGACCACTCGAACGGCAACGCCACACCGGTTCCGTCCGCAGGGGTGTCATCGGCGAAACGCAAGGCATGCAACGCCGCATCCAGCAACGCCGGATGCACACCGAAACGCTCTGCCTCGGTTCGGGCCTGCTCAGGCAATTCGACCTCGGCATAGAGCAGACCGTCGGATGCCCGCCAGACCGACCGCAGCGCCTGGAACACCGGACCGTAGTGATAGCCCTGCGCATCGAGGGAGTCGTACACCCCATCGATGTCCACGGCGACCGCACCGGCGGGCGGCCACTGCACCAGATCGGCAGCCGCGCTGTCGATTCCGGACGCGAGCACACCCTCCGCGTTCAACGTCCACGACGCCACCGAATCGACACCATCATCGGGGCGGGAGAAGATCCGCACCCCGCGACGCCCCTCGTGGTCCTCGCCACCGACGACGACACGCACCGCAACGCCCGCCGACTCCGGCAACACCAGCGGAGCCCGCAGAATCAGCTCATCCAAGCTCGAACAGCCCACACGCTCGCCGGCGTGCATGGCGAGTTCGACCAAACCGGTGCCGGGGAACAGCACGGTGTCCATGACCCTGTGATCGGCCAGCCACGGATGCGTCCGCAGCGACAACCTGCCGCTGACGGCGACCACGTCGGAATCCGGTTGCGACACCACCGCGGAGACCAAGGGATGTCCGGTAGCCACCAGACCCATCGATCGAGCGTCACCACCACCGGCAGACCCTTCGGGCATCCAATAACGCCGACGCTGGAAAGCGTAGGTGGGCAAATCGATTCGCTGGGCCCCGCTACCGGTGTAGAAACCGGCCCAGTCCACCTCGGCGCCGGAGACGAACAACCCGGCCACCCCGCCCAGCACCGTGGCCGGATCGGCATGGTTTCGACGCGCCAAAGCCACCACGGTAGAAGCCGAAGCAGCCGCGCCCGCCTGGCGCCCGTCGAGCGTCTGGGTGATCATCGGGGTAAGCACCGCGTCGGGCCCGACCTCGGCGAACCTGGCGACACCCAGGCCCGCCATCGCGGCGACCGCATCGGCGAAACGCACCGTGTCCCGGACCTGACCGACCCAATACGACGGATCCGACATCTCCTCGACGATCCGGGCACCGGTCACCGTGGACACCAATGGGATGCTCGGGCGAGTGAACGCCAAACCATCGATCGCCGTGGCGAATTCGGCCAGCATCGGCTCCATCAATGCCGAATGGAAAGCATGCGAGACCCGCAACCTGTGTGTGCGCCAACCACGTTCGGCACACCGATCAGCGACAGCCACGACATCATCTTCGACACCGGACAACACCACCGACGACGGACCATTGACCGCCGCGATCGACACCTCGCCGGCCAGCATCGGCAGCACGTCGGCCTCCGACGCACCCACGGCCACCATCGCCCCACCCGCGGGCAACGCCTGCATCAAACGGCCACGCGCCGCTACCAGCACGCATGCATCCGCCAACGACAACACACCCGCCACATGCGCAGCCGCGATCTCGCCGATCGAATGACCGGCCACCACATCCGCACGCACGCCCCACGACTCCAGCAGCCGGAACAACGCCACCTCGAACGCGAACAACCCCGCCTGAGCGAACACCGTCGCATCGACCATGTCCTCGGACGACAGCGCCTCACCCAGCGAAACCGACTGCCCCAACAGCGGATCCAACTCAGCCACGATCGCATCGAAAGCCTCGGCGAACACCGGATACGCACCACGCAGCTCAGTAGCCATACCCGCCCACTGCGCACCCTGACCGGAAAACACCACACCCGTCGAACCCGGCACCACACGACCGGTCACCACACCGGGAATCGTTTCGCCGCGACCCAACGCTTGTGTACCGGCCCGCAGGCCATCGCCTTCGGGTGACAGCACCACGGCCCGGTGGTCGAACAACACTCTCGAAGTCACGAGCGAGAAGCCGATGTCGATCGAGTCGTGGTCGTCGTCGATATGCGATACCAGGCGCCTGGTCTGCTCGGCAAGCGCCTCGACACTGCGCGCCGAGACCACCCACGGCAGCACGCCACCGGCCGGGACGGTCTTGGCCACCGGCACGGCAGCCGGGTCAGCTGTCGGGGCCTGTTCGACGATGAGGTGAGCGTTGGTGCCGCTGAGGCCGAACGAGGACACACCGGCACGACGCGGCCGATCCACCTCCGGCCACGCCACCGCCTCGGTCAGCAATCGGATGTGGCCTTCGGACCAATCGACCTTTGTGGAGGGCTTATCGACGTGCAGGGTCTGCGGCAGCAGCCCGTGCCGCATCGCCATCACCATCTTGATCACACCACCCACACCCGCCGCGGCTTGGGAATGACCGATGTTGGACTTCAACGACCCCAACCACAACGGACGATCCGCATCACGATCCTGCCCATACGTCGCCAGCAGCGCCTGCGCCTCGATCGGATCACCCAACGTGGTACCCGTACCGTGGGCCTCCACCACATCCACCTCGACCGGCGACACCCCCGCATTCGCCAGCGCTTGACGGATCACTCGCCGCTGCGAAGGACCATTGGGCGCGGTGAAACCATTCGAAGCGCCATCCTGGTTCACCGCCGAACCCGCAACCACCGCGAGAACTTCATGACCATTGCGGCGGGCATCGGACAACCGCTCCAACACCAACATTCCAGCGCCCTCGGACCAGCCCACACCGTCGGCGGCGTCGGCGAAGGACTTGCACCGCCCATCCGGGGCCAGCCCCCGCTGACGGCTGAATTCGAGGAACATATCCGGGGTGGCCATCACGGCGACACCACCGGCCAACGCCAGATCACACTCGCCCGACCGCAACGACTGCGCGGCCAAATGCAGAGCCACCAATGACGACGAGCACGCCGTATCCACCGACACCGCCGGGCCTTCCAGCCCGAGCGTGTAGGCGATGCGACCGGAGACCAGACTTCCGGCAGTGCTGCTACCGGTGCCGGTTCCCTGGGCGTAGTCGTGGTACATCACACCGGTGAAGACACCGGTCGAACTGCCACGCAGCACAGCCGGATCCACACCGGCCCGCTCCAACGCCTCCCACGACACCTCCAACAGCAACCGCTGCTGGGGATCCATCATCGTGGCTTCGTTAGGGCTGATCCCGAAGAAGTCCGCATCGAAATCGGCGGCCGAATAGAGGAATCCACCCTGGCGGGTGTAGGTCCGCCCCGCCTTGCCGGGCTCCGGATCGTAGATGCCTTCGATATCCCAGCCACGATCCACCGGCAACTCACCGGTGGTATCGATGCCCGAGACGACCAGTCGCCACAGGTCCTCCGGCGAGGCGACACCACCGGGGTAGCGGCAGCTCATCGCCACCACCGCAATCGGGTCGTCGCCAACAGTTCTGCTGGCAGTGACCTCGATGTCCTGATTTGTGCCTGTCAGCTGGGAATCGATGAAGTCAGCAACGATCTGCGGGTTGGGCTGATCGAAGACGAGGGTGGCCGGTAGTTGCAGGCCGGTCGCAGTGTTGAGCCTGTTACGGAACTCGATTGCCCTCAAAGAGTCGAACCCGAGCTGCTGGAACGCTTGCTGGGGTTCGACAGCATCGAGAGAAGCGTGCCCGAGGACCTCGGCAGCGACCGATCGGACCAGGTCGAGCAGAGCGCTCTTGCGAGCGGTGTCAGAGAGACCCGCCAGCTTCTGCGCGAATGCCTGACCTGCCGGGGTTCGACCGTGGCGGCGCACCGGGACAGGGGCGATCGCGCGCACCAGAGCCGGGATCTGCTCGCCCCGAGTGCGAAGCACGGCCGGGTCGACCCGCAAAGCCACCAACTGCGCGGTATCAGTGCCAATCGCCGAATCGAACAGCGCCAGACCGTCAGCCTCGGTCAGCGGAGGGAAACCCTGCCTGCGCATCCGATCGAAGTCGTCGTCGGACAGCTCGACGCCGAGCCCGCTCGATCTCGCCCACAACCCGTAATCGAGGGAGGTCGCGGGTAGTCCCAGGCTGCGGCGATGCGCCGCGAGGGCATCGAGGAAGACGTTCGCGGCAGCGTAGTTCGCTTGACCGGCAGCCAGCACCAGCCCACCCGCGGAAGACACCAGCACGAACAGGGACAGCGAGTGCTGACGAGTGAGTTCGTGAAGGTGCCACGCGGCATCGAGCTTGGGTCCGAAGACATGGTCGATCCGGTCCGGCGTGATCGACTCGATCACGCCGTTGTCGGCGGTTCCGGCCGCGTGCACGACACCCACCAGCGGATGCTGGGCCGGGATGGTTTCCAGCAGTGCCGCCAGTGCGTCCCGATCGGACACGTCACATGCGGTGATGGTCGCCTGCGCGCCGAGCTCGAGCAGATCGTCACGCAGTTCAGCCGCGCCAGGGGCATCCGGGCCACGCCGAGATGTCAAAAGCAGATGGCGCACACCGTGTTCGGTCACAAGGTGTCGAGCGATCACCGCACCGAGGCCACCGGTGCCACCGGTAATCAGCACAGTGCCGGGCTCGGACAGCCGGGCGATCGTGCCGGGTGCGTGACGGGTCAACCGCGGCACGAGCAGGGTCGTGCCACGGAGCGCGGCCTCCGGTTCCGTCGCAGCAGCCGTTGCCACGGTCGCGATAGAGACCGGGTCACGGTCTCGGGCCAGGTCGGGGTGGTCCAGGTCGAGAAGCTGGAATCGCCCTGGGTGTTCGGCCTGCGCGGCACGCAACAGCCCCCACACCGGAGCCTGACCCAGATCCACCTGCTCCGAATCGGCAACAGCCACTGCTTGTTCGGTGAGTACGACCAAACGAGAACCAGCGAAACGACTATCGGCCAGCCAGCCCTGAACAGTGTCCAGAACACCGGTGACAACCTGGCGCGCAGCCTCCGGCACCGCACCACTGTGGGAGGGGCACTCGAGCAACACGATGTCGGGAACAACCGAGTCGGAAGTCGCGTCCAGATCGGCGATCAACGACGGAAGATCATCGTAACCCCGCACCCCGCCAGAACTCTGGCCCCCGAGTACCGCTACGCGAGCCGGTTCGACTTCCCCCGCCGACAGCGGGGCAGTCAGCCATTCCAAGCCGAAGAGGGCCTCCGACACCCGATCCGCGCTGAGGCGCTCAGCCGATACCGGCCGAGAAACCAAGGCCCCCACCGACAACACCGGGTGGCCCTGCTCATCGGCCATCTGCACGGCGAACCGATCGCTTTGAAGCACGATCCGGACCCGCACCGCGGCAGCGCCGACCGAGTGCATCACCACTCGGTTCCAGGTGAACGGCAGCGCCGGGAAACCCTCGACACCACCGCGCAGACCATGAACTATCCCGGCATGCAACGCCGAGTCGAACAATGCCGGATGAATCCCGAAACCGTTGGCGTCCTGCGGATCCGGCAGCGCGACCTCGGCGAACAACTCATCGCCGCGCTGCCATGCCGCCCGCAAACCCTGGAAGAACGGGCCATATCCATAGCCGACATCGAGCAGCTCGTCATAGACACCGTCAATGGGCATCGGCTGCGCACCGGCGGGAGGCCACGAGGCGAGGTCGAAATCGGCCACCACATCACCCGGCGCAAGCACACCTTCGGCGTGCAGCACCCACGGACCCTCGCCCGCCTGCCGAGAATGGACACTCAGCCGTCGACGACCGGCCTCGTCAGCAGCGGCCACCACGACCTGCACCGAGACACTGCCCTCGGCTGGGAGCGTCAACGGGGTATGCAGGACGAGCTCGTCCACCACGGCACAGCCCAGGATATCGCCGATGTAACTGGCCAGCTCGACAAAACCGGTTCCCGGCAGCAACACGGTGCCGAGCACGCTGTGGTCGGCCAGCCACTCGACAGAGCCCACCGACCACCGGCCGGTGAAACTCACCCCACCCGAATCCGGGTGCGGCACAACCGCACCCAGCAACGGATGATCCACCACATCCAACCCGGCCGAGCTGACCCCACCCAGCTCGGCTCCCAGCCACGACTGCGCCAGCACCTGCTTGGCATCGAGCCAGAAGCGCTCGTGCTGGAAGGCATAGGTGGGCAGGTCGATTCGTTGAGCCCCGGTACCGGCGTAGAAACCAGCCCAATCCACCACAGCGCCGGAGACGAACAACCCGGCCACCCCGCCCAGCACCGTGGACGGATCGGCATGGTCTCGACGCGCCAGCGCCACCACCGCGGCAGCCCCGTCGTCGAGAGTCTGGGCGACCATCGGGGTCAGGACCGCATCGGGACCGACCTCGGCGAACCGGGACACTCCCATACCCGCCATCGCGGCGACCGCATCGGCGAAACGCACCGTGTCCCGGACCTGACCGACCCAATACGACGGATCGGACATCTCGTCGACGATCCGGACACCGGTCACCGTGGACACCAACGGGATGCTCGGCCGAGTGAACGCCAAACCCGCGATCGCCGACGCGAACTCATCCAGCATCGGCTCCATCGACACCGAATGGAAAGCGTGCGAAACCCGCAACCGATGCGTCCGCCACCCACGCTCTACGCACACCTCGACAACAGCGGCAACCGCGTCCTCGACACCGGAGAGCACCACCGATGACGGACCGTTCACCGCCGCGATCGATACGCCATCAACCAGCAGCGGCAGCACGTCGGTCTCCGACGCACCCACGGCCACCATCGCCCCACCCGCGGGCAACGCCTGCATCAACCGGCCACGCGCCGCCACCAGCACGCATGCATCCGCCAACGACAACACACCCGCCACATGCGCGGCAGCCACCTCGCCGATCGAATGACCGGCCACCACATCCGCACGCACGCCCCACGACTCGAGCAGCCGGAACAACGCCACCTCGAACGCGAACAACCCCGCCTGAGCGAACACCGTCCGATCGATCAGAGCCTCGTCGGCCAACGCCACGTTCAGCGAAACCGACTGTCCCAACAGCGGATCCAGCTGAGCGACGATCGCATCGAAAGCCTCGGCGAACACCGGATACGCACCACGCAGCTCGGCAGCCATACCCGCCCACTGCGCACCCTGACCGGAAAACACCACACCCGTCGAACCCGGCAGCACACGACCGGTCACCACACCGGGAATGGTTTCGGCGCGACCCAGCGCCCGCACTCCCGCCAGCAGACCATCACGGTTATCGGCCACGACAACAGCGCGATGCTCGAACACAGCACGCGTGGACGCCATCGAGAAACCGACATCCACCGGATCCAGATCGTTCTCACCCGCATGAGACGCCAAACGGACCGCCTGACCCGCAAGAGCCTCACCACCACGCGCCGAAACCACCCACGGCAGCAACCCACCGGCCGGGACAGTCTTCACCACCGGCACCGAAGCCTGATCCACCACCGGCTCGGTCGCGGGGGCCTCTTCCACGATGACGTGAGCATTCGTGCCGCTGATACCGAAGGACGAGACACCGGCACGACGCGGCCGATCTGCCACCGGCCACGCCACCGCCTCGGTCAGCAACCGGATGTGGCCTTCGGTCCAATCGACCTTGGTGCTGGGCTGATCGACATGCAGGGTCTGGGGCAGCACACCGTGCCGCATCGCCATCACCATCTTGATCACACCACCCACACCCGCCGCGGCTTGGGAATGACCGATGTTGGACTTCAACGACCCCAACCACAACGGACGATCCGCATCACGGTCCTGCCCGTAGGTCGCCAGCAGCGCTTGGGCTTCGATCGGATCGCCCAGAGTCGTACCGGTGCCGTGAGCTTCGACCACGTCCACCTCGCCAGGGGACACCCCGGCATTCGCCAACGCCGCCCGAATGACCCGCCGCTGCGACGGACCGTTGGGCGCGGTCAAACCATTCGAGGCGCCATCCTGATTCACCGCCGAACCAGCGATCACCGCAAGAATCTGGTGACCGTTACGCTGCGCGTCGGACAACCGCTCCAACACCAGTACGCCGACACCTTCCGACCAGCCCACCCCATCGGCGGCATCGGCGAAGGACTTGCACCGCCCGTCCGGGGCCAGCCCGCGCTGTCGGCTGAACTCCACGAAGGTCTCCGGCGTGGCCATCACCGCCACACCACCGGCCAATGCCAGATCACACTCCCCCGACCGCAACGACGCCGCAGCCGAATGCATTGCCACCAAAGACGATGAACACGCCGTGTCCACGGTGACCGAGGGCCCTTCCAGACCGAACACATACGACACTCGCCCGGACGCGATCGATCCCGAATTCGCATTGGCCGGATAGTCGTGATACATCATGCCGACCCACACACCGGTCCGGCTTCCCTTCAGCGAGCCGGGATCGACGCCGGCCCGCTCGAACGCCTCCCATGAGGTCTCCAGCAGCAGAAACTGCTGCGGATCCATCAGCGCGGCTTCGTTGGGACTGATATTGAAGAACGCCGGATCGAACTCGCCGGCGGAATGCAGGAATCCACCCTCGCGGGTATAGGTGCTGTTCGGTGTCTCGCCGGTGTGATCGTAGAGACGTTCGGTATCCCAGCCTCGATTTTCGGGGAACTCCGACGTCGCGTCGGTCCCGTCCGAGACCAACCGCCAGAGGTCCTCGGGAGAGCCGACACCACCCGGATAACGACACGCCATACCCACAATCGCAATAGGTTCGCGAAGGGCTGCGTCGAGCTTGCGGTTGCGGGCACGCAATCTCTCGGTCTCTTTGAGTGAGACGCGCAACGCCTGAGCGAGCTTCTGGGTATTGTCGTCGGGCTTCGTCATTATTGTTCCAGCTCTTCCTACGGTCACCGTGACTCGTCGACGAAATCTCGTCTACGAGACAGAATTCCGATGCATTACGGGTGATCGCGGCACGGGTTTTCCACCCGTGCCGCGGACATCGCCGTCAGTCCTCTGATGAGTTGTTGTAAGCCATGTCGATCAAGTCATCGATATCGAGCTCGTCGATCGATTCATCCGAGATGCTCTGATCGATCTCGCTGTGGCTTTCCTGTCCATGTGCGAGCTGCATGAGTGCATCCAGCAGGCCCGCGTCGCGGAGACGGGCGACGGGGATCGTTTGCAGGGCTCTGCGAATATCGTCTTCCGACGAATCCGTCGATCGGCCGGAGTTGCGGTGGTCGGTGAACTCGTCGGCCAGGTATTTGGCCAAAGCCTCCGGTGACGGGTAGTCGAACACCAGAGTCGCGGGCAACCGCAGACCTGTAACGGATTTGAGGGCGTTGCGGAATTCGATAGCGGTGATCGAATCGAAGCCCAATTCGTTGAAGGCCCGGTCCGCCGCAATCGCATTCGCATTCTGATGACCCAGCACCGCCGCGACCTGACCGCGAACGATTTCGACGAGCACACCGAGACGTTCGCTGTCGGGTGTGTTCGCCAAACGGGCACGAAGCGCCGTGGGTGCGCCCGAGGCTGTTGCGCGGCGCGCGGGTACCAGGCCGGACAACAGGGTCGCGGCGAACCCCGTGCTGCGGAGACTCGCCAGATCGAGACGGGCGAGAATGGGAGCCGCCGTGCCGATCTCGGCAGCGGCATGGAACAGCGCCAAGCCCTGTTCTTCCGACAAGGGCAGCATGCCCGTACGAGACATGCGGTGCCGATCGACGTCGCTGAGCTCCGCGCCCATCCCGCCATCCATGCTCCACAGACCCCACGCCAGAGACCGGCCGGAGCGCCCGGATGCCCTGCGGTGTGCCGCGAGTGCGTCCAGGCAGGCGTTGGCCGCGGCATAGTTGCCCTGACCAGGGCTGCCGAATGCTCCGGCCGCCGAGCTGAACAGCACGAACGCTTTCAACGGCAGATCGGCGGTCAATTCGTGCAGGTGCAGAGCGGCATCGACCTTGGGCCGCAAAACCACGTCCATCCGATCCGCGGTCAGCGAAGCGATGGCGCCATCGTCGAGCACACCGGCCGTATGGAACACGCCGGTGAGCGGACGGCTCGCGGGAACGTCCGCCAACACCTCGGCAAGCGCCCCACGGTCGGCGACATCGCAGGCGGCGAACTCGACTTCGGCGCCGAGACCCTGCAACTCCGCCCGCAGCTCAGCAGCGCCGGGAGCGGATTCACCACGGCGGCTCAGCAACAGCAGGTGACGGACACCCAGCGCGTCGACCAGATGCCGGGCGAACAATCCACCGAGGAAGCCGCTGGCACCGGTGATCAGAACCGTCTCGTCCGGACCGAAAGTGGGGCTCGGAGCCGAAGCGGTCGCCTGAGTGGCGGCCGCTCGGGTGAGTCGCGCGCCGTGTACCTGTCCACCGCGCACGGCCACCTGCGGTTCCTCCGCGGCCAGAATCCCGCCGAGCAGCCCCTCGATGTCGGAATCGGTGTCCACCAACATGATCCGGCCCTGACTCTCCGCCTGCGCGGAACGAACCAGGCCACCCACAGCAGCACCGGCCAGATTCGTAATGTTCTCCCCGGCAACCGATACCGCACCACTGGTCCGAACCACCAGCACCGAATCAACGGACCGCTGATCGGCAATCCAGGACTGAAGCGCTTGCAGCACATCGTAAGTCGCGGCACGAACGGCTGCGGGATCGTTGCCCGTCGGGCATTCCAATATGACCGCCGCCGGGACCTCGTCACCGAGATCCGCCCAGGACACTGCGCTGACCTCGGCATCGGACACCGAGATCGGTGTCCAACCAACCTGGAACATCGCATTACCGGCAGTGGACGCACCGGCCGTGAGCTGTGCGGGATCGATGGGCCGGGAAGCCAGATGCCGCACCGTGGCGACCGGAGCGCCCGACGGATCCGCCAGATCCAGAGCGGCACCGTGCTCACCGACGCGGGTGAGCCGAACACGCAAGGCGTTGGCACCGGCCGCGTGCACGGTGACACCGGACCACTCGAACGGCAGCGCGAGCCCACTTCCCTCCGCGGGCGTGTGCCCGGCGATGAGCAGTGCGTGCAAGGCGGAGTCGAACAGCGCGGGGTGAACCCCGAAACCCTCGGCATCCCGCGGATCCGGCAGCGCGACCTCGGCGAACAGCTCGTCGCCACGCTGCCAAGCCGCCTGCAAACCCTGGAAGACCGGGCCATACCCATACCCGGCATCGAGCAGCTCGTCGTACACACCGTCGATCGGCAACGGCTGCGCACCAACCGGAGGCCAGGAGGTGAGATCGGCATCGGCCGCCACCTCGCCCGGGGCAAGGATACCTTCGGCGTTCAGCGTCCACGACGACGCCGAAGCGACATCGTCAGGGCAGGAGAAGATCCGCACCACGCGACGGCCCGTCGGGTCCTGGTCGCCGACCACAATGCGCAGCGCGAGCCCACCGGACTCCGCCAGCACCAGCGGGGCCTGTAGGACCAGCTCCTCCAGGGTCGAGCAGCCGACCTGCTCCGCCGCGTGCAGGGCGAGTTCGACGAGACCTGTGCCGGGGAACAGTACGGTGTCCATCACCCTGTGGTCGGCCAGCCATGGGTACGTCTGCGCCGACAGACGGCCGGTGAGGGTCACCGCGTCGGAGTCCGGTTGCGATATCACCGCCGAAACCAGGGGATGTCCGGTTGCCACCAGACCCATCGCCCGAGCGTCACTGCCACCGGCCAACCCTTCGGCCATCCAATAGCGTCGACGCTGGAAGGCGTAGGTGGGCAAGTCGATTCGCCAACCTCCGGAACCGGCGTACAGACCGGCCCAATCCACCGTCGAACCTGCGACATGCAACCGGGCGAGACCCGTCAGCAGGGTCGAGGGATCCGCATTGTTTCGTCTGGTCAGCGGGACTGTGGTCGCGGTGTCGAGGGTCTGGACGATCATCGGGGCCAGCACCGCATCGGGCCCGACCTCGGCGAACCTGGTCACGCCCATGCCCGCCATCACGGCGACCGCATCAGCGAATCGCACCGTTTCGCGGACCTGACCGACCCAGTACGACGGATCCGACATCTCGTCACCGACCCGGGCGCCGGTCACTGTGGACACCAACGGGATGGCGGGCCGACCGAACGCCAAACCCTGTACCACCGAAGCGAACTCAGCCAGCATCGGCTCCATCAGCGCCGAATGGAAAGCGTGCGAAACCCGCAACCGATGCGTCCGCCACCCACGATCGACACAACGATCGACCACAGCGGCGACATCGGCCTCGACACCGGAGAGCACCACCGACGACGGACCATTGACCGCCGCGATCGACACCTCGAGCTGGGCTTCGACACCTCCCAGCAACGCCAGCACCTCGGCGACCTCGTCTTCCGACGCACCCACGGCCACCATCGCCCCACCCGCGGGCAACGCCTGCATCAACCGGCCACGCGCCGCTACCAGCACACACGCATCCCCGAGCGACATCACCCCCGCCACATGCGCAGCCGCGACCTCGCCGATCGAATGACCGGCCACCACATCCGCACGCACGCCCCACGACTCCAGCAGCCGGAACAACGCCACCTCGAACGCGAACAAACCCGCCTGAGCGAACACCGTCGCATCGACCAGGCCATCGCTCGACAGCGCCGCACCCAGCGAAACCGACTGCCCCAACAACGGATCCAACTCAGCCACGATCGCATCGAAAGCCTCGGCGAACACCGGATACGCACCACGCAGCTCAGTAGCCATACCCGCCCACTGCGCACCCTGACCGGAGAACACCACACCAGTCGAACCCGGCACCACACGACCGGTCACCACACCGGGCGCCTGCACGTCGGCGGCCAGCGCCCGCACTCCGGCGAGCAGACCGTTGCGGTCATCGGCCATGACAACAGCACGATGCTCGAAGACACCACGCGTCGACGCCAACGAGTAACCCACATCGATCGGATCGTGGTCGTCGACATACGACGCCAGACGGGCGGCTTGACTCGCGAGAGCCTCGCCACTACGTGCCGAGAGCACCCACGGCAGCACTCCACCGGCCGAGCCGATACTGACCGCAGGCACCGATCCCAGCGCCGGCACCGAACCCACCACCGGCGGAGCCTGCTCCACGATGACGTGCGCATTCGTGCCACTGATACCGAACGACGACACACCGGCACGACGCGGCCGATCCACGACCGGCCACGGCACCGACTCGGTCAACAACCGAACGTGGCCCTCGGACCAATCGACCTTGGTACTCGGCTGATCGACATGCAGGGTCTGGGGCAGCACACCGTGCCGCATCGCCATCACCATCTTGATCACACCACCCACACCCGCGGCGGCCTGCGCGTGACCGATGTTGGACTTCAACGATCCCAGCCACAACGGACGATCCGGGTCACGATCCTGCCCGTAGGTAGCCAGCAATGCCTGGGCTTCGATCGGATCGCCCAACGTGGTGCCGGTGCCATGCGCTTCCACAGCATCGACCTCGACCGGGGACACTCCGGCATTCGCCAGTGCTTGGCGGATCACTCGCCTTTGCGAGGGACCGTTCGGCGCGGTCAAACCATTCGACGCACCATCCTGATTCACCGCCGAACCGGCAAGCACCGCCAACACCTGATGACCATTGCGGCGGGCGTCGGACAACCGCTCCAACACCAGCACACCGGCGCCTTCGGACCAGCCGACACCATCGGCGGCATCGGCGAACGACTTACACCGTCCATCCGGCGACAACCCACGCTGACGACCGAACTCGAGGAACATATCCGGTGTCGCCATAACCGCCACACCACCGGCCAACGCCAGATCACACTCGCCCGACCGCAACGACTGCCCGGCCAGATGCAGGGCCACCAGCGACGACGAACACGCCGTATCCACGGTGACCGACGGCCCTTCCAGACCGAACACATACGACACACGACCCGAGACCAAACTGCCTGCGGCACCGCTACCGGTCCCGGTTGCCTGGGCGTAGTCGTGGTACATCAGACCGGTGAACACGCCGGTCGAACTGCCCCGCAGCACCGCCGGATCCATACCGGCCCGTTCCAACGCCTCCCACGAGACCTCCAAAAGCAACCGCTGCTGGGGATCCATCACCGTGGCCTCGTTGGGGCTGATTCCGAAGAAGTCCGCGTCGAATTCGGCTGCGGAGTACAAGAACCCACCACTGCGCGTATAGGTCTTGCCCGCCTTACCGGGTTCGGGATCGTAGATGCCCTCGATGTCCCAGCCTCGATCCACCGGCATCTCCCCGGTGGTATCGACGCCCGAGACGACCAGATTCCACAGGTCCTCCGGCGAGGCGACCCCACCTGGATAACGGCAGGCCATCGCGACCACAGCGATCGGCTCGTCGTCGGCTCGAACCCGACTGACCGCGTGCTCTTCGACAGCTTCGGTACCGGTGAGTTGCGTACCGATGAACTCGGCCACGACTTGCGGATTGGGGTAATCGAAGATGAGCGTGGCCGGGAGCTGCAGACCGGTCGCGGTGTTGAGCTTGTTGCGGAACTCGACGGCGCTCAACGAGTCGAACCCGAGCTGCTGGAAAGCCTGCTGGGGTTCGACGGAATCGAGGGAGGCGTGTCCGAGGATGCCCGCGGCAACCGACCGGACGAGGTCGACCAGAGCACCTTCGCGGTCGGAATCCGACAGGCCTGCCAGCGTCTGTAGAAACGCCTGACCCGCGGGGGTCCGGCTGGGGCGGCGCACAGGTGCCGGTGCCATCGAGCGGACGAGAGCCGGGATCTGCTCGCCCCGTGTTCGAAGCACCGCGGGATCGACCCGCAGTGCTACCAGCTGAGCGGTATCGGCGGCGATCGCCGCATCGAACAATGCCAGACCCTCGGCCTCGGTCAGCGGCGGGAAGCCCTGCCTGCGCATCCGATCGAAATCGTCCTCGGACAGCTCGATACCGAGCCCGCTCGACCGCGCCCACATGCCGTAATCGAGGGAGGTCGCAGGCAGCCCCAACCTGTGACGATGCACCGCGAGGGCATCCAGGAAGACGTTGGCCGCAGCGTAATTGGCTTGTCCCGCGGCCAGCACCAACCCACCCGCCGAGGACACCAGCACGAACAGCGACAGCGATCGATCACGCGTGAGCTCGTGCAGATGCCATGCGGCATCGACCTTGGGCCGGAAAACATACCCGATCCGGTCCACCGTCATCGACTCGATCACACCGTTGTCGGCAGTTCCCGCCGCGTGCACCACACCCACCAGGGGATGCTCGTCGGAGATGCCGTCCAGCAGCGCGGCCAGCGCGGACCGATCGGACACATCACACGCGGCAATGGTGACCTCGGCGCCGAGCTCGACCAACTCGTCACGCATCTCAGCGGCACCCGGAGCGTCCAGGCCTCGCCGAGACGTCAAAAGCAGATGTCCCACACCATGTTCGGTCACCAGATGCCGAGCGATCACGGCACCCAGACCACCGGTACCACCGGTAACCAGCACGGTGCCAGGCTCTGTCAGCCGAGCGATCGTGCCCGGTGCGTGGCGGATCAAACGCGGCACGAGCAGAGTCGTGCCGCGTAGCGCGGCCTCCGGTTCCCCAGCAGCGGCTGCCACTGCGGTCGCGACAGCGAACATGTCACCGTCCTGATCCAGATCGACAAGCTGGAACCGACCCGGGTGCTCGGCCTGCGCGGCACGCAGCAGCCCCCACACCGGCGCTTGATCCAGACGCACCTGCTCGGAATCGGCAACGGCCACCGCCTGCCTGGTCGATACGACCAAACGGGAAGCAGCGAAACGGGTTTCGGCCATCCAGCCCTGGACGTTGTCGAGCACAGAGGTCACGACCTGCCGTGCCGCCGCTGTCGGCGGACCGTCCTGGAGCGGGCACTCGAGCAGCACGATGTCGGGAACAGCCGACTCCTCGGCCGCATCCAGATCGGTGATCAACGCCGCGAGATCACGATAGCGCCGCACTCCGTCGGAACTCTGGTCACCGCGGTTCTCGCCGGAACCGAGGACCGCCACGCGGCCCGGGTCGACACTCACCGCTGACGAGGCCGCAACGGTGACCCATTCCACGCCGAAGAGGGCCTCCGACACCCGGCCCGCGCCCAGGCGTTCGGCCGACACCGGCCGAGACACCAGAGCACCCACCGACAGCACCGGCCGGCCCTGGTCATCGGCTATCTGCACCGCGAAGTCGTCGCCTTCGGGGACGCTGTGTACCCGCACGGCGGCGGCACCGGTCGAGTGCATGACCACACGATTCCAGGCGAAAGGCAGCACCGCGGAATCATTTCCGCTGCGACGACCATGAATGATCTCGGTGTGCAGGGCCGCGTCGAACAATGCGGGATGGATTCCGAAACCCTTGGCATCCTGCGGATCCGGCAGCGCGACCTCGGCGAACAACTCATCGCCGCGCCGCCAAGCCGCCCGCAGACCCTGGAAGAACGGGCCATACCCGTACCCGAGTTCGAGCAACTCGTCATAGGCTCCGTCGATGTCCAACGGCTGCGCGCCAGCCGGAGGCCACGAAGTCAGATCGAAATCAGCCATGACGTCACCCGGGGCGAGCACGCCCTCGGCGTGGAGCGACCACGGACCCTCTGCGGCCTGTCGAGAATGGACGGTCAGTCGTCGGCGACCGGCCTCGTCGGCAGCGGTCACCACGACCTGTACCGCGACACTGCCTTCGGCGGGCAACGTCAACGCGGTGTGCAGGACGAGCTCGTCCACCACCGGGCAGCCCAGCAGACCGCCGACATAACCGGCCAGCTCGACGAATCCGGTACCCGGCAGCAACACGACTCCGTGCACGCTGTGGTCGGCCAGCCATTCGACGGAGTCCAGCGACCACCGGCCGGTGAGGCTCATTCCACCCGACTCCGGGTGCGGCACAACGGCACCGAGCAAGGGATGGTCCACCGTATCGAGCCCGACGGCGGTGATTCCGCCGAGTTCGGCACCGAGCCACGACTGGGCCAACATCTGCTTGGCGTCGAGCCAGAACCGCTCGTGTTGGAAAGCGTAGGTGGGCAGGTCGATTCGCCGAGCTCCGGTACCGGCGTAGAGACCGGCCCAGTCCACTTCGGCACCGGCCACGAACAACCCGGCCACCGCATTCAATACGGTTGAGGCATCTGCGTGGTCACGTCTGGTGACAGCGACTGTCGCTGCGTCACTGAGAGTTTGGGCGACCATCGGTGTCAAGACGGCGTCGGGCCCGACCTCGGCGAACCTGGATACACCCATGGCCGCCATCGCGGCGACCGCATCGGCGAACCGCACCGTGTCACGAACCTGACCGACCCAATACGACGGATCCGACATCTCGTCTTCGACGCGGGCACCGGTCACCGTCGACACCAACGGGATACTCGGGCGGGCGAACGCCAAACCCTCTATCGCCGAAGCGAACTCATCCAGCATCGGCTCCATCGACGCCGAATGGAAAGCGTGCGACACCCGCAGCCTGTGTATACGCCAACCCTGTTCGGCGCACCGATCGGCGACAGCCACGACATCGTTCTCGACACCGGAGAGCACTACCGACGACGGACCGTTCACCGCCGCGATCGACACCCCACCGGCCAGCAGCGGTAGTACGTCGGCCTCGGACGCACCGACGGCAATCATCGCCCCGCCCGCGGGCAGCGCCCACATCAACCGGCCACGCGCCGCCACGAGCACACACGCATCCGCCAACGACAACACACCCGCCACATGCGCGGCAGCGACCTCACCGATCGAATGTCCGGCCACCACATCCGCACGCACGCCCCACGACTCGAGCAGCCGGAACAACGCCACCTCGAACGCGAACAACCCCGCCTGCGCGAACACCGTCTGGTCGATCAGGTCATCGCTCACCAAAGCAGCACTCAGCGAAACAGTCTGCCCCAGCATCGGATCCAGTTCAGCGACGATCGCGTCGAAATGCTCGGCGAACACCGGATACGCACCATGGAGCGCGGCGGCCATGCCAGCCCACTGCGCACCCTGACCCGAAAACACCACACCCGTCGAACCCGGCACCACACGACCGGTCACGACGCCAGGAGCCTGCGCGCCGGCAGCCAATGCCCGCATACCTACGAGCAGACCATCACGACCCTCGGCCACCACGACTCCGCGATGCTCGAACACACTGCGCGTCGATGCCAGCGAGAAGCCGATATCGAGCGGATCATGTTCGCCCACACGCGATGTCAAACGATCGGCTTGATCGGCAAGCGCCTCGCGACCGCGGGCCGAAACCACCCACGGCAGCACAGCCGGGACGGTCCGCACAACCGGCGCCGGAGCAGGCTCCACCACCGACGCCTGTTCCAGGATGAGGTGAGCGTTGGTGCCGCTGATACCGAACGAGGACACACCGGCGCGGCGCGGCCGATCCACCTCCGGCCATGCCACCTGCTCGGTCAGCAACCGGATGTGGCCTTCGGACCAATCGACCTTTGTGGAGGGCTGATCGACGTGCAGGGTCTGCGGCAGCAGCCCGTGCCGCATCGCCATCACCATCTTGATCACACCGCCGACACCCGCCGCCGCCTGAGTGTGACCGATATTGGACTTCAACGACCCCAACCACAACGGACGATCCGCATCACGGGCCTGACCGTAAGTAGCAAGCAGCGCCTGCGCCTCGATCGGATCTCCCAAGGTGGTACCGGTGCCGTGGGCTTCCACCGCGTCGACCTCCGTTGGGGAGACCCCGGCATTCGCCAATGCTTGGCGGATCACCCGCCGCTGCGACGGACCGTTCGGCGCGGTCAAACCATTCGACGCGCCGTCCTGATTCACCGCCGAACCCGCGATCACCGCGAGAACCTCATGACCATTGCGGCGCGCGTCGGACAACCGCTCCAACACCAGCACACCGGCGCCTTCGGACCAGCCGACACCATCGGCGGCATCGGCGAACGACTTACTCCGCCCGTCCGGCGAAAGCCCCCGCTGCCGACTGAACTCGACAAAGACCTCCGGCGTCGCCATGACCGCCACACCACCGGCCAACGCCAGATCACATTCGCCCGACCGCAACGACTGCGCGGCCAGATGCATCGCCACCAGCGACGACGAACACGCCGTATCCACGGTGACCGACGGCCCCTCCAGACCGAACACATACGAAACTCGACCGGACGCGATAGATCCCGAATTCGAATTGACCGGATAGTCGTGATACATCATCCCGGTGAAGACCCCGGTCGAACTGCCACTCAGCACGGTGGGATCGACACCGGCCCGCTCCAATGCCTCCCATGAGGTCTCCAGCAACAGGAACTGCTGCGGATCCATCAGCGCGGCTTCATTGGGACTGATGCCGAAGAAGACAGGATCGAACTCGCCGGCAGAATGCAGGAATCCACCCTCACGCGTGTAGGTGGTGTGCGGTGTTTCGCCGGTGGGATCGTAGATACGTTCGGTATCCCAGCCACGATTCACGGGGAATTCCGACGTCGTGTCGATACCGTCTACGACCAAATTCCAAAGATCCTCGGGCGAACTGACACCACCCGGGTACCGGCAAGCCATGCCGACGATCGCAATAGGTTCGTCGGCAACAACTTTGGCGGCAGTGACCGCGATGTCCTCTCCTGCGCCGGTGAGCTCGCCCGCGAGGTATGTGGCCAGCGCCTGTGGTGTCGGGTAGTCGAAGACCACCGCGGCCGAAAGCGACAGGCCGGTGGCGGTTTTGAGCCGGTTGCGCAGCTCGACCGCGCTCAGCGAATCGAAGCCCAGGTCCTGGAACGCGCGATCGGGATCGATCGCGGACGCACTGTCATGACCGAGGACGGCCGCGACGTACGTGCGCACGGTATCGAGTACCGCCTGCTGCTGTCGATCGGCGTCCAGACCGGCCAGCCGCTGCTGGAGACCGGACATCACCGCCGATGTCGCCGCCGCCGGCCGCCGGGCGGCTCTCGGCGCCAGTTCCCGCAGCAGCGGTGGCAGCAGTCCGGCATCGGCCTGGGCACGAATCGCGGCGGTGTCCACCGCGGCGATCACCGCGTGTGCCACGCCGCGGTCGAGCACCGCATTCCAGCCGGCCAACGCCTGCTCATCCGGCATCGCGGTGAATCCGCCCCGGCTCATCCGGGCCACATCGGTCTCACTCAGGTGTCCGGTCATGCCCCCCGAGCGTGCCCACGGACCCCACGCCAGCGATTGGCCGGCCAGCCCTCGTGCACGACGGTGCGCCACCAGCCCGTCGAGGAAGGTATTCGCGGCCGCGTAGTTGGCCTGTCCTGGTCCGCCGATCGTGCCCGACACCGACGAGAACACCACGAACGCCGCAAGATTCAGCTCCGCGGTCGCCTCGTGCAGGTACCAGGCGGCATCCACCTTCGGCGCCAGGACTGCGTCCAACCGTTGTGCGGTCAGCGACGCGATGATCCCGTCGTCGAGCACACCCGCGGCATGGATCACGCCCGTCAACGGCCACTGTGCAGGCGCTTCGGCAGGCAGCCCCGCCACCGCGTCGGTGTCGGTGACGTCGCAGGCCACCACCCGAACCTGTGCGCCCAGTTGCTCCAACTCGGCGCACAGCGGTGCCACGCCGTCGGCCCGCGGACCGCTGCGGCTCACCAGTAGCAACGACCGCACGCCGTGCTCGGCCACCACGTGGCGGGCCACCACCGCACCCAAACCACCTGTGCCGCCGGTGATCAGCACCGTTCCCGTGCCGAAGGCGGAAGCATCATCGCCAGGTACGGAAGGCACCACGGTCGCGGGTCGGGTGAGCCGAGCGGTGTGGGTGACTCCGGCGCGCACGACCACCTGGGGTTCGCCCACGGCCATGACAGTGGCCGCGAGTTGCTCGTCGATGCCGGTGTCCGCATCGACCAAGACGATTCGGCCCGGATCTTCCGTCTGCGCTGTGCGCACCAAACCCCACACCGCGGCGCCGGCAAGGTCGGTGAGGTCTTCATCGGGCAGCGCGACCGCGCCGCGCGTGGCGATCAGCAGGGTGCTCGAGGCGAACCGGTCCTGATCCAGCCATGCCTGCACCACCTCGAGGATCCGCGCGACCTCGGAATGGGTGGCGGTCACCACATCGGTGCCGGTGTGTTCGTCCCACCCGAACCCGGCCTCGACCACCACCACCGGGGGTACCGGCGACTCCGGATCCAGGTCCCACCGACCCACGGCCACATCTCGAGGTGTTACCGCCACCACCGCGGACTCGGACGCGGTCGGCGACCACACCAGTTCCAGTACCGGATCGGCCGAGCCCGCGGCAGCCGCGGCGAGCTGCTCGAGTGGCATCGGCCGGGTCTTCACCGATCCCGACAACACCGGCTGTCCCTGCTCATCGGCTACCGACACCGACACCGACGATCCGGTCGTGGTCAGACGTACGCGCAGCACCGACGCTCCGGCCGCGTGCAGCGACACCGATTCCCACGAGAACGGCAGCACGACCTGCCCGGCCCCGACCGTGAACGGTGAATCAGGCTTTCCCGCAGCGCTTTCGAGTACACCGGCCAGCAGTCCCGCCTGCAGGGCAGCATCCAGCAGTGCCGGATGGATCCCGAATCCTTCGGCTCGCACCCCGGTGTCCGCATCGACGGCGATCTCGGCGAACACGTCCGCACCGCGTCGCCACAGCGCCCGCACACCCTGGAACGCCGGACCGTAGTCGTAACCACGCGCCAGCAGCTCCGGGTACGCGGCCGCGACATCGATACCACTCGACGCGGCCGGCGGCCATGCCGCCGGTTCGGGTTCGGTCATGTCGTCGTGGGTGGTCAGCAGCCCTCGCGCGTGCAGTACCCACTGTCCGTCGCGGTCGTGTTCATCGCGGGAGTAGATCGATATCGGCCGCTGCGGGGACTCGTGTTCGGGCCCGCCGACGATGACGTGGATCTGCACACCGCCTGCCGCGGGCAGCAGCAGTGGCGCCTGTAGCGTCAATTCCTCGATCACCGGACACCCGGTGACGGCGCCTGCACGCAACGCCAGCTCCACAAACCCGGTGCCCGGCAACAACACCGACCCGGCTACCGCATGGTCGGCCAGCCAGGGCTGTGTCGCTACCGACAATCGGCCGGTCAACAGCACGCCACCGGACTCAGGCACCGACACCATCGCGCCCAGCAACGGATGGTCCACCGCACCCAAACCAACGGATTCGACACCCGCCGTGCCGGCAGTGGCCTCGAGCCAGTAGCGACGGCGCTGGAACGCATAGGTGGGCAACGCGACCCTATCCGTGCGGCGGCCCGCATACAGCGGCGTCCAGTCCACCCCTACACCGACGACAGAGGCTTGTGCCAGCGCGGACACGAACTGAGTCGGCTCGTCGATCGAGCGCCGGGCGGCCGCGACCACTATCGACTTGGCCTCGACGGCCGGAGTTTCGACAAGACATTGCCGAGTCATCGCGGCCAGCACCGCATCCGGTCCGATCTCCACGAATCGCCGCACACCCGCCTCGACCAGGGCGTCGATCCCTGGTGCGAACCGGACACACCGCCGCACCTGCTCGACCCAGTACGCGGGATCGGTCAGCTCGGCAGCGACCACGACCGCCGAAACGTTCGACACGATCGGCAAGGACGGCTCGCGGTACGTCAATCCTTCGGCGACAGCGCGGAACTCGTCGAGCATCGGCTCCATCGACACCGAGTGGAACGCGTGGCTGACCCGTAGCCGGGAGGTCTTCACTCCATCCGCAACCAGCCGATCACCGATCTCGTCTATCACCGACGCTTCCCCGGACAACACCACCGACGACGGGCTGTTCACCGCCGCCAACGACACCCGGCCGCCGAACTCGGCCAGCACCTCCAACGCCTCGGCCTCTGACACCGCGACCGCGAGCATTGCCCCGCCCTCCGGCAAGGCACCCATCAACAGACCACGCGCCACAACCAGCGCACACGCGTCCTCGAGCGACCACACCCCCGCCACATACGCCGCCGCCAACTCACCGATCGAGTGCCCGATCAGCAGATCCGGTGTCACACCGAATGATTCGATCAACCGGAACAACGCCACCTCGAACGCGAACAACGCCGGCTGGGTGAATTCGGTCCGATCCAACACACCCTCGGTGTCGGCGAACATCAACTCCTTCAAGGACAGCGCGGAGCTCCTCGATGGGTGGGCCCGACCCAACAACGGATCGACCTGCGCGCACACCTCGTCGAACGCCGCCGCGAATACCGGAAACGCGTCGTACAGACCCGCACCCATCCCCATCCGCTGCGCACCCTGCCCCGTGAACAGAAACGCCGTCTTCCCCGAACCCGCCGACCCCTCGATCGTGCGCGGCGAACCCACCGCCAAATCGGCCAGACCCGCCAGCAGTTCGTCCCGATCCCGACCGACGACGACACCCCGGCGCTCCAGCAATGCCCGCGAGTCCACCAATGACCGCGCCGCCGACCAGATGTCGACCTCCGGGCGATCGACCAACCACGCCCGCAACCGCTCGGCCTGCGCCCGCAGGCCCTCCTCCGATGTGGCCGAGATCGTCCACGCCACAGCGGCATCGATGTCCGGCAAGGCCGATCCGTGCTCAGGCATCGATACCGCCTGGGCCGGAGCCTCCTCGATGATCACGTGCGCGTTGGTGCCGCTGACTCCGAACGAGGACACACCGGCGCGGCGAACCGTCCCCCCTGCGCGCCATGGTTCCGCCCGAGACAGCAGTCGCACCGCGCCTGCCGACCAATCCACGTGCGGGGACGGCGTTTCCGCGTGCAGGGTCGCGGGCAGGGTTTCGTGTCGCAGCGACTGCACCATCTTGATCACGCCACCGACACCGGCCGCCGCGACGGTGTGACCGATATTCGATTTGATCGATCCGATGCGGAGCGGCTCCCGATCCCCACGCTCCTGCCCGTACGCGGCGATCAACGCGTTGGCTTCGATGGGATCTCCCAGCGGAGTGCCGGTCCCGTGCGCTTCCACCGCATCCACGTCGGCGGGCGTGAGCCCGGCATTCGCGAGGGCCTGCGCGATCACTCGCTCCTGCGACGGACCGTTCGGCGCTGTCAGGCCATTGCTCGCACCGTCCTGATTCACCGCACTGCCCCGGACGACGGCCAGGATGTCATGGCCGAGCCGCTGCGCATCCGACAGCCGCTCCAAGACCAGGACGCCCACGCCTTCGGCGAAGGCCACACCGTCGGCCGCGGCGGAGAACGCCTTGCAGCGGCCATCCGGCGACAGGCCGCGTTGCCGCGCGAAATCAACGGAGAGATAAGGGGTTGCGGCCACGGTGACGCCGCCGGCCAGGGCCAGTGACGTTTCGCCCTGACGCAGGGCCTGACACGCCAGATGCAATGCCACCAGTGAGGACGAGCATGCGGTATCGATCGTGACCGCTGGTCCCTCGAGGCCGAACACGTATGCGACGCGGCCGGAGATGACACTGTGGGTGGTGCCGGTCAGCCGGAACCCTTCGAGATCGCCGGTGACGCGGTCGACATATCCGGAGGCGCACGCGCCCGCGAACACGCCGGTATCGCTGCCGCGCAACGCGATCGGGTCGATTCCGGATTGCTCCAGTGCCTCCCAGGATGCTTCCAGCAGCAACCGCTGCTGCGGATCCATCGCCAGGGCTTCCCGCGGGCTGATTCCGAAGAATCCGGCGTCGAAATCACCGGCATCGTCGAGGAATCCGCCGCCGCGGCTGTAGACCGTGCCGGGTCTATCCGGATCCTGGTCGATCAGCTGGTCGAGATCCCACCCACGATCGTTCGGGAATTCCGTGGTGGCATCGGTACCCGACCGCACCAGATCCCACAACTGGTCCGGGGTTCGGACGCCGCCGGGGAATCGGCAGCTCATGCCGACGATCGCGATGGGCTCGTCCACGCGGACGCGGCGCGACACCCGGGTCGTTCCGGAACCGGACGCCGCTCCCTCGATCTTGGAGTGCAAGAGGGTGGCCACCGCCGCGGCGGTGGGGTGGTCGAAGACCATGGTGGACGGTAGCTGGACACCGGTGGCCTTCGACAGGCGGTTGCGGAATTCGACGCCGCCGAGCGAGTCGAATCCCAGTGTGTCGAATCGCTCGTCGGGACTGATGTCTTCGGCGGAGCCGTGCCCAAGGACGGCTGCCGCGTGCTCCCGGACGAGTTCGAGCACCACCTCGGCGCGTTTGGCCTCCGGTACCCGGCTCAGTCGAGTGCCGAGCGAACTCGACGCGGCCGCGGTCGGGGCTGTGGTGCGGGGCAGGTAACCGCGCAGCACCGCAGGCACCGCACCGTCGCGCGCTTCGCGCCGCAGCTCCGCCGGGTCGAACCCGATCGCAGCCAGGTGCGCGGCGGCGCGTGCGGTGGCCGCATCGAACAGCCGGAGACCTTCGTCGTTCCCGAGCGGGTGGAGACCGAGCCTCTCCCAGCGGGCGACGGCGCTGCGGTCCAAAGCGCCGGTCATACCGGCGGCGGAATTCCAGGGCCCCCACGCCAGCGAAATCGCGGACAGTCCTTCGGCTCGGCGACGGTGCGCCAGTGCGTCGAGGAATGCGTTGGCTGCCGCGTAGTTGCCCTGTCCCGCCGATCCGATCGTTGCCGCGATGGACGAGAACAGCACGAAGGCCGACAGGTCACGGTCGCGACTGAGCTCGTGCAGATGCCACGCGGCCGCAGCCTTCGAGTCGAACACTCGCCGCAGTTGCTCGGCGGTCAGGCCTGCGAGGGTGCCGTCGTCGAGGACACCCGCCGCATGTACTACGCCGGTCAGCGGATGATCGGCGTCGATCGAATCCAACAGCGAACGGAGGGCTGCTCGATCGCCCACATCGCAGGCCGCCACGCTGACGCCAGCTCCGGCCGCCGACAGCTCGGACACCAGTTCCGTCGCACCGTCGGCAGTTTCGCCACGCCTGGACACCAGCAGCAAACGGCGGACTCCGTGTGCGGCGACCAGACGTCGGGCCACGAGGGCGCCGAGGCCACCGGTGCCACCGGTTATCAGTACGGTGCCATCGCCAAATGACGGGTGGGCCTGCGTCGCGTAGCGACTCGATGAGGGGTGGTGGTCGGGCGACGGGTGGGCCTGTCCCTCGGCATCGTGTTCGGCTCGTGCTTTCGCGAGCCTGGGCATGAGCAATGCTCCGGCGCGCACCGCGACCTGTGGTTCGCCTGCCGCGATCACCGCACCGATCGGCATCGAATCACCCAGGGGCGCAGCGGCCGACGGATCGGCGTCGACGAGAACGAACCGACCCGGATATTCGGATTGGGCGCTACGCATCAGCCCCCAGACGGCTGCCGCGGCGAGATCCGGCGCCTCGCCAGGCAGCGCGGCACCGTTGGTGGTCACCAGAACCAGCCGAGTGTCGGCCAGGCGGTCTTCGGCCAGCCAGGCCTGCACCGTCGCCAAGACCGTTTCCAGGTGGCCGCGAACGGCCGCCGGATCGTCGGCCGCGGCGCTGTCCTGCGGATGCCAGATCACGACATCCGGAATAGTCGGTGCCGCAGCGAGTTCCGATGGGCTCGGCGAGCAGGTGTCGATTCCGGCGATCGGCACCGAACCGAGGACGGCCATCCGTTCCGCGGACGGACTCGGTGCCGTTGCCTGCACGGGCATCCACTGGACGCCGTAGAGATCGGCGTCGTCCCCGGCCACTGTGCCGCGCATCTGTTGTACGTCGTAGGGCCGCATGACGACCGCGTCGACGGAGACCACCGGCCGCCCCGAATCGTCCACGGTCGCGACGGAGATCGTCTCCGGCCCGGTCGCCGTGGCGATGACCCGCAGCGTCGTCGCCTTGACCAGCGGCTGGTGCAGTCGCGCCCCGCCCCAACGGAACAGCAACCGGCCGGTGTTCGGATCGCTGCCTTGATCGCGCCAGACGAGCCCTGCCAGACCGGCGTGCATCACGAGGTCGAGCAGAGCGGGATGCAGATCGAACCGCTCCGGTTCGGCCGCGGCTGCGGTATCCAGGGTGATCTCGGAGAAGACGGTCCCGCCCCGCTGCCACGCGGCGTCGACACCGAGGAACGCGGGACCGTATTCGAGTCCGGAGCCCTTCGCGATCTGCTCGGGAATCCATGCCGTGTCGAGGGTTTCGGCGTCGACCGGCGGCCAAGCCTCATCGCGCAGCTGATTCAGCAGCGCGTCGTCGCCGTCCCAGGAGGGGGCCAGTACGCCACTGGCGTTGCGCACCCATTCGCCCGCTCGGCGACCTGTCTTACGGAAGTAGAAGCTGAACTGCCGTCGCCCGGTCCGGTCCGGCTCCTGCACCGACACCTGGAGCTCGACCTCGTCGTCCTCCGACGGAAGGATCGGAGCCTCCAGGGTCAGCTCCTCGACGACGCCGCAATCTATTCTGCTGCCCGCTACGAGGAGGAACTCGACGAGCGTCGCACTCGGCAGCACCACGGTGCCGTAGGTCATATGGTCGGCGACCCACGGGTCGGTCGGCAGCGAGAACCGGCCGGTGAAAACGAACTCGTCCTTGCCTGCCACCGGCACCACGCCGGTGAGCAACGGGTGGCCGTGGGCGTCGCCGGTGGCTTCGGGACGCGGCGGCAACCAGAATCGCTGGTGTTGGAAGGCGTACGTGGGCAGGGGAACTCGCGGCATCGCACGGCCACCGAACAGTGACGTCCAGTCCACCCGCACGCCGGACGTGTGAGCGTGCGCCAACATCGTCAGGAACTGTTGGGGCTCATCGTGATCCCGGCGCGTAGCCGCGGCAACCACCGACGACTCCACGCTGTCCGGAAGGGTCTGCCGGGTCAGCGCCGCCAGCACCGCGTCGGGCCCCACTTCCAGGAAGCGACGCACACCCGAGTCGATCAACGTCTCGATACCCGGCGCGAATCGCACCGCGGCCCGCACTTGCCGGACCCAGTAGGCAGCTTCCATCACCTCGTCCCCGGCAAGCTGACCGGAAAGATTCGATACCACAGGAAGGCGCGGCCGGTTGTACGTCAAGTTCGCTGCGACAGATTCGAATTCGGCCAGCATCGGCTCCATCCGATGCGAGTGGAAGGCGTGGCTGACTCGCAGCCGCGAGGTCTTCCGGCCACGCTCGGCGAATCGAGCCTCGATTTCGGCGACCGCGTCCTCGTCACCCGAGATCACCAGGGCCGCAGGCGCGTTCACCGCAGCGACCGACACTCGCTCGGAATACCGAGCGACGACATCGTTCACTTCGCTTTCGGACGCCGCGATGGCCAGCATCGCTCCGCCCTCGGGCAACGCACCCATGAGACGGCCGCGCGCCGCCACCAACCGGCAGGCATCCTCGAGCGACCACAGACCCGCGAGGTATGCGGCCGCGACTTCGCCGATCGAATGGCCGATCAACACGTCCGGGGTGACGCCGAACGACTCCAGCAGCCGATACAGCGCTACCTCGAAGGCGAACAACGCAGGCTGGGTGAACTCCGTCCGATTCAGAATCGTGGCATCAGTACCGCCATGAGCGGCGCCGCTGAACATGAGTTGTTTCAGCGAGCACTCCAACACCGGATCGAACTGGGCGCACACCGAATCCAACACGTCGGCGAATACCGGGAACGCCTCGTACAAGCCTGCGCCCATGCCGATTCGCTGGGCACCCTGACCGGTGAACAAGAACGCCGTCGTCCCCGAGCCGATGGCGCCCGCGACGACACCGGAGCCGGTTCCCGATTCGGCAAGATCGGCCAGCCGCTCGAGCAACTCGGCCCGATCGCGACCGAGGATCACACTCCGCGAATCCAACTGCGCCCGGGACGTCGCCAGCGAATAGGCGGCATCGGCGATGTCGATCTCCGGCCGCTCCGACAACCATGCGCGCAGCCGTGCCGCCTGTGCGCGCAGGCCTGCCTCGCCCTTACCCGACACCAGCACCGGGGTGACCGGCACGGTGATAGTCGAGTGCCGCTCCGCTTCGTCGTCGATGTCACCCTCAGTAGCCGCTACCGGTGCAGCAGGTGCTTCTTCGAGGATCACATGCGCGTTGGTACCGCTGATCCCGAAGGACGACACACCGGCCCGACGCACTCGATCGCCTGCGGTCCACGGTTCGGCTTCGGTCAGTAGACGCACCGCGCCCGCATCCCAATCCACGTGCGGCGTAGGAGTTTCGACGTGCAGCGTGCGCGGCAGTCGTTCGTGCCGCATCGCCTGCACCATCTTGATCACACCGGCCACACCGGCAGCGGCGACCGTATGGCCGATATTCGATTTCAAGGAACCGATCCGCAACGATTCCCGATCACCGCGATCCTGTCCGTAGGCGGCGATCAACGCCTGCGCTTCGATCGGATCACCCAGGGTCGTGCCGGTCCCGTGCGCCTCCACGGCGTCGACATCGACCGCCGAGATCCCCGCATTGGCGAGGGCCTGCGCAATCACCCGTTGCTGGGCCGGACCGTTCGGTGCGGTCAGGCCGTTGCTCGCGCCGTCCTGGTTCACCGCACTACCGCGAACGACGGCCAGGATGTTGTGACCGAGCCGCCGCGCATCCGAAAGCCGCTCGAGCACAAGCACACCCGAGCCCTCTGACCACGCCACACCGTCGGCGGCGGCCGAGAACGCCTTGCACCGACCATCGGGTGACAGGCCGCGCTGGCGGGAGAAGTCCACGTACAGATACGGGCTGGCCGCCACGGTCACACCACCGGCGAGCACCAGCGAGCTGTCGCCCTGGCGCAGCGCCTGGCAGGCCAGGTGCAACGCCACCAGCGATGACGAGCACGCCGTATCCACCGTCACCGCAGGCCCTTCCAGGCCGAACGCGTACGCGACGCGACCCGAGATGACGCTGTGCGACGTGCCGGTCAGCCGGAAGCCCTCCAGGTCACCGGTCACCCGACGGGAGTATCCCGACGAGCAGGCACCGACGAAGACGCCGGTATCGCTGCCCCGCAACGACATCGGGTCGACACCCGCGTCCTCCAGGGCTTCCCATGCTGTTTCGAGCAGCAACCGCTGCTGCGGATCCATCGCCAGCGCTTCGCGAGGACTGATGCCGAAGAAGCCTGGATCGAAATCGCCTGCACCGCCCAGGAATCCACCGTGGCGCGTGTAGACCTTTCCAGGCTTGTCGGGGTCCGGGTCGAACAGCCGGTCCAGGTCCCACCCGCGGTCGGTGGGAAATTCGCCGATGACATCCCGGTCCGCCGCGAGCAGGTCCCACAGATCCTCGGCGGACCGAACGCCGCCCGGGAATCGGGCACTCATGCCGACGATCGCGATCGGCTCGTCCGACGCCGGGGATGGTCGGCCAGCGGAACGGGTGAGCTCAGCGCGCCGCTGCCCGCGGCCCGTCCCCGTGACCCGTTCCAGTAGTAACGCCGCGACCGCACTCGCGGTCGGATGGTCGAATATGAGCGTCTTCGGCAGCGGCACACCGGTGGCCCGCATCAGTCGGTTCTGCAGCTCCACTCCGCTGACGGAGTCGAAACCGAACTCGGTGAACGGCAGGTCGGGGTGGATCGACAGGGCCGACTCGTGGCCTAGGACGGCAGCGGCATGCTCACCAACGAGATCGAGAACTACTGTGTCGCGCTGATATTCGGGGACCGACAGCAGTTTGCGTGCCAGCGGGCCGTCGTCCCACGCTCCGGTCTGCTCCCTGCCCTCCGAAAGCTGGCCCTCGGAAATCTGCTCCTCGGTTATCGCAACGACGTCGGTTACGCGGGAAGCGACGGATGCACCGGCCCAGAAACTACGGCGCTGGAACGCGTACGGCGGCAGGTCGACCCGCGTCCCACCGGACACCAGCGCGCGCGGATCCACCGGCACACCGGCG
This sequence comes from Nocardia sp. bgisy118, assembly GCF_057708605.1. Lineage (NCBI taxonomy): Bacteria > Bacillati > Actinomycetota > Actinomycetes > Mycobacteriales > Nocardiaceae > Nocardia > Nocardia sp. bgisy118. The sequence goes on along the minus strand of NZ_JBYISM010000031.1, from coordinate 37,743 downwards.
CAATGGGCCTGTGCCAGCGACGCCATGAACCGTTCCGGTCCACCGTCACCGCGCCGCAACGATCCGACAACCTGCACGCCCTCGGCCGCACCGGCCGCCTCGGTGGTTACGCCGATGCCCATCGTGAGCACCGGATGCGGACTCGCCTCGATGAACCCGTTGATACCGTCACCGATCAGCGCCGTAACGGCATCGGCGAACCGAACCGGTTCCCGCAGTGACCGATACCAGTATTCGGCGTCCAGTTCCGCCGTATCCAACCGGTCGGCGAATACCGTGGAGAAGAAGGGCACCGACCCGGATCGCGGGCGGATCGGCTCCAGTTCCTCGAGCAGCCGATCACGCAGCCGCTCAACCGCTTTCGAATGCGACGCGTAATCCACCGGAATCCGGCGGGCCCATACACCGTCGCGGGCGCAGTCGGCGAGGAAGTCATCCATCGCCGAAACGTCACCGGCTATCACACTTTGCGCCGGTCCATTCACCGCCGCCAACGACAGCCGGTCCCCATACGCCGACAAACGTTCCCGGACCGCCTCCGCGCCGAGTCCGATCGAGGCCATACCGCCCTGTCCGGCCAGCTCATCGGCGACCGCCCGCGATCGGAGAGCCACCACACGCGCCGCGTCGGACAGCGATAGTCCACCGGCAACATAGGCGGCGGCGATCTCGCCCTGGGAATGGCCGATCACCACGTCCGGCTCCACGCCGGCCGCTCGCCACATCCGGGCCAGCGAGACCATCACCGCGAACAGCGTCGGCTGCACCACATCCACGCGATCCAGCGGGGGCGCGTCACCTTCGCGACGCAGCACCGCCGTCAGCGACCAGTCCACGTACGGCGCGAGCGCCGCTTCACATTCCGCAATCGACTCCGCGAACACGCCACCCGAATCCAACAGCCCGAGCGCCATCCCCTCCCACTGGCTGCCCTGCCCCGGGAAGACGAACGCGATCCGCCGCTGCTCGACCCGCGCGGTTGTCGGCTCGACCGCCACAGCGGGCGCGGTCGGGTCGGCCAGGGCCGCCAAGCCTGCCAGCAGCTCCTCGCGATCCCGCCCGACGACGTTGCCGCGCCATTCCATTCGGGCTCGCGTGGTCAGCAGCGAGTGCGCCACATCGACCGCATCCAGCTCCGGACGGCGGAGCAGCCACTCCCGGAGCCGGGCCGCTTGCGCACGCACGCCGTCCTCGCTGCGGGCCGACACTACTAACGGCACCGCCCCCGCAGCCCCGTCCACCGTGGCCGCGGCGGACCCGGCGGCGGGCGCCTCCTCCAGGATCACGTGGGCATTCGATCCCCCCATACCGAACGACGACACACCTGCCGTGCGGACGTTGCCCACGGGCCAGTTCTCGACGCCCGTCACCACCCGTAAACCCAGGTCCTCGAGTGGAATTCGCGGATTCGGCGTCTCGAAGTTCAGGCTGGCCACCAGTTCCCGGTTGCTCAGACAGAGCACGGTCTTGATGAGGCCCGCGATACCGGAAGCACCTTCCAGATGCCCGATATTCGTCTTGACCGATCCGACGGCCAGCGGCACATCCTGCGTCCGGCTCACGCCGTAGGTTTCGCCGAGCGCGGCGGCCTCCACCGGATCACCGGCGGGTGTTCCGGTCCCGTGCAATTCGACGTACTGCACCGACGGCGCCTCGACACCTGCCGCCGTCAGAGCCGAGCGGATCGCCGCGGCCTGCGCGTCCCGGCTCGGGGCGCTCAGCACTCGGCGTTCGTTGCCGGTGTTGACCGCACTGCCGCGGATCACGGCATGAATCCGGTCGCCGTCGGCGACCGCCTGCGCCAGTGGCTTCAGCACCACGATGCCGCCGCCCTCGCCGCGCACGAACCCGTCGGCCCGCGCATCGAAGGTGTAGCACCCGCCGAGCGCCGACTGCGCGCCGAACTGCTCGATACGCTCGCCGCTCGTAGGCGACAGAATGAGGTTCAGGCCACCGGCCAAGGCCACATCGCTCTCGCCGCTGCGCAGACTCTCACAGGCCAGATGAACCGCGACCAGCGAGGATGCTTGGGCGCTGTCGATTACGATGCTCGGGCCGCTGAAACCGAAGTAGTTCGAGACGCGGTTGGCGATGATGCCGCGTCCGACACCCCACAGCGAGTGGCGGCTGACACCCGGCCCGCCCTGGGAGGCCACGATTTCGGCGAAATCGCTTCCGGTGGAACCGAGGAACACACCACACCGCCGGGCGTCGCGCGCCGTGGCTGCCAGGCCTGCGTCCTCCAGCGCCTCCCAGCTCAACTCCAGTGCAAGCAACTGCTGCGGATCGAGCGCCCGCGCCTCGTTAGGCGAGACCCCGAAGAAGTCCACATCGAAATGCCCTGCGGTGTCGATGAATCCGGCACGCTCGGTGATGTTCTCTCGCCCGAGGGGAGCTGTGCCGATCTCGGCGCGCCCTTCCCTGAGCAGTTGCCAGAAACTGTCGAGATCGGCCGCGCCCGGCATTCTGCAGGACATGCCAACGATAGCGACGGCAAACGCCGATCCGGTCACCTCTGAACATCCTTCCTCAAGGCATGCTGTGACCCCCCGTAAGCATCTGACGTGTGTGTTTGTTGCCGATCACCGTTATCGGAGACGTTTGCCGGTCGCCCCGCCGGCAATGCGTTCTCGATTCGGCGTTTCCGCCGCGGCTCCTCAGCGATGGCGGTCGGTGAACGACCGCCGCCTCCCGCGACACCATCCGGATCGCGGAGCAGATCAGGTAACCATCAATTAGTAGGTCAAAATTTAGGTTTAAACTAAAGATTCTGTTAAACTGGGGTCCACTCAGACGTTTCCTACTTCGGCATAATGGATTTCGACGCGACCGAGGCTCGGCGAATCACCCCGAGGCATGCGTAACGCCTTCGCAGGCGACCCGGACCCCGAGGAGATGCGCGCAGACTGGACCCAGCTGTGCCGCCGGGCTCAGCAGAGCAATCGATCAGCGAGTGACGCTTCAGAAAACCGAAGCGTTACGGTGGCATGCCAGGGACGCAGCCTTCGCGCCATCGGGCGCGCGTAAGAGGGTGTAGTGCCCGAACAAGGTGCGTACGTCGCACCTACGCGATGGCGGTGTGGATTGGCACAATGATCCCTCTCGGATTTTCGTACGACAGCACACGATTCATGGTTACCGAACAGTATTTGTACGATCTTGACCTTGTCAACCGTCCGGAAGTATCACGACGGTTACTCTGACTCAGGACCAGCCGCAGGCTCGATCGAGCCGGTGGTCACCGGTCGGCTCCGGCGCTCCACCAGTGGAGGTTCGATGGATCGTCGGCGTCGTCGCGGTCGCCGCGCTCGGCATCTCGCTTCTCGGTGATCGATCGCCGCCGCGAGCCGTTCGGGTGGTGGTTGTGTCCGTTCACCGGGATGAGATCCTTCCGTCGGCTCACCAGGAAGAGCTCGCCCGCTCGGCCTCGACCGGCGACCGTCGGTTGCCGATCCCGAGATCGACGAACCCACCGAGCGAATCAGGCAACTCGGCGGACCCGGTGCCGGTACGGAATCGCTTGTCCCGGAGACTGATTCGACTATCGGTCTATGATCTTGGTGCAGCCAGGGGCGGTGGCCGTCAGGCGGACCGCACCGCTCCAATTGCGAGTCGGCCCGCAGTGCTGCATAGTTGACCGATCGGTCGCAATAGCTCTAGTATCTCGAAATATGGTGCGCACCAAGGAATTCGACTTTGCCGTGATGTTGGACCGCACACTGGAACTGTGCTGATTTCGCGGCTACGAGGCGCCCTACACCGCGAATCCGACTGGGCACCCTGGCACTGCCAGGGCCTGCGCATTCGCGACCTCCAGCCGCAAACACGAGTGCTTCAGAGGCGCTGCAACGCGGAGGTCGTCGCGGAGGTCGCGCCCGAGTTGACAGGTGCCAGCAGACCAGCTGCCCCGCATCGCGATCCGCGCCCACGAGCCGACAGCGATGCTGTCAAGGGCGCGGATCTCTGTCGACGAAGGCCGTCGGCTGTTCCGGTACGTATCCGCCGCGCCGGAAGCGATCCAACCCGAGTTCGGTCCCGAGTTCCGATCGCAGTCCCGGATTACGCACGTAGAACACGAACAGGTGGTAGACCCGGGTCGGGTCGGTCTCGAGATCCTTGTGGCCGATGTCGATGGTTCGGTAGCCGGTGGCGGCATCACCGGTGACAAGGGTGATCACGTTGGTTCCGCTGCCGACTTTGTTTTTCTCTCGGCGGCTGCGGGCGCCGACTGCCGAGATGTCCTGCCAGGCAACATTGGTCGGGCCTTTGCCGTAATCGATCGAGATGTCCTGTGCCGTGAGCACGATGCCGACGTTGCCGAGGGTCTTGCGAGGGTGGTATGTGCCGAGGCCGATGAGGATGGCGAACAAAGCTGGCAGGGAAATGAGGAAGAAGAACGCTGCTCCGGACGACCAGTCGTCGTTCAACGATGCGATGAGTTGCCACAGTCCGGCCCCGAGCAGGGCAACTCCGAATGCGATAGCTACCAGACTTCCGATCGAGGAAGGGCGCGGCACCGGCAGCACGAGCGCGGAGCCAGCTCCGGTGGCTCGAATGTCAGCGGCCACCGGAGCAGTTCGGGGGAGTTCCGACCATCCCCATAGGGTGAGAGTAGCAGCGAAGGGGCCCAGAAGCACGAGCCCGAGGAGTACGCCCCACACCGATTCCGGATCTCTCACAGCTGTCCAGATCCCACCCAGAACCAACGGCCACACGACCATCGCCATGACGAACGGCAGCACCGTATAGCGGTACGCGCCGAACGCCTTTCGTTCCCAATCCGCTGGTAGCGGCAAGCTGGACGTGCTCCGGTATCTACCCACGAGATCTCCTCCTGCGATCTTGCACGCTTACGCCGTTGCCGATCTGATCCCAGCCTCGGTTGCGCCCTGCACGATCTGAATCAGTTTCGGCACCATTCCGATGATCGTCGACGCTTCTTTCGCAAGCTGGAGCAGGATCTGCGACATCTTCGTGCCTGCGCCCGCGATGCTCGTGCTGGCGCGGGCGACCGCCGCGAAAGACGCCGTCCCCCCGGTGCAGATGATGATCGCGGCAGCCTCGACCAGCACGCCGGCCAGCCAGTTCAGGAGTTCGGTCACGACACCGCGAACACCCTCGACCAGGTCACCGAGCGCGGCATTCACTTTGCTCAGCGAGGTCGCGAGGGAGGACTGAGCCTCGATGTCCGCCATGAACGCATCGGCCTTGGCTTTGTAGGCCGCGCCTGCGGCACCGGCCCATTCACTGACGTCTTTCTGCAGTTCGGTGTTCCATGTCGCGGCGGCTTCGGTCAGCGCACCGGAAATGTTTTCCCAGGACGTGGAATACGCCTTGACCATGTCCGGGTTACCGGTGACCCAGTCGAGCGCCTTGCGCAGCGGTTCGACATTCTCCAGCATCCAGCCCATCAGCAGGGCGCCAACGATATTGAACGGATCGAACTTCGCCAGGGGAACCCCTGCGGACATGCGGCTCCGGTACTCCAGCACGTCCGCCGCGGCGACGGCTACCGAGGAAGCTTTGAGGGCCGCGCCGTACAGGTTCTTGACCGGGTCTTCCCCGTTCAACGCTTCCTTGACGAGCCCGCCGGCTTCCCAGGCATCTCCCAGCGGCGTGCCTTTGAGCAGACCTGATTCGGCACCGTCGCTGTTTATCCTGGGGAGCAGAGCCTTCTGGTCGAAACCGTAAGCCTCGTCGTCGTCGACCTTCCCGTCGATCAGTTCATTGCCTTCAGGCGGCGCGGCGTCGTTGAACGGCACGGCTCCCTCCCCTATTTGATCTGGTTCTGTTGACCCTCGATCTCGGCTTTACGGCCGGCATCGAGGTTTTCGAAGGTATCCGCGCAGTACCGCAGCGTCTTCGGTAGCGCCTCGGTCGTTTCGACGATCTTCTGCAGGCTGTCGGTGATCCGCTCGTGCAGCGAGCCCACCATCAGATCCGCGTACCACCCGACGAAAACCCCGTAGCCGTCATCCAACTTGGCGACATAGTCAGCGGCCTGCTTGGCCTTGCTGACGTTCCCGAGCGTCGATTCGACGGCGCTGGCATGCGCGCGTACCTTCTCCGGATCGACGACGACGTCGTCGCTGTTCCACATCTATGTCCTCGTTCCAGCCACGACTTCTTGCCCCATCCCGAACGCCGTCGGCACCCCGCTGCTGTCCACCGCCACGCTCACGCTGGACTCGGACAACGTCGCCATCCGCCCCTCCAGCTCTCCGAACCGCCGTGCCCGCCCCAAATCGGCCGCGAACTGCGCCAATCCCCCTGCGGCACTGCCCGGATCGAAGCCGACCATCGACACCTCCCCCTCCCACCAGCTGTCCAGTCCGATCGAACTCTGTCAACGAAACACGCACCACGCAAATCACAGTGCGATCTTTCGATCTCGTCCTCTGTATTGGACGCGCCATCGACCCATCCGGTTCCATCGAATGTCAGCCAACGCGGAGCTGCGCCAGCGCCATCCCGGAGGTCGGGCCTACTGGCTGATCGTCTTCTCGTGTCACATGATCCCGACGATGCTCGCCACGCCCGGCATCAACGACCCCGCGATCACGCCCGATGTACTCCGAGGCAACAGCCGTCGTCGACTGATGGTCGACCAGGCACCCGCACGAGCGCGATCGGCGGGCCTCAGTGCTGTCGGGACCATCGAACCTTGTTGCCAGCGTCGATAATCTCGGTCCCATGGTGTTCGACTCGACCCGTTTCGATCTGGAGCCGTATGCCGGTTTCGATACGGCTCGGTACGTTCGGCGGACGTATTGCAGTTGGGAGGTTGCCGGCTGGCGGTCGCTGCTCGTGCAGCGGTTCGAGCATGTCCCCGTGGTCGAGGACATGGCGTTGCCGGGCACGGCAGACCTGCACCTGGTAGTGCCCATCGCGGGGCGGGCCGTGATGGAGACGCGCAGTGATGGTCGGGCGCAACGCTCCACGTGGGCGCCGGGTCGGCCGGAGCTGGCGATCCCGGGCTGGCCTGTCCTTCGCCGCTATCGGGCGGACGGGGCGATGCGCAGTGTGCAAGTCCACATTCCGCGTGACACCGTCGATACGGTCGTGGCGCAACTGGGTGGCCACGCGGTGGACTACGAGGCCATGGCCGCGTCCGTCACCGCGGGGGATTCGCTGGTCGAGGAAACCGTCCGAGCGCTCGGTCGCACGGGCGAGGCCGACGACCTGTATGCCGAGGCCGCGGCGGCCTTCTTGACCGTGCATCTACTCACCCGCCATGCGCGACTGCCTGCTGATCGGACGCCGACGCGCGAGGACGCACGCGTGCGCACGGTCGTCGCGACGATGCGTGCGCGGCTGGCCGATTCGATCACCCTGGCCGACATCGCCGGCGAGGTGCATCTGAGCGTCTACCACCTCGTCAGGGTCTTCAAGGAGGCGACCGGGGTGACACCGTACCGGTACCTCACCCGGTTACGGATCGACGAGGCGAAACGGCTGTTGCGCGAGACCGACCTGACGATCGCCCAGGTCGCGGCACGGTGTGGCTTCGCAAGCCCTGGTGCGCTGTCAACCGCCTTCTTGCGGCACACCGGGGCGCGTCCCTCGGAGTATCGCAATTATTGACCGGTGCACCGCAATCTCGAGCATTGGGTGGGGGATGACTCGCCCTTACGGTTCATTCCATGGCCGACATCTTCTCGGGCGAGGTCGCCACGGGTATGGACCTGAATCCGATGACATGGATGGTCGAGCGGGCCGACGCACCCCGTCGGATCGCGACCGGGGCGGGCGGGCGCAGCGCCGAGGTCACCGACCACGTCCTGCTCATCCGCCGAACCGCCTGACGCTCGCGACAAGGGAGACCGCCATGCCCAGCACGACCGGCCGCACCCGCTGCCGCGACACCCCGCCGCCTCGGACCGGAAACAACGAGGCCGAGACCCTGCGCGGATTCCTCGACTATCTCCGGACCTCGATCGCGGCAAAGGTCGAGGGCGCCCCCGAACCGCAAGCACGAACTGCCGCAGTACCGTCGGGCACCAACCTGCTCGGCCTGCTCGAACACCTGACTCATGTCGAACGCTCGATCTTCCTCGGCGACAACGTCACCGACTGGCCTGCGACGTTCCGAGCCACATCATCCGACAGCGTGGCCGACGTCGTCGCCCGCTACCGAGCCACGGTCGAGCACGCCAACGAAATCCTCGACGTCTGCACCGACCTCGGTGCACCTGTCCCGCGGCCCCGGTCGAACCGCCCCACCCCCAGCGTCCGCTGGGCACTGGTCCACATGATCGAGGAAACCGGCCGCCACGCCGGCCATGCGGACATCCTCCGCGAAATGATCGACGGCTCGACCGGCCGCTGAACCGATCACCTTCGATCGAATTCGCCTCCACCGCAGCGGTAGCCGTCCCCCAAGACCCGGTCTGCTCGGCGACCAGAGCGTGTGGCCGACCTCGGGCAGCCGCCGAACGCCGGGAAACAGCTTGTCCCCCGACGCATCTCGGTCTCACCGTGCAGATCGCGTCGACTGAAAACGCAGGAAGGATATGACGTGCCGCACTACCGAGTACGTTCCACAACCTCGGCTCCCGTCAGCACGGTGTGGGGTTTGCTGATCGATGGCCACAGCTGGCCCCGCTGGTCCTCCGGGCTGGACGAACTGGTCGAGGAACGCTCCAGCGGCCTCGATTCGCGCGGCAACGACGGCATCGGCGCGGTCCGCGCGTTCCGCACCGGCCGGGTCGTCACCGGTGAGCGACTGACAGAACTCGTGCAGGATCGGCTCCTCGCGTACGAGGATGCCTTCAACTTCGCCATGAAGGACTATCGCGCCGTCGTCGAACTGCAGCCGACTCCCACGGGCGGAACGACCATCACCTGGCGCGGCACCTGGCGTATGCGGCCCGGGATCGGCTGGATCATGCCCTTCTTCCTTCCCCGGGTGATGCAGCGCATGGCCGACGACCTCGCCGACTACGCAGCCACCGCGGCGGGGCCGCCCAACCCCTGACCGTGATCAGCGTCGCAAAGTCGCATCCAACGAGGTGCGCAGGAATTCTGGTGTGGCATGGCGGTTCTTTCGACTGCGGCGGCCCGCGTCGGCGTTCGACAGTCCGCACCGTGCCGCGACGGCGTTGTCAATAGTGACCATGTCAGCCGCCCCTCCCGACCACAGTGCGTTGCGAGTGCGGTGATCATCGCCCCGGGCTGTCGTGAGGCCGGCGCTGTACCAGCTCCAGCCTCCGACGCCCTGTCGTGCCGCGAACCGCACGGGTCGAACCTGCCGCGCTGCAGCGCCGAAGATCAACGGGCCGAGATCATCTCGAGCGGTGTCATCCAACGCCGACGATCGCGCAGCAGAACGTCGGTTCAGCAGGTCGAGGCGCCGGGAGCTCTACCACGGGACGGTCTCGCCGTGGCGATCCAGGAACTGCAGGCCGGGCGCGCCGGCTTGTGCTTCGAGGACGTCGGCGACGGCGGGGATGCTCTCGCGGGGCGTGAGAGGCGCGTCGGGGCCGCCGAGCTGGGTTTGGTTGTGGCCGGGGTCGATGAGCAGCTTGGTGTGTCCATCGCCGGCATGGCGGGTGGCGTAACTGCGCATCAGCTGGTTGAGCGCGGCCTTGCTGGCCTTGTAGAGCTCGTAGCCGTCCTCGGTGTTTCGCGAGATGCTGCCCTGCTCGGAGGACATGACTGCGACGGTCCCGCCGGGCGCGACGAGTCCGCGCAGGGCCTCGAGGGTGCGCAGGGGGCTCAACGCGTTGGTGATCATCACCTCGGTGAACATGTCGGTCGAGACCTCGCTGATCGGCAGATCGCCTCGGTCGATCGCGGCGTTGACGAAGAGCAGATCGAACCGACGATCGGCCAGGCGCTCGGACAGCTCGGCCAGCTGGACGGAGCTTGTCATCTCCAACGATTCGACCTCTAGAAGTCCTTGCGAGGCATGGGCATTCGCTTGCAGCCAGCCGCCGCTGCGGCGCGTCGTGGCGATGACTCGCCAGCCGCGTCGAGCGAGCTCGTCGGCGAGGACGAGCCCCAGCCCTCGAGAGGCACCGATGACGAGAGCTTGGCGGTGGGACGTGGCGGACACATTCACTCCTACGTTGTGATACTTAGTCTAGACGCGACGTTGCGACTAGACTACAGCCCGACACCGCTGATGGGTATGGTGTCTCGCATGCCCGCCGCGAACTCCCAGCCCCGTAGGGCGCACTCCGGCCCTCGACGCGACGAGGCAGCGCGCCGGGCTGTACTTCATGCCGCAGACGATCTGCTGGTCGAGAATGGATTCGGGGCTCTGACCATCGAGGCGATCGCGCGGCGCGCCGGCGTCGCCAAGCAGACGATCTACCGCTGGTGGCCCTCGAAGGTCGAGATCCTGCTCGACACGCTCATCGAAGACAGCACCAAGCACCTTCCCGTTCCGACGGAAAAGCCCACGGCAGAGAACATCCGCGGCTACCTACGCCGCTTCGCGCGATTCCTTACCCGCGACCCCGCCGGCAAGGTCCTGCTCGCGCTCATCGCCGAGGCGCAGCATGATCCCGACACAGCCACAAGCTTTCACCAGCGCTATCTCGGTCCACGCCGTGACCAGGAATGCGACATGCTCACGCGCGCAATCGACGCCGGCGAGATCTCGCCCCACCTCGGCCCCGACGCCACGATCGACGCTCTCGTCGGCCCGATCGTCTATTGCGCCCTGAGGGGGTCGAGCATCCCACGCGGACTGGTGGACACCCTCGTCGAGAACCTGCTCAGGCCCCGCGACACTCGAGTGTCCGCCGAGTAGCTCGCCCGGCCGATCAACCGGGCACCGACCAGACCGATCGATGACAATTCGCAAGCCGGTTCACATGATGCAAAGCAGCCAGGACCCTGTCTGACCGGCTTATGCCGTCGGAGACATTTCAATGAACTCTGGCTCACTTGTTGCTCGTTCGCGGGTGAGGTCGCAGTCGTAGACCCGCGGGTTTGAGGGTGAGGGTTTCGCGGACGTCGAGTCGGTAGTCCGGGTCGGGTTCCAGGTCGAACTGGTGCAGGATCACAGCCAGTGCGACAGTGATCTCGTGCTGGGCGAACTGCCGACCGATGCAGGCTCGTGGACCCGTGCCGAACGGCTTGAAGATGCGCGGTGGCAGGTTCCGGATGTTGTCGGGAAGGAACCGGTCAGGATTGAACTCGTCGGCGTCGGGACCCAAGCCGGGTCACGGTGCGCCGCAAGGAGCAAAACCAGCACCCAATCCATCTGCCGGAAACGGTATCTGCCGTCGCAGAGCGTCGTGTCCTGGCGTGCGCGCCGAAAGTAGCCCGGTCCGGTCGGCCACAGCCGCAACGTCTCGTCGACGACCCGCCGCAAGCCCCGTAGTTTGGCCACATCCTCGAAGCGGATGTCAGGGAAATCTTGGATAGAGGACCAGGGAACAGAGATTCGCGCAATTGGACTGCTGGCTGCGATATCTGGCCATCGAGTGGCATCGAGGATCGCTCCGGCTAACGTCCGGCGTAACAATTGCTGACGAACTACGCACTGCCACTTGATGTTTGAACGCGGAGGCGCAAAGGATCTCAGTTCGTGCAGTTGCCCATGCTCCTGGTAGTGTCGGATTTCAGTGTTCGGGGGGCGGGCTTCGAGCGTTGGGGATCGGCGAAGTCCGTGAAGCCCTTCGATGAATTGCGATCCGGGGGAGTTCGATCGGATGTCGAGTATCGGGGATCGGTTCCGCGAGCTTTCTGTGATGGTGCCGATCCCGCGGCCCTGGAATCTGGATGCCTACGTCGCCGCGGTGGCCGAACATCGTGGGCGCCCGATCGAGCTAGCGGCCATGGACACCTCCGCGCTGGGCGCGGCGGGCTGCGGCACAGGTAGCGGTTTGTGGATCGCGCGCCGCAACGACGACATCATCGTCTACGACCGCGACACTTCCGCCTGGCATGCGCAGCACATCGTCTTGCACGAGATCGGGCATATGCTGCTCGAACACGATCGACAGCCGTCTCGGCAGGTCGATGAACTCCGAGACACAGCGCTGACGATGTTGATGCCGTCGATCTCGGGCGATTCCATCCAGCATGTGCTGGGACGCAACGCCTACGGTGACGACAACGAGCGCGACGCCGAGTCGTTCGCCGACATGGCGCTGTTACACGCGACCCAACCGCCGCCGCCTGCTTCGTCCATGCGTCGCACTCTCTTCAGAAACAGGCGCCGATGACTTCTCCGCTGCCCGCCACCGCCGCGCTGCCGATCATCGCCACGACCTCCACCATCACTGTGCTGCGGTGGAGGCTGATCAACCAGACACCCACCGACAAACTGATCAACCGGACGCTGGCCTGGGGCGTCGTCGGTCAGCTGCTGCACGAGCGCGGGGTGGCTCCGGGTATCGCCAGCCTGCTGCACCAGCTGTCACTAGGTGCCATCCTGGCTAGCCTGTCCGGTATCTACGGGATCGCCAAACTGTGGGGCGGAGCGGATCCGGAAACTACTGGGCAGCGACAGCGCCGCTACGACGGCGTGATCATTGGCGTGTTCATCCTGTTGTTGATTGCGGGAACCCCTGCGCGCAGGCAAGGTCTGCTCATCGACCAGGCGCTGGGCTCGCCGGCGGTCGCGTTCTGGGCGATATTCGGTGCGCCGTTGGCTGTCTGTGCGGCACTGCTGTTGCAAATCACTGTCCGTGATTTCCGTACCGAAGATCTGACCCTGCGCGAAAAAGTATTCTACGGCGCAATTTTCGCCGCCGCAGGTAGCCTGCTGTTCGACGCGTTCGCCGGGCCAGCGGTCGCGGCACTATCTACCTACACCGACTTCTCGGCACACGACGAACAGATGAGTCGCAAGGCCACGACGTTCTTCGCGTCTGCTCTCATCGGTGCGCTCATCGTCGCGGTTCCGCTGTTCCCCGTCCTGGCTGAGCATTTCGGATGGGATCGAACCAGTCGCCACGCCCGCCGACTCCAGCCGCTGTGGCGTGATCTGACCACAGCGTTCCCTGACTTGGTCCTCTACCCCGCCACCGAACTCGCCAAGCTCCCTCCGACGCCGCGGCTGCACCGGATGACCATCGAAATCCGTGACATCTTGTTGAACCTGCGGCCGTACATGTCGGTCACCACCGATACCGCGCCAGCACTGCCAGATGAGATGGGCAAAGAGACAACGCGGTACGCGATCTTGGTCGCTCATGCTTTGGATACCAAACGGGCTGGGACGCAGCCTGACCCGGTTGGGGCGCGAACCGTACCTCGGGCACCGGAGGCGACTGGCGATCTGGATTCCGAGATTCAGGTTCTGCTCGAGCTGGCCCGTCAATGGCCGCATGCCCAGACCGCTGTAGTGGCCACATACACATCGGCCCCAGCCACACCGAACGCATCGAACAAGGAGCAGCCCCGTTGACCGACCTATCCGTCCGCCCCGTCCAACGACTCCCCCATCCACCATTTCGACTGCCTCTGCTGGGTGACCTGCTGACTGTGCGGCCGGGAAGGCCAACACAGGCCGCGATGCGGGACGCACGCCGCCTCGGCCCGATCTACGAACGCCTGATCATCAACTATCCGATCGTCATCGTCTCCGGCGTCGATCTGCTCGCCGAGATCAACAACCAAGAGCATTGGGCGAAGAATCTGAGCCCGTTGTTCCGCCTCATGCGGCCAGTCGCCCGCGATGGACTGTTCACGGCCTACAACGACGAACCGAACTGGCAGACCGCACACAACATCCTCATGCCCGCGTTCACCCAGTCAGCGATGCGCAGCTACCACCAGACGATGACCGACACCGCCGCCGAACTGGTAGACCACTGGTCCGAGCAGTCCGGCCGTTGGATCGATGTCGCCGAGGACACCAACAAGTACACCCTCGAAGTCATCGGGCGTTGTGGTTTCAGCACCGGCTTCGACTCGTTCACCCGCGCGCACACCGACGAGCATCCCTTCGTCGCGGCGATGACCCGCAGTCTGCGTTTCATCAACCGCAACGCCAATCTGCCGCCTGCCGTGCACAAATTTCCCCGCAACCGTGCCGCGCAGCATGCCAATGACGTTGCCTTCGCCAAGAAAATCGTCGACGACGTCATCGCCGCCCGCCGCAGCGAGGATCCCTACAGCACTCGCGACCTGCTCGGGTTGATGCTCAACAGCACCGATCCCGCCACCGGGAACGCTCTCGACGAGAAGAACATCCGCCACCAAATCCTCACCTTCCTGGTCGCTGGACACGAAACCTCCGCCGGTGTGCTCGTCTTCGCCGTGCACTTCCTCGCTTCCCGCCCTGATGTAGCGGCCCGTGCCCGCGCCGAGGTCGACGAGCGTTGGCCCGGCCGCGAGCGGCCGCACATCGGCTATGAGGATGTCGCGAAGCTTCGCTACCTACGCCGCGTTATCGACGAAACGATGCGGCTGTGGCCGATCGCCCCCGGATACTTCCGGGAAGCCAAGCACGACACCACCATCGGCGACGGCAAATACCACTTCCGCAAAGGCGACTGGGTATTCGTCCTCACCCTCGCCGCCCACCGAGATCCAGGCTGGGGCCCCGACCACGACGAGTTCGACCCCGATCGCTTTCTTCCAGAGAACCTGCGCAAACTCGACCCCAACGTCCGCGCAGCCTACAAACCCTTCGGAACCGGCGAACGCGCCTGCATCGGCCGACAATTCGCCTACCACGAAATCCTGCTCGCCCTCGCCCACATTCTTCACACCTTCACCATCGAACCCGAACCTGGCTACGAACTCGACGTCGCCGAGCAGATCTCCCTGAAGCCCCGGGGACTGCGCCTCCGATTCCATCACCGGTAGTGCATGACGGGCAGCCTGCTGTGTGGTTTCCGGTCGGTGGTCTCGATGAATTCGCCGCCGAGCTGGATCTGGATTCGGTGTTGTTCCTGTGCTGGCCGCCGGGCTGGGGTAACTCCATGGCATCCGAGGCCGACCGCCACGCACGATGCGGCTGCACCGGCCGTCACCGCTCCGCAGCCGAACCGCGGAGCGTGTCGGTAGCTGTAGTGAGGGAGTCGTTGAGCGCGGCGACGAACCGCTGCAGCACCGCTAGTTCACTGTCGTCGCACTCGGCCAGATACGCGCCGACGGACGTGCCGAGCCCTGTGAACAACGGAGCAACCACGTCCCGCGCCTGCGCGCCGGCCAAGGCGACAAGGACCCGGCGCCGATCCTGCGGATCTCGATCGCGGCGCACGAAGCCCGCCCGCTCGAGCCGGTCGATCATCGCGGTCACCGCACCTCCCCGGGTGATGCCGATACGGTCGGCCAATTGCCCTGGCGTCTGCGGTCCGTCCATGCTCAGCACATTGAGGCAGCTCAGGTCGGTGACGGCAAGCCCGAGCCGTGCGGCGACGGCCGAATGAAAGATGACGGTGCGGGTTGCCTGTATCCGCAGTTCCGTCTGCAGCGAACTCAGGGCCGCCCTCCGGGTTTTCCCTGATCCCATTTCACATCACTCCTTCTAATCTCTCTATATCAGAGAGGCTCTCAAATAGAGAGTACTTGAAGGCAAGAAGGAGATGCGGACATGACGACGAAGCGGGCGATACCCCTCTGGCTGCTGGTCATCTTTGTGGGAATCCAGTTCGGGGCCGGATGGTACGAGAAACTCGGCGTCATTCCGATGTGGGCGGACGCACCCCCCGACGAGCTGTTCCCGGCGATGGAGGCGTCCGGCTTCAAGAAGGCAGGCCGCGCGTTCTGGCCGTTCGTTTCCCCGGTGGTGGCGGTTCTGTCGCTGATCAACCTGTACCTCGCGTGGCGCACGCCGGTCGCCTTCCGGCGCTGGTGGATTGCGGGGGCCGCCATCATGTTCGGCTACTCGGTCTCGACCTACGCCTACTTCGCGACCCAGATGCTGATCTTCCAATCCAACGGCGCGGACTGGACTCCCGAGCGCGTGGAGTCCTTCGTTGACACATGGACCACACTGAACTACCCCAGGATGGCCATCGGCGCCATCGGCTGGCTGTGTGCGCTGCGCGCGCTGTCGCTGTCAGGGGTTACAACTCGGAACCACGCGCCCGCCGTGCCGACCGGCAACGCGGTCGGGTAGTCCGGGCGGAAGTCGCGCCCGCCCGATCGGGCGGGCAAACCGTCCGGCTACACCATCGCATGTCGTGCCGTCGACAGGTTGCGCCGATTGCAGCAAATCACCTGCGCCCTTCTGCGACAGGACATCTGGTCGCCGCAATGACGGCAACGACACACTCCTCGGCCACGATCGAGATCGGCTGGCCCGGCGCCCAGCGCGCGAAGCGCCAACGGTCACCCAACCGACCCGGTGCATCCACAGACGAAGTGGCACAAACGATCTCACCCAAAGGATTGGCCGCGACGTCGGCGGAAACTCCATCGAACCTCACACCGTGTGGATGCGCCACTGAATCAGCTGACCCCGCCGATCACTGCCTTTCCCTCGGCTGCGGCGGCCGCGAAGTACGGGCACAGGTCCTCGAACTCGTCATCCTCGTTCTCCTCGTCCCAGTCGGCTACCGTGGTGCCGAGGACCCAGCCTTCCGCGACCAGCCCCTCCGTGACCTGGCGAACCTCGTTCGGGGTGAGGACGAAGGCTGGTCCGTAGCAGAACTCGTACCCCGCGATGACGTCGCAGTGGTCGCCGGTCGCCCTGGCGAGCCAGGGGTAAGCGTCCCTCCAGTCGGCAGTGCCTTTCTCGGCCTCAGCGCGGCCTTCGGCGATGGCGCTGAGCGTGCGGTAGTCGTATCCGTAGAAGTCCGCCACCCGGCGGAGCCCGCCGGGGAGTGGCGCGGAGTCGTTCTCGGAGAAGAACACGGTGTGAATCAGTTCGGGTTTCT
This sequence comes from Nocardia sp. bgisy118, assembly GCF_057708605.1. NCBI lineage: Bacteria > Bacillati > Actinomycetota > Actinomycetes > Mycobacteriales > Nocardiaceae > Nocardia > Nocardia sp. bgisy118. The sequence goes on along the minus strand of NZ_JBYISM010000031.1, from coordinate 20,950 downwards.
CGCGCATCTCTTCGAGCAGCGAAGGTTCGATCTTTGCCAGTTCCAACCACATGGACACGGGCAGCTACTTCCTATTCCAGATGTTCGATCGGTCCGGTTCAGCGCGCGTGCGGCGTATCCGGCAGCTTTACCACGGCGGTGCCGGCCTGGGATTCGCCATACTCCCAGCCCACGACCAGGCGAGCGCCGAGGCTGGCCAGGATGTCGGTAGTGAAGGGCCACCGGTCGGCGCTGCAGTAGTGCGCGCCGGCCGCCCGCGCGTCATCCTCGTCGAGGCAGAGCATGCGCAGGTGGTCGCGGAGCTCGGGGCGGGTGATCGCTGCCAGTGCTGCCTCCCATCTGCGTTCGGCTGTGTCGACGTAGCCCTCGTCGTCGAACGGCACCAGATGTTCGGGGCCGCGCTCGGTGAAGGTCGCCGCGCGCATCGCGTCGGCGAGAGTGCCATCGGTGGAGACCCGAAACAGTACGGTCAGCCAGTTGTTGAGCTTCTTGGAGCTCTCGTGGGTCAGATCTATGCCGTGCCGAGCGAGCAACGGGCCGAGTTCCGCGCCACGCACAAGTACCTGATCGGCGCCGGCGGTCGCGGCGGCGCGTATGTCGGCGACGAAGTCGTCACCGAAGGGTCGGGGGCCTTTGGACCCGGCCTCGCCCCACGGTCCCGTCTCGTCCAGCAGGTGATCGTCGAAGCGGAAGAGGGACCGGCTCAGGTCGAACCGCCACACCCCCGGGGACAAGGGGTACTCGTCGGCGCCAGGAAACGGTAGCTGCCTGGGCTCCGGCTCGGCGAGCGCTGCTGGGGTCGCCCAGGCACTCGGGAACAGGAACTCGTCCAGCGAGTCATCGGCGTAGTACACGCCGTACTCCGCCGTGGGGTCCTCGGCCGGCTTTCCGCCTAGCAGGATGTCGAAAGCGGCGGTCAGTTCGGCATCCCACGCACGGGTGCCTGCCGCTGGGCTTTCACTGGACGTCATGAGAACTCCTGTGTATCAAGTGGTTCGGCCTCGCTGACACGCTAAGGGCTGCCACCGACATTGATGTCGGTAAGCTGCGGCGCGACTGCTGGATAGTGGGGTTTCGACGGATCGCATGGACTGGTCATGAGGGCACTGCGGTGACGCCCCGACGGTTAGTCCGCCGCGCCCGCCATGAGTAGCTGGTGTAGCGCGCCGTCCACATCCTCGTGCTCGCCGAAGAGCCGCACCAGCAGTGCGCGCTCGGCCAGGCCGTGCTCCGCGGCCAGCACCAGTTCCAGTGCCGCGTCCCGCGCTTCGACGCCCGATTCCGCGGCGAGCGACGCCACGATGTCGGCTGCGCTCTCCCTGGTCCATACCCCGGGAATCGCGGCCGCGACCTCGCTCGCGGGCGGGGCGGCGCCGCGATACCAGTGGCCGCCCTCCCACCAGTAGCAGAAGGAGAGCAACCCGGACCCGGCGCGCGGGTTGAGCAGCGGGTTCGCCACCCACCCAGGCGCGCCCGCGTAGAGATCCGGCATGGGCGCGCCGGCGTTGTAGACCGCGTCCAGCACCGGGTCGTTCCATACTCCGCCGGAGAGCACCGCACGGCCGCCAGGGACCAGCCACAGCGAGGAACCGCTGCGTTCGGCGCCCTCGAACAGGCCGAGCGCGGGCAGCACCCGCGGCCCCCACGGAGATCCGGCCGCCACGAACGCCGCGGCGATCGCCGCCCAGCGCATCGCCAGCAACGGCAGCGCGGGCAATGTCGTCTCGATTTCCGGGGTGAGCGTGGCGGTCCGGGCCAGTGCCCCCGCCTGCTCGGCGGGCCGGGACTGCCGGTCCTCGTGCCCGATATGGGCTGCCAGCCAGACGGGGAGCCGCGCCCGCGGAAACGCCTCCAGGTCAGCCCGATACACCTCCGGTGGGAAGAGGTGATCGTCCGGAAAGGGCTCGGCGCCGAAGTCGTGCTCGGCACCGATCTCGCCGGACGCCGACGCCATCACCAGGTAACGCCACCACGGGCCACCGGGCAGGGCGGCCGATGCCTCACGGTACCGCCGGACCAGTGCCAGCACCTCCTCCGAGGGCAACACCTGGGCCGGATGGCCTTGCTCGTCGGTGAAGAAGACCGACGCCAGCTCCGATACGGCGGTCAGCGCGAACACCGCTTGCATCTCGTGCCAGCCCGGCGGGGCGAGCGCGATCAATTCCTCGGCGATCCGGCGGCTCGCCGCGTCGGCGAGCGGTGACTCGGAATCGGCGGAAGGCGAATCCTCTGCTGCGGTCATGAAAGCGGCACCTCCTCGATCGGGCCCGCACGCTACCACTCGGGAGCGAACGGCGCCGGTGCGGCGAATTCGTTTGCCCGTCATTGCGAATTCAACTGTCTGCGTTGTAATCCCACGACATCGAACGCCGAGAGGAGAGCTGTGGTGAGCAATCCGACGGGACGGTACGGAGCCGCCGCGGTGCAGCGATGACCATCCACATGCCCGAGGGGTTGCAGTGGCTGGCCTGGGTGGCCGGAACCACCTGGCCGGAGGGCGACGAGGACGTCGCATGGGCGGTGTCGGAGGCATGGAAGACGGCGAGCACGGAGCTGACGGCCCTGCTCGCCGATATCGATGCGGCCGAACAGGCCACCATCGACGCCTATCCGCAGGGCGAGGGCGGTACCGCGATGGGCGCCCGCTACGACACGCTGCGCACCGGTGAACATTCCATCGAGGCGCTGGCGAAGTTCATGAGCACCGTCGGCGACAGCACCTTCGACATGGGCACCGAGATCCAGGCCACCAAGATCACCGTCATCGTGACGCTGGCCTGGCTGGCGCTGGAGATCTTGTGGGCCTGGCTCTTTCCGCCCACCGCGCCCGCCGTGGAGGCGGCCGCCATCACCACCACGCGATCCTTTCTCAAGGTGTTCGAGGACTTCGTGCAGAAGGCGATCACCAATCTCGCTGCGCGCCTGGGTGCTTCGACCGCCAAGCGGCACTTCTGGACCCAGGCCGCGCGGCTGCGGCCAGTCTTTCCCACCGCGAAGGGCTGGGGCGTCTACGGTACGCGGGCCATAGAGGCGACCGCCATCGTCGGGACCATCAACGGCTCGGTGCAGGTCGGCCAGCTCGCGGCGGGCAAAAGACGGCACTTCAACGGCACAGAGTTCGGGCTGTCCATCCTCGCCGGTGTCGCGGGCGTGGTGCCCGGACGCGAATTCGGGCGCTACCTCGGGCACGGTATCGACAAGGTCGCGGGCAAGCAGTTGAACAACATCCCGGGCCGGGTCGGTCGTGGCGCGGTGATCGGTGGCGCCTCCGGCGCGGTCGGCACCATTTTCGGCAACCTGGCCGTGGGCGCCGCGACCAGAGACTTCTCGTCGTTCGCCTCCGGGCCGGGCTGGGTCGGCGGTGTCACGCGGGGTGCGGTGGTGGGCGGTGCGCGCGGCGGTTTCGCCATCGGCAAGCCGATTCCGCCGGGGCACGGCGACATTCGCTCCTATGTCTGGATGCCGAAACCGAATTCCGGCAATGCGGCGGCCCGGCCACCGGTGAGCGACGGTTCGTCCAGCGGGTCGAGTTCCCGGTCGTCCGGCCAGTCGGACAGCGGTTCCGGTGCGAGCGTGTCGTCCTCGGTTCAACCGGTGCACTCCACCGTTGCGGGCTCGTCGAGCCGGCCGCAGTCCTCGCACAGCAGCGTCTCCGGCAACAGCGTCTACCACGATGCCGCGAGCTCGTTCCAGAGCGGCGGGAGCAGTTCGAGCAGTGGGAGCAGTTCGAGCAGTAGCTCGGGCAACAGCGTCTACCACGACGCGCGCACCAATCAACCTCCGACCTCGTGGTCGTCCTCGGTCGACGGCGGCTGGACCCCACCGCCTCCGTCCGGCTCACACGCCGCTCCCCCGGTGCCGACGGGGTCGTCCTCCTCGTCGAGCAGCGGACATTCTGGCTCCGGCGGTGCGCAGCGACCCCCGCTCCCGCCGTCCGGTGCTCAGGTGACCGGCGCGAATGGCGGGAGCAGCAACGGAAACCCGATCGCCACCCACCACAGCGAACCCTTCCTGGGCGAGGGCAAGGACGTGCGCGGCAAGCCGCGGCCCAAGCAGTGGCCGTGGGTGGAACCGCTGCCCGGCCCGTATTCACCGCCATCGTCGAGTGGCTCCTCCGGGCAGCAGTGGTTACCGGCCCCGGGCGCCCCGCCCCCGGCGGGTGCGCCACTCGAGAACGCCGTCGAGCAGGTCGACGTCCCGTTCACCCCGTAATCCGACGACACAGAAGGGAGTGCCATGGCCGCGGACCGGTTGGAGGTCGATCCCCAGAAGCTGCGCCACGCCTCGGATCTGACCCGGGAGCTGTCGAACGACACCAAGGGAGTCGCCGAGAAGCTGCGCAACACCCTCAGCGGTATCGAGTCCGACGGCACCGTCATGCCGTGGGGTGACGACAAGCGCGGCCACAAGTTCTTCGACGGCGACAAGGGCTACAAGGCGGCGCGGGACAACCTGATCGAGGGCGCCATCGGCGCCGCGACCACGTTGGGCGACATGGCGACCGGTCAGCGTGATGCCGCGGACGCCCTGGCCGATACCGACTCCGGCAACGCCGGCCTGCTCGGGAAGCCGACGCCGTGACCGGGCAGCCCACCGTCAACGAACGCCTGCGCGCCGACATGGCGACGCTGGTGGAGGGTCTCGGCGAGCAGTTCCGCGGCATCGCCGAACTGCAGCAGCGGCGTTCGCGGCTCACCGAGACGGTGAGCGTGTGCGATCAGCGCATCGAGGTCACGGTGAACGCCGACGGCATCCTGATCGACACCAAGTTCGCCGACGACGTCCTGGATCTGACCCTCGAGGAGATCGCGGAGAACGTCACCGCGGCGGTCCAGGCCGCCGCGGCGAAGGCCGCCGAGCGCAGCCAGGAGCTCATGCGCCCGCTGCTGGAACGCAAGAACGCCCTGCCGAAACTCTCCGAGATCATCGAGGGCGCACCGGATCTGGGCTCGCTCATGCCGACGGCGCCCCCACCGCCGCTGCGCCCGCCGGACCCGAACCGCTGGCCCGACGACGACCATTCCGGCGCCCGCGCGCCCCGGTCCGTGGTGGCCGACAACGACGACTGACGCGGCGCACGTGGTGCGCCCATGCGACAAGAAGGGTGAACGGGATGGCTCTCGAACCGGGCACGTGGTCGGGCCTGAAGAACCAGGCGCAGGCCGGGTATCTGAAGTTCGACACGGCCGACGCGCTGGCCGCCGCTCGCGCCTGCGCCGATCTGGTCGACGACCTGCTCGGTATGGCCGAGGCTGTGACGAACCTGCGTCTCGACAATTTCGCGCCGATCGGCACCCTCACCTCCGGCACTCAGCTGGCGATGGCGTTCACCACCAAGGGAAACCGGCTGCGAACCATCCTCAGAGATCACGCCGACATCGTCACGGACATGGGCGAGACCTACATCGCGGCGGGCAAGGCGTTCGCGAACGCCGAGGGTGAGTCCGAGAGCGACTTCCGGGCGCTCAACGACCTGAAGATGCCGACCGTGGCCGGCCCCTACACCCCCGGCGCACGCAAGCCGGGCGGACCGGATGCCGAATTCGACAAGGCGAACGGCGGATTCGCCTGGATGGGCAAGGACGGCAAGCCGCACCTCCAGAACGCGAACGCGGAGAGCTTCCCCGCCTCGCTGAAGGACTACCAGGGCGAGAAGGATCCGGGCGTCACCGCCAGCATCGAGAACAAAGACAGCCTCGCCTTCAGCGAATTATACGAGCTGGGACGCGATCTCGACCCTGCTCCGGTGCTGGCCGCCGCGGGCACCTGGCACAGCATGGCCAACGACCTGCTCGGCAAGCTCAACACCTTCGTGAACGCCATCAACACCGGCACCGAGGCGTGGGAGGGGCAGGGCGCGACCGCGGCGGCCGCGGCGATCGGAAACTACTCCGACGGCGTGCAACCGCTGGCCACCTCGATGATCGCGATGAGCCAGAACCTGGACTACAGCGCGCAGTGGCTGCACCTGACAAAGCTCAGCATGCCCTCCAGCCCCGATCCCGGTGACTGCTGCCCGGGCCGGGTGACCCGCCGGTACCGCAACGAGTGGCAGAAGCACTACGGCGAGGGCATGAAGAACACCGTCTCGGCGATGCCCGTGGTGAACGGTCCGATCGCCCAGCCGGCGCCGCCGGGTGGTCAGGGCCAGAACCAGCCCGGGAACCAGCAGGGCAACGGCCAGTACGGCAACGGCAACGGCCAGTACGGGGTCGACCAGGACGGCTACGGGAACCAGCAACCGGATCCGAGGTACCAGCCGGGCAACGGGCAGGCCGACCCGGCGAGCCAGTCCGGTTACGACACAGCGGGTTCCGGCACAAGCCCGGGCCCTCGCAGCGCCGGATCGCACGGCGCCGAATCGGGCGGCACGGGTTCGGGCAGGGGTGCCCCCCTGCCCAACGGCGCCGAGAGCGGTGGCGGCAGCCGCGGAGGTTCCGGGTCGCAGGGGCAACTCCCACCCGGCTACGAAGCCGCGCAGAGGGAGGCCGAGTCCGCCGCGGCTCGCGCCGGCGGTGCGGCGACCCCGGTCGGCTCGTCCGGCGCTGGTTCGCCGAATGGCGGCGGGACGCAGTCGCGCCCGTCGAGTTCGGGGAATCCGTTCCCGCGCAGTAGCTTTCCCAGCGAGTCGGCGTCCGACTCGCCCTCGGGAGGCAGCGGCGCCAGCATGCCCAACGTCCCGTCGCTCGCGTCCGCTCCGCTGCCCAACGGCGCGAAGGGCAGATCGTCCGGCAGCGGTGGAACGGGCAGTGGGTCATCGGGTGCGGGTGCGGGTAGGTCCGGCGCGAGCGGGCTGGAGGACGCGCTCGCCAAGGCCACCGGTGCCGATCCGGCCCAGGTGCGTTCGATGCTCGGCGATCTGCCGAAGCTGCTGAACGAGAACACCCTGTCCAAGAAGAGCGGCCTCTCCCCGGAACAGGTGCGCTCGGTGCTGAAGAACATCCCGGAGGTGGCCGACGTCGGCGAACTGGCGAAGCTCACCGGTCTCGACCCGGCGCAGGTGCGGTCGGTGCTGAACAACCTGCCGAACGCGCTGGACGAGAAGGCGCTGGCGGCCGCGACCGGCACGAGTGACCACTCGCCCTGGCGTGCCGGCTTGCCGGGCCAGTCGTCCTCCGTGGCCGGGCTGCCCGGTCAGACGATGGGCGCCGACGGCGGCCCGGCGTCGTTCGCCCAGGCGGGCAAGGACTTCCTCGGCCAGATCGGTACGGCGCTCACCCAGGGACTGGAGTCGCTCGGTCAGCTCGGTGCCACCCTGCCCGGCGCGGACCAGTTGCAGGAGATGCTGCGCCGGTTCGACCCGGCCGCGCTCACCGCCGCCGTGGGCGATCTGGCGGTCGATCCGGCGTCCGGCGCGGGCGGCGGTGGCGCCGGTTCCGGTGGTGTGGGCAGCCCAGCTGGTCTGTCCGAGCATCCTTACCAGCAGGCCCGTGCGTTTCCGCGCGCGTCGCTGCCCGGCGCCGAACACCCGATGTATCCGGCCACAGCGGCGGCGGGCCAGGGCGCGCCCGGGATGGGCGGTGCCCCGATGATGGGTCCGGCCGGTGCCGGCGCGGGCGGCGGTGCGCAGGGCAATACCGCGCAGAAGCCGGCCAAGTACCTGAAGTCCAAAACGCATCTGGACGACGCCATCGGCGCCGTGCCAGACCGAGTGAAGCCGGTGATCGACTCGTGAGCCGAACCTGGGAGTTCACCGACCTGGAGTTCAACCTGCTGTGCGAGGAGGTGCGGCAGGGCGAACTGCCCGCCCCGTTCGTCTTCACCAGCCGCACCCGGCTGGCGGACGACTACGAGCGGGAGAAGTTCGAGGTCCAGCAGCAGTTGCGGGGACGGTTCGACCACGAACTGGACGCCATGGCGGGCGCCATCGCCCGACCTGACATCTTCATCGTGGCGCACGCCTGGGACGACCAGGATTTCGACAACCCGGAAGCGCGCACTCGGGTGCATGCCGTCCGGCAACGCGCCCGCGGGTACATCATCACCCAGCGCCCCGGCGAAACCCTCATGCACGCAGGTGGTTTCGACGCTGTCGAATGCGACCCGCACGCCCTGGCCGATACCGTGCTCGGGCTGCTGCCCACATGCAATGCAGGCAGTCTGGACGACATCCAGCTCGCCTTGCCGACCTCGGAACCCGCGATCGTCCACCAGGGCCCGTCGTCCGGCGTCATGGACAACGACGACACAGACGACGACACGGTCCGCAGCGACGCCTTCTTCGCGACCCCCGCGGTGAGCACCGGCATCGTCAAGGTCCTGCAGGGCCGTTCCAAGTACGGCCCGCGCGGCCGGATCGAAGCAGGCATGCTCTGGCGCGACCTCCCCGACGACGGCCGCTACGTCATGCCGCTGGACCACCCGGCCCCGGTCGCCACAGCGATGAGCAGTGACGGCCTCACCGAGTGGGTGCGCGAACAGATCGACCACATTCTGGCGCGCATGGAATCGCATATGGAGACAGAGGACTGACGACGCTCGATCGTGCCCCGCGCCGGGGGCGTCTCGGCGTATCCGAACGCACCGTGATGCCGATTGTCGCGAGTCGCCCGAGGTGTTGGTGGCGGCCGAGAACGTCGTGTTGCGAATAGGGACGCGCGGCAACGTGTTTCGATGTCGGCACGAGCGATAGCTTGGGTTGTGCTTACGGTGAGGATGAACGACCGAGCGGCGAGACTGCTCGGTGTGCGGGACGGCTTCGGTGGTCTGGATCCCGAGGAGGGTCTGGCCCCCGGTTTGCGTACCTGGGTGGACGGCGGGATCGAAAGTCGCGGCGAGGTGGTCTCCTGGGCCCCGATTCCCGCGGACGCTGACGACGCACCGGGGCGTTTGATCGACCTCTACGATTGGGAGCACTGGCACAACGACTTCCACCTGGAAGATTTCGTGTCCGTCGACTCCACGTATGCCGACGGGCCGATCGTCGGCGTCGACGCGCAGCGGACCCTGCTCAGGCAAGGGATCGCGTTGGCGCGGGAGGTCGGGCGGCTGGCCGGTGAGCTGAGCACGCCGATTCCGCTGCGGTGCATCATTAGGGCCAACGAAACCAACGGCAAGTTCGCGTTCTATCGGATTCGGCCCGAGGACAGTTGGGTGCTCGATGACCTCGACAGTGACGACCGTGGCTATGTAGTGATCATCGACTTCGTTCCTCGGCCTCGCGACAGGTTCCGAAGCGCGCGCATCGCTGCGGCGCAACGGGCGGCGCTCATCGACCTCGTCGACCTGCTCGCACCCGATGTCGAGAAGGCTCGTGGCAGATTGGCGTACGTCCTCGAGAATGCGTTGTGGTCAACGTTCGATCCCGAAGATGCGCTGATAGAGGCATTGTTCGACGGCATCGACAGCGCCTTGACCTACTTCCCTCGCGTTATCGCCGATCCCAACGCGATTCGCCGCCGCTTGGAGCTGATGCCCACCTGTCCGAAAGGACTGACCTGGGACTGGGACCGGTACGACGGCGATATCGGATCCTGGAACAGCGAGACCGATCTTCAGCCCTACTTGCGGTTGTTGGCCGATCGTTGTCGTGCGGTCGATACCGCGTTGATCGGCGTCTTCACCGGCGCGGATGGACTGGTGCTGGGTTTCCTGCCTTCGGACAAGCTCGAGCGATTCGTCGTTCTCGCCGCGACGGCCAAGGCAGAGATCGTCATCTACGGCTCGGTCGAGCCTGGCGAGCACTGAACCGGTTCCATCGATGACGCCTTCACCCCTGTTGCAACACACTCTCGTGGGTCCCCTAATCGCGTGTTTCCCAGCGGCCGCACCCTAGGTTCGACGGTGTGATCGAGGCCGTGAAGCGAGACGCCCCGGATTCGATGGATGCCCTGTTCGGCACCTCGGCCGACAACACGATATGAACTGTCGTCGACCGTATCGTCGACGGCGCTCGTGAGAGGTTCGGAAATGACGAAGGCCAGGTCCGGAATTTTTCCGTACCTGGCCTTTGCTCCAGTGGAGCTAAGCCTTGATCCACCGACGGGCTTGTGCCCGGTGGTGGCCGATGAATGAGAAAAGTGCCCTTCGAGCTGGGATGATCTCTGTTGTCTAGGCAGTGATCGGTCCAGTTTCAGAAGGGCACTTCGGGTGCAAGTTTCGCACAGGTTCGCCGCGGAGTCAGCGGTGTTCGATGATCAGAATCTCGTGTCGCTGGCCGGGCTGGTGCCGGTGATGGGTCTGGCCGAGCAGACCGGGCTTGGTGAGTTGCTGGCTCAGAAGGTGGCGATCGCGGAGCCGCGGATCAAGTCGGGGGCGGCGAATCCAGGCCCGAAGCTGGTCACGCTGATCGCGGGGATGTGCGCGGGCGCGGACAGCATCGACGATATCGATGTGCTGCGCAGCGGCGGCATGAGCAGAATGTTCGAGCGGGTGTATGCGCCGTCGACGGTTGGAACCCTGTTGCGGGAGTTCAGTTTCGGTCATGCACGGCAGTTGGAGTCGGTGTTGCGGGCACACCTGTCGCGGTTGTGCGAACGGGTCGAGTTGTTGCCCGGCGCCGGTGTGCGGGCGTTCATCGATATCGACTCGCTGCTGCGGCCGGTGTACGGGTATGCCAAACAAGGCGCGTCCTACGGGTTCACCAAGATCGCGGGCAAACAGGTTCTGCGCAAAGGGCTTTCACCGCTGGCGACCACGATCAGCACCGATCTCGCGGCGCCGGTGATCGCGGGAATGCGGCTACGTGCCGGGAGAGCCGCCTCGGCCAAGGGTGCCGGGCGGATGGTCGCCCAAGCCATCACCACTGCCCGGGCGGCCGGGGTGAGCGGTGAGATCCTGGTCCGCGGAGACTCGGCGTTCGGTGGCCGGGCCGTGATCGGCGTGTGCCGCCGCCTCGGGGCACGGTTTTCGCTGGTGTTGACCAAGAACCGTGCCGTGGCGCGGGCGATCGCGTCGATCCCCGCCGATGCGTGGACACCGGTGAAGTATCCAGGCGCGGTCCGAGATCCCGACACCGGGGACTGGATCTCTGACGCCGAAGTCGCCGAAATCCCGTACACCGCTTTCGCCTCCAGGCCCGATCGGGTCACTGCCCGGCTGATCGTGCGCCGCGTCCGCGATGCCGCCCGCCAGGACGAACTGTTCCCGGTCTGGCGGTACCACCCGTTCTTCACCGATTCGACCGAACCCACCGTCGATGCCGACCTCACTCACCGCCGCCACGCGATCATCGAGACCGTGTTCGCCGACCTGATCGACGGCCCGCTGGCACACATGCCCTCCGGGCGGTTCGGCGCGAACTCCGCCTGGGTGCTGTGCGCGGCGATCGCCCATAACCTGCTGCGCGCCGCTGGCGCGCTCGCCGACCCGCAACTGGGCAGAGCCCGCGGAACCACGCTGCGACGCAAGATCATCGCAGTTCCCGCCCGGTTCGCCCGTCCGCAGCGAAAACCTGTGCTGCACCTGCCCGCGCACTGGCCTTGGGCCACGGCTTGGCGGCAGTTGTGGCACGCCACCACCGCCGCACTCTCGACCGCCTGAACACCCGCAACCGTCCCTACGACCAGGAACAACAGTGGAAGGGCTGGGCAGACCAGCGGCTACCGGCTACCCAAAACCCGCTGGTCCGCGCGCCGGCGGCGCGCGGACCACCGACAAACCGCATCCGTGGATCAAGGCTAAGGGGACTCGAACCCCTGACCCCTACAAAGAGATTCATGAGGCTCATCGGTCCGGCGAGGCATCGATGTTCGGCACAGACACCAACGATCACCCCCGCGACGGCAACGGAAGTGACCGCACCGACAGGAATCGATATCGACGAATTACGTTCGGCCAGACCGGAAAACAGCGCACAACGAGGAACACCCGTCAGGACCGAACTGCACGGCTTCCCCACCGGGCTACCCCGAACGCACCCCCACCGCGAGGCATGGTAGCGGGCAGGCCTGGCCCCGCGCGCACCCGCCGGTCCGGCGACGATGGCTGCCTGTTCGCATCAAGCGATGATTGCCGGCGCAGCGGAAGCGCATCGAGATCCGATTCTGACGAATCGCTCAGCACCGCAGCGCAATTAGGCCAAGATTGCAACGATTTCACGCCGGAGCCTGCCACACGAATGTCTGCGCACATCGGTCGCTGGGGTCGTCGAGCTCCAGCAAGTCTGTGACCGGACAGGGGCGCCTCGCCGACGAAATCGGCTCGGGCGAAAGATGATCGGCCGGTCGAGTCCGGGTGTGGTTGGATGGGGGCGTGATCAACGGTTCCGCGGTCAATTCGGCGGTCGATCGTGTCTTCACCATGGCGACGGTGGAGGAGTCTCAGTCACTGGATGGGTTGGTGGAGGCCGTTTCTCGGTTTCGGGGGCGGCCGTTGCGGGTGATCGAGGATTCGGCGCTGCCGGCGGGGGTGTTCGCGCAGTGGATTCAGTTTCGGGATCACGATGAGGTGAGTGTCGCGTCCTGGGTACAGACTCGGGATCGGACTATTGCGCACGAGCTCGGTCATATCGTGCTGGGGCATCAGGGTCGGCCGGTGCTGGAGCTGGCACAGGCGGTGCTGCCGGCGGAGGTGCACGATATGGCTGCGCTGATGTTGCGCAGAGAGTGCGGGAATTCTGTTGCGGCCGACGAGGAATCGGCTGCGGAACAATTCGCGAGCCTGCTGTTGAATCGGTTGCAGAGGATCGGTCGCAAAGAGCCGCGGTTGCGGTCTCGCTGGGGTGAGGCGCTAGGGTGAACGCAATGGTTCTGGCGCCCTTGATGTGGATCGCCGTGGTCAGCCGGGCGTGGCGGTGGTGGTGGTCGCGCAGCTGGGTGCTGGGGAGCACGGCGGTTGCGTTGGGCGTTGTCGCCGTGCATTTGAGTCTCAATATCCCGGCGGTGGAAACGCTGGTGCAGGCTGTCGTGCCGATTTCCAATTTTTCGACCGGACTGCGCATGGTGCTGTTCAATTTGATGGCTGCCTCCTCGGGTGTGCTGGCATTGGCCGTGACGAGCGATCCGGAGAGGCTGGTGCGCGGGGCACGCGCACTCGGCCTGATCGCGATAGCCGGTTCAGTGGTGGCATTGGCGATTTTCGCCTGCGCGCCAACGGTTCCGCAGGCGGCAGGGGGATTCGAGTTCGACATCTCGTACAGTCATCTGCCCGGATACGCCGAGGCCGGCATCGCCGGTGCGCTGTTCCCGGCTTTGCTGTGCCCGGCGCTGATGGTGATGACCGCCCGTGCAGCGGACGTGCGCAGCCTGACCGGCTGGAGTTTGACCCTGCTGTCGGTGGGGCTGGCGGCGGCGACAGTGTGGGCGTGGATTCGGCTGAGCTACTTCGTGGCGGCGCGCTATCTCGGTGCGCCACAGCTGCCGGCGGTGTTCGAGGTGACCCGGGCGGTTTCCGCGGTGGGCGTGCTGGTGATCTTCGTCGGCATGATGTTGTCGCCGATCGTGTCGTGGGTGCGTGCGAAGCGGACCTTGTGGGCGATCGGCCCGCTACATCGGGAGTTGATGTCGCGCCGGCCGGGGGTGCGCCAGCCGTCCCGCCGGGGCAGTAGCGCCGATGAGCGGGCCGGTGACCGGGTCACCGAGTTGCTGGACGCGTTGAGTATGGAAGCCGAGAGCGCCGCACAGCCCAGCGGTTCTGTCGCCGATATGCCGGAAGTGGCTGCGGCAGTAGCAGATTGGCTGTTACACGGGCGGCTGTCGCCCGCGTTGAGTAGCGCCGGTATTCGATCGGCGGTACTCGAGGCGGAGCTTGACCGCACGTGGGCGTTGACCTTGGCACGAAAATATCGGGATGGACAACGGGAGGTTTCGGCGTGACGGAAACGATGGCGCCGCAGGCGCGCGCGGCTCGGGTGATCACTGAGCTCGGGGCGCCATGGGTGATCAATATCGTTACCGGGACGGTCGCCGGATTCGCTGTGGGTGCTCCCGGGTGGGGGCTTTTCGTCGCCGCGATCACGGGTGGGATCCCGATGATCATCATCCTGGCCGGTGTGCGGCGCGGTATCGCGAGCGATCACCATGTGACCGATATCGACGGTCGGCGCTGGGTGATTCCCGCGATTCTGGGCATCGTGGGTGTGGGCCTGATCGTCGAGATCGTGCAGGGCGCGCCGCGCGATCTGATCGCATGGACGGTGGCCGGGCTGGTTGTCCTGTTCGGCATCGGAATCGTGACCGTGATCGGCAAATGGAAGGTGAGCGTCCATACCGCCGTGAGCGCGGGAACCACTGTCCTGCTGGCGTTGATCGCGTCACCGTGGTTCCTGGCCGCATTGCCGCTGACTATCGTCAATGGATGGTCGCGAGTGTGGCTGGGTGACCACACTCGCGGGCAGGTCGTCGTCGGCTCCTTCGTGGGTGCGGCGCTCGCCGCCGCGGCCTATCAGCTGGCGTCCTGAATCAGCGGTCCGCGCCGCCTTCGGCAGTGCTGCGGCGGAGCTCCTGGAACCCGACCTCGAAAACCCTGGAAGGGTCGTAGCTGCGGGCCGCGACCTGTTCGGCGCCCGAATCGCGGATCGAACTGATCCAATCAATATGACGCCGGATCTCCGCATAGGACTCCGGTGACCCGAAATAGTCGATCGGAACGCGGAATACGGTGGCGATATCGGTCACCGTCGGCAGCGTGGGTGAACGTCGCTTACCTGACAACAGTTGTGACATGTAGCCGGTGGTCATCCGGCCACCGTTGGCCCGGATCATGTCGACCACCTCGGTCTGACTGTATGGGCCCCGTCCGCGCGGATACACCGTCGCGAAGAGAAACCTCAGTCGCTCGGCAAACGCCGGGCCGACTTCGGGTTCCGCTGGCGCGTCATTGTTTTCGAGGTTCGACATAGCCCCGGACCTCCTCCTTCTTCATCGTCCGTCGGCGCACCCGCCCGGCAGAACTCCATGGCTACTTTATCCACACTCACAACTTGCTTCTGCAACTTGCAATAGCAAGCTGAGCCGCTTAAGGTCACCATAGCCGTCCTGACCGGTCGGCATGGGGCGGTCCCGGCCATGGGGGAGTCCCGGTTCGCTCGTGGAGGGGGCAAGCGAACCATCCGTGGTTGGCAGGGCCGGGCGGTGCACACTGGCGTGCATCCCGGCACCTGCTGCAGGGGATTCGAGTCAGCAGGCAGCACCCTCTGGCGCCGACTCGGCCGATCCGGAGCAGAACAACGGGAACGGTGCTCATGATCCGCCACGACGGACTCAGCGACCCGACCACCACGGTGGCGTTCCGCCATCCTCGACTGCTCCCGTGCGCTGAAGTCGGCGAAGGTATCGCCCACGTCATGCGACACGAGCATCCGGTACCGAAGCCCATACCGAGATTCGACCTCGTAGGACTCACAGATCGCGAGGACTGTCGTCTCGGACAGCGCCGATACCTTGCCGGTGCGCTCGCAGGATTGCGTACACGGAGGACGGTTCCAGTACTCCAATCGGCCGTCGATGGGCTTGGCCGCGACACCGGTGTCGGCGGTACCGGAATCCGGAACGGTCAGGTTCGGGCTCGCGGACGGTGGCGAAAAGTTGTTTGCCACAACAGGATCCATGCCACGTCTCCGTGACCGGTCACCCCGATGTGGTGGGTCGTGGAGAAATTTGCGCTCACGGCCTATGGGCAGCACGGACGATGCCGTCCATTCCTCACCCCGGCGGGCCGGAGAAGACCGCGAGGTAATCCTCACGTGTCCAGCCGACGTACCGGACCGTGTCTGGGTGGAGCATCATGAAGCTGGATCTCATCTCGACATCGAATCCGGGGTTCTTTTGATGGTTGTACTTCTACTCCGCAACAAGTAGCGGCGGGCGCCCGGCGATTGGGACCACGCGGCGAGTGGAAATCGGTTCTCCGATCCAGGTCTGCGCGGGTGTACTGACGATATGACGATCACATCTGCCACGATGCGTGCCGCCGGGTCGATCTGTCGCCTGTGTTGGCGTTGGCCGTCGCGTTCTACTCCGAGGACGGTTTCGCCACCGGCGAACCCGAGTTGCGTGGCAACCTCGCGACGTTGCTCGCCTCGCCTGCGGCGCGAGTCGCGGTGGCGCATTCAGTGGATCGGCTGCTCGGGTTCGCCGTCACCACTACCAGCTTCGGTCTGGAGAGTGGACTGGTTGCCGAACTCGAGGATCTGTTCGTGGTGCCTGCTGCGCGGCGCCGCGGGCTGGCCGGACAGCTCATCGAGGACAGTGTCGGGTGGGCGCGCGAGCGAGGTTGCCGGTGTCTGGAGTTGGTCATCGCGCCGAACGGCCGCGATGTCGGGCACTTGTTCGCCTACTATCTCGCACGCGGTTTCCACGACGATGGTCGTCGCCTGATCAGCAGGCGGCTCTGATTCGACCTGCCGTCAGCTGAGATCCAACGCCGAGCAAGTAGCGCTCATGGCTCCCCTTTATGTCAAGAGGCAGTTGGGAGTCCGGCGTTAGGCTGTTTGGAGGTAGGTCCGGGTTGTGGCTTGTCCGAAGGATCGGTGTGCGGGGTCGGGCCGGTCACGCTGGAGTCAGTCGTCGTTCCCGAATGCCCTCCCTGAGGTTCACCCGAGGAAGTGGACACCGAGTTAGCAGGATCGTTGGTTCTGCTGGTAAGGATGTTCGTTATGCCTCCTCGCAAGCGTCGGTCGTTCACGGCCGAGTACAAGGTCGAGGCTGCACATCGTGTGATCGATTCCGGTCGTCCGATCGCCGTGGTCGCGCGTGAGCTCGGTATTCACGAGACCGTGTTGAGTACCTGGGTCAAAGACGAGCGGCGCAGGATCGCCGCGGCCGAGGTCGGGGGCGAGAAACCTCTGGACGCGGCCGAACGGGCGGAGTTGCTGCGTTTGCGCAGGCAGGTGTCGGAGCTGGAGAAAGACAACGCGTTCCTGGCAAAAGCTTCGGCGTACTTTGCCGCGATGCAGAACAACCGGCCCGGTTCGATCTGATGGCGAAGTACGCCGGCCCCGACGACATCGCCGACACCGCGGGCACCGGCAAACCGGGACAACGGTTCTCGATCCGACGGATGGCACGCCTGCTCGGCGTGTCGGCGTCGGGCTACTACATGCATGTCAAGCGCAGGGCAGCAACGGTTTCGACGCCACGTCAGCAGCGTCGTGCCGATCTGACGGTGAAGATCTTGGACGTGCACGCCGCCTCCGACGGTACATACGGTTCTCCGCGAATCACCGCCGAACTCCGCGAACGGGGCGAGGTGGTCAGTGCCAAGACCGTCGCGGCGATCATGGCGCGGATCGGGATCGAAGGCATCAGTCCACGCACCTTCAAGGTGCGAACGACCGTGGTCGATCCGGCGGCGTCGTTCCCGCCGGATCTGGTGCGCCGTGACTTCGACCAGGGGCGCCTGGATGCGGTCTGGACGACCGATTTCACGTATCTGACCTGCGGCGAAGGCGACATGTACTTGTGTGCGATCCGGGACGGGCATTCCCGCCGCGTGCTCGCCCACGTCATAGCCGATCACATCGGTTCCGACGTGGTGTGCCAGGCGATCGACCAGGCCGTAGCAGTGCGCGGGCATCCGGTCGCCGAGACCGTGCTGCACTCCGATCGCGGGGGCGAGTTCACCGCGGGATTGACGGTGCAAGCCTGCCACCGTCACGGGCTGAAACGGTCGATGGGCGATACCGGAATCTGCCCCTTATCCGGCTAATATCCACCGATTCCTCTGGTCAAGGGGGGTGCGGGGGTGTTCGGCGATTCGTGTGACCGCGTGTCGGCTGACCCGGAGTAGACCTGTCGGGCATGAGCACGGACAACCGTGATCGACTGCGCCTGGAACACGAAGCCGACCGGTGGTATCTGGCGGGCACGGGTTCCGATGGGTTGCGGGTGATCGATGAGTATCTGGGTTATCTGGCTGATCGCAACTATTCACCGAAAACGTTGCGGGCCTATGGATTCGACCTGGTGATGTTTGGGCGGTGGCTACTCGGTGAGGGCCTCGGGGTCGACGATGTGACCACGCCGGTGCTGCTGCGGTATCTGGCGGCGTGCCGGGCGGCGCGGTTGCCGGGACGGCCGGGCCCGAATGTGGTGGACCTGTCGGGCCGGCGGCTGGATGGGTATGCGGCCGCGACGGTGAACCGGCGGCTGGTGGCGGTGTCGGGATTGTTCGCGTTCCGCGCGATGCGCGACCCGGCGCTGTCGAGTCCGGTGCCGAAAGGCCGTGAAGCGCAACGGTTCGTGCCGGGTGAGAAGACCGGACTGCTGGCGCATCTGGTGCGCAAACCGCGACCGCGGTCGGCACTGCGGTTGCGCGAACCGCGACGGCTGCCGAGGCCGTTGGCGGTGTCGGAGGCGGCACGTTTGCTGGCGAGCCTGCGGACCTGGCGCGACCGCGCGATCGCCGGGCTGATGCTGTATTGCGGGTTGCGGTCGTGCGAGGTGCTGGCTCTCGACGTCGCCGATGTCGATATCGGGCGGGGCTGGATCCGAGTCTGGGGCAAGGGCGCCAAGGAACGCGCGGTCCCGCTCGACGGTGACCTGGCCCGCGTGATCCAGGGCTACCTGTTGGCCGAGCGACCCGAATCAGCTTCTGCGCGTTTGTTTCTGGTCGCCAAGGGCCCGAACCGCGGCCAGCCGCTCACCCCGGCCGGGTTGCGGACGATCTTTCGTTATCACCGGCAGCTGTCCGGTGTCACCGCCGGGCATCCGCACGCGTTGCGGCATTCGTTCGGCACCGCGCTGGCTGAGGCCGGAGTCGACCTGTCGGTGATGCAGGCGTTGCTCGGGCACACCCATGTCGACACCACCGCCCGCTACATCCATCTGGCCCCGAAGCGGGTGAAGGAGGAATTCGATGCCGCTCGCGCACGTATTCGCCGCCAGGTCTGACGCCGACAACATCTACCACGCCTACCTGGCCGAGCTGGCGCGCACCGGCCGAGGAAGCGGCCCCTACTACAGTTCGGCCCGCACGTTCCTGCAGCGCTGGCCCGATCCGCAAGGCTGGGCTGATGAGCCGCTCGAGCTGCGGTGCTCGGCGAACTCCTCAACGCGTCCGTTCATCACGTTCCTGATGCTGCACGGCTGGTTGCGGCCCGGCTACGACTACCTGCTCGAACGCAAGATCTCCAGCCTTTGGCGCGAGATCGACGCCTCCCCGATCGGACCCGATCTAGCTCGATACCTCACTGTCGCAAGGGAACTCGGATTCAGCCAGCGGGTCCGCACGGCCACCGGCTCGCAGGCGCCAGCGCGGCTGCTGATCCAGACCGGCCGCCGCCTGCACCAGCTCACCACCGGCGATCTCGACGAGTTCGCCCACGCCTGCCGCGACCGTCAGCACCGCACTGGCAAAGGCTGGCACCACTACAAGGCCGCGCTGGCCAACACGCACCTGGTGCTGTTCCACCTCGGTATCCTGCCCGAACCGCCCCGCCGCGGCGGCCCCTGGGACTTCGCGGTCCGCCTCGACGGCATCACCCCGGCGATCGCTGAGGCGATGATCGACTACCTCAACGCCAAACGCGGCACCTGCACCCGCCACACCGTCTCCAGCATGGCCACACGGCTCACCGGGTTCGGCCGGTTCCTCACCGATCTCGACCCCATCCTGACCCGGCTGTCACAGCTGGACCGGCGCCGCCACATCGAACCCTGGCTGGCCAGCCTGGCCGACGTGGTCAACAGCAAGACCGGCGAACCGATCGGCGTCGCCGACCACGCCCGCCGCGTCGTCGCGGTCAACACCTTCCTCACCGAAATCACCGATTGGGGATGGAACGAGGCACCGAAGCGGAAACTGTTGTTCCGCAACGATGTCCCCCGTCTCCCGCGCCCGCTGCCACGCTACATCCCGGTCGACGCCGACCGGCGCCTTGCCGACGCCCTGCACGCCAGTGACCACGAACTCGCCGCCTCGGCGTTGCTGCTCGCACGCGCGGCCGGACTGCGGATCGGGGAACTGCTCGACCTCGAAATCGACTGCCTCCACGAGATTCCCGGCGAGGGAGCATGGCTGAAAGTCCCGCTCGGCAAACTCGACACCGAACGCATGGTCCCCCTCGACGACGAAACCGTCGAACTGATCGACCGGATCATCGAAATACGCAGTCCCGGAAGACCATTACCGCACCCACGGACCGGGAAACCGGCCCAGTTCCTGTTCACCCGCCACGGCGGCCGACTCTCCCAGCAAGCCGTCCGCCACGAACTCGACCGCGCCGCGACCGCCGCCGGGATCGGCCACCTCACCCCGCACCAGTTGCGCCACACCTATGCCACCGCCCTGGTCAACGCCGGAGTCTCCCTGCAATCGCTGATGGCACTTCTCGGACACGTCTCCGCTCAGATGAGCCTGCGCTACGGGAAACTGTTCGACACAACCGTCCGCACCGAATACGAACGCGCCCTCACCCTCGCCAAGGACCACCTCGCCGCGCTGCCGACCACACCCGCCGGCACCAAAGCACTACCGTTGGCCGACATCACCGGCGGCGCGAATTGGACACAGACCCCGGCACTGAAATCCCGTCTGGCAGGTGGCTTTTGCCTGCGCGCCCCCGCCCAGGGCGCCTGCCCCTACGCCAACATCTGCGAGCACTGCCCGAACTTCCGCACCGACCTCACCTACCTGCCCATCCTGGCCGCCCAACGCGCCGACGCCCGGAAACTCGCCAACGACGCCGAACAACGCGGCTGGATCGCTGAAGCCGACCGCCACCACAAACTCATCGCCCGACTCGACACCGCCATCGCAGACATCCAGAAATCAGCCGGATAACCGGGAAAACCAACCGGCGGAACAAGATCAGCCCTGATTAGCCGGATAATGTTGGGACAACAGCCCCGCCGAATCATTCTGGTCGACCTACAAACACGAATCCTATTACCGGCACGTCTACGCCACAAAGGCTGAACTCGTTGCCTCGGTTGACAATTGGATCCGAAGATACAACCATGATCGGCGCCACTCCGCCCTCGGGATGCTCAGCCCCATACGCTACGAGAAATCCCTGACAGACGCAGCCAAGGCTGCTTGAAACCCTGTCCACCATTCGGGGTGAACCTCA
>NZ_JBYISM010000030.1:0-126188 GCF_057708605.1 Nocardia sp. bgisy118 | reverse complement strand
TCTTGTCGAATCCGACGACGCGGGACTGGAAACCTGGTGCGACGAGGAACGTTTCTCGGTGACCGCCAAGCGGATCGCCGAATACGCCGCGGCGACCAACGATCCCATCGCGGCGCACCGCGCGGGCGAGGTCGCCTCGCCGGTGTTCGGCATCGTCCCGGTCTTCGAGGCCATGATGATGCCGGTGATCGATGTGGCGCCGATGGACATCTTCGGCCGGGTCGTGCACGGCGAGCAGGACTTCCACTTCCACCGCGCCATCCGGCCGGGCGACGAGCTGGTCACCCGGGCCAAGGCGGTCGGCTACGCGAGCAAGTCCAACGGCAGCACGATCACCATTCTCGTCGAATGCCGTGACGTGGACGGGGAACTGGTCAACGAGCAGTATCTGACCGCGTTCTTCCGGAACATCGACGCGGGCAAGACCGTCGGGCAGGCCGCGCACGCGCACAAGTTCGACGAGTCGTTGCGCGGCACCGAGCCGTTCGCCGTCGTGGCTCAGCACGTCGACCACGACCAGACCTTCCGCTACGCATCGGCTTCCGGCGATCCGGTGCCGCTGCATCTGGACGATCAGGTCGCCAAGGACGCCGGGCTGCCCGGCATCATCGCGCACGGTCTGTGCACCATGGCGTTCGCGTCGTGGGCGGTGCTCACCGAGGCCGCGGGCTCGGACGTGCACCGGCTGCGCCGCTTCGCGGTGCGCTTCGCCAAGATGGTCTTCCCCGGCGACGACCTGGAGACCCGGATCTGGAAGGTGGGCGCCGCCGACGGCGTCACCACCTACGCCTTCGAGACGGTGCGCGGCACGGACGTCGTGTTGAGCGACGGCCTCGCCGAGATCGCCGACTGAGCCGAGCGGCCCGCGGCTCGGACCGCCGCGGGCCGCTCTTTCGTTCGGCGCGAGCCGACACCCCATTCATCACACCTCGCCCTGTCCGGCGGGCGAGACCACAGCACAGGAGACGCACAGATGGGCGCATTGGAAGGAAAGGTCGCCGCCATCACCGGCGCGGGCCGGGGGATCGGCCGCGAGCACGCGCTGCTGTTCGCGAGCGAGGGCGCGCGCGTCGTCGTCAACGACCTCGGCGGCAGCAACGCGGGCGAGGGGACCGATTCCGGCCCGGCCCAGCAGGTGGTCGAGGAGATCGTCGCGGCGGGCGGCAAGGCGGTCGCCAACACCGATGACATCGCCTCCTGGGAGGGCGCGCGCAACCTGGTCCAGCAGGCGGTGTCGGAGCTGGGCGGCCTGGACATCGTGGTCAACAACGCGGGCATCCTGCGCGACGCGTTCGTCGCGGGCATGGACGAAGCCCAGTGGGACGCGGTGATCGCGGTGCACCTGAAGGGCCACGCGGCGGTGCTGCACCACGCGGCGGCGTACTGGAAAGAGCAGAGCAAGGCGGGCAACCAGCCCAACGCGGCCGTGGTCAACACGGCGTCCGCGTCGGGCACCACCGTCCCCAACGCGGGCCAGGCCAACTACGGCGCAGCCAAGGCGGGCATCGCCGCGCTGACCCTTGTCGCCGCCGACGAACTCGCCCGCTACGGCGTGCGGGTGAACGCGATCGCGCCGATCGCGCGGACCCGGCTCACCCTCGCCACCCCCGGCATGGGCGAGATGATGGCGGCCGAGGCCGAGGCCGCCGAGGAAGCGGGTGGATTCGATGCCTTCAGCCCCGCCAATATCTCCCCGTTGGTCGCATACTTGGCTTCGGACAAGTGCCCGATCACCGGCAAGGTGTTCGCGGTGCAGGGCGGCGCCATCTCCGAGCTGGCGGGCTGGCACGACGTGAAGACGATCGAGACCGAGGGCCCCTGGCTCGTCGACGACATCGCCGCTCGGCTGCCCTGAGGCTGGGCCGCCAGAAAGGAGAACGACGATGTTCGAATGGTCCGAGACCGATGTGATGGTCCGCGACGCGGTGCGCACCTTCATCGACAAGGAGATCCGCCCGCACCTGGACGCGCTCGACAGCGGCGAGATGCTGCCGTATCCGATCATCCGGAAGCTGTTCAGCGAGTTCGGTATCGACGCGATGGGCGGCGAGGCGGTCGAGAAGCTGCTCGCCAAGCAGCGGGCCAGGGAGGAGGCGCTCGCCGCCGGTGCGGCCGCGCCGGAGAAGAGCGAGAAGCGTTCCGGCGGTAGTCCGTTCAGTGGCCAGGAGTCGCTGATGGCGGTGCTGATCAGCGAATTGTCCGGTGTCTGTATGGGTTTGGTCACCGCGATGGGGGTCAGCATCGGGCTCGGCGCGACCACCATCATGTCGCGCGGCACGCTGGCGCAGAAGGAGCGCTGGCTCGCGGACATCGTGACGATGCGGAAGGTCGCGGCCTGGGCGATCACCGAACCGGATTCGGGCTCGGACGCGTTCGGCGGCATGAAGACCTACGTCAAGCGCGACGGCGAGGACTATCTCCTCAACGGCCAGAAGACCTTCATCACCAACGGTCCCTTCGCCGACGTGATGATCGTCTACGCGAAGCTCGATGAGGGAGATTCGGTGGACAAGCGCGAGCGCAAGGTGCTGACCTTCGTCCTCGACAAGGGCATGGAAGGCCTCAGCCAGGGCAAGCCGTTCAAGAAGATGGGCCTGCACGCCTCGCCGACCGGTGAGCTGTTCTTCGACAACGTGCGCGTCGGCCGGGACCGGCTGCTCGGCGAGACCGAGGAGCACAAGGGCGGCGACGGCCGCGAGTCCGCGCGCTCCAGCTTCACCGCCGAACGCATCGGCGTGGCGTTCATGGCGCTCGGCATCATCAACGAATGCCACCGGCTGTGCCTCGAGTACGCCAAGAGCCGCAAGCTGTGGGGCCAGGAGATCGGGCGCTTCCAGCTGGTCCAGCTCAAGCTGGCCAAGATGGAGATCGCCAGGATCAACGTGCAGAACATGGTGTTCAACGCGCTCGAGCGCGGCCGTGCGGGCAAGCCGCCGACTCTCGCCGAAGCGTCCGCCATGAAGCTCTACTGCTCCGAAGCCGCCACCGACGTGGCGATGGAAGCGGTCCAGCTCTTCGGCGGAAACGGCTACATGACCGAATACCGCGTCGAACAACTGGCCCGCGACGCCAAATCCCTCATGATCTACGCGGGCTCCAACGAAATCCAGGTAACCCACATCGCCAAGGCCCTCCTGTCCCGCTGACATTTCCCGCACACGCCCCGCATAGGAACCCGCCTGTGTGCGGCGTGCGGAGGGTGAGTGAGGACGGCTGGACCGCTTACAGATGGGTTCGGCCTGAGTCCAGGCGGGGTTCTCCTATGCCGCCAGCGACACCGACAGCTCGGTTTCGAGGGCGGCGGCAATCCGTTCGAGGGTGGTGATCGTCGGCACCACGTCCCCGGCCTCGAGTCGGCTCACGGCGTGTTGGCGCATACCGGCGCGGGTCGCCAGTTCGGTTTGCGACCACCCGCGTGCTTCACGAGCTTCGCGGATCTGGCGGCCGAGTTCGTGCGCGAGCGCGTAGGCGCGGGCGGCTGCCTGGTATTCAGCGGTGGCACGGGTCGCCTCGAGGTGCGCATCGAATTCCTTCTGGCTGGTCATGATTCGGTGCCTCCTGTTGGGTCGAAGGTCAAGCGCGCCGGTTCGGTGTGCGCCGATTCGCACAGCTTGCGGGCCATTTTCGCGCGGTCGATCTGGGCTGTCTCCCGTTGTTTCGTCTTTTGAAACGCCACCCCGTCGCCGAGGTAGCGGCAATACGGTTCGCCGAGTTCAGGGCCATATGCGGCGAGAAGTCCGGCGGCGAAGTCGGCGCGAGCGAGATCGGTCGGTGACAATCCAGCCAGGAACGAGCGAACCTCGGGCTCGATCTCGATCGCGCACAGCATTACCTGGGGTTATCACATCTGTGTGATGGGACTTGCGATCGTGGGTTGCCGCCCGTACCTCTGCGCGCTCAGACCGCGCGTAGGTGGTTGCGGCTGGCGTAGACGTGTTCGGCGATGAGGGTGGCGATGCGGTCGGGGGCTTCGAGCATGGGGACGTGGCCGACGCCGTTGACGACGATGCGGTCGGCGGAGTCGGGGAGTTCCTTCAGGTAGCGGCGGGCGTAGACGCGGTTCGGGATGATGCGGTCGTACTCGGAGAGCAGCAGGCGGACCGGGGTGGTCAGGTCGGACAGGTCGGCCAGAGCGGGGGCGCGCAGGGCGCCCACGATCATCGGCAGCATCGCGGTGCAGTTCAGCGCGGCGCGCAGGACGTTGGCGATCTCGCGGCGCGGCACCGCGGAGGCGTGCTTGCTCAACAGGAACAGCGCGAAACGCTGCGGGATGACGTTGTCGGTGGCGAAATCGCCCAGCCGCCTGCCGATTCGGACGAGCGGAATCATCGAAAGGAACTTCAGCCCTACCCGGAACTGGGTGATCGAGGGGACATTCCAGCCACCGGCGGGCGCGATCAGCGTCAGCGTGCGGGCCCGGCCGCGGCGGGCGAGCTCGATGCCGACCCAGGCGCCGAGCGAGTTGCCCGCGATATGGCAGGTGCGCCAACCCAATTCGTCGAGCTGAGCTTCGACCGCGTCGGCCAGCGTGGCGACGCCGACCAGTTTGCCCTCGGCGGGCGGGCCACCCCAGTGACCTGGTAGAGCGGGGGCGTACACCTCGCAGTGTGAGGACAACCGGTCCGCCGTGCGTTCCCAGCAGTGCGGCGAGAGCATGAAGCCGTGCAACAGCAGCAGCGGATCACCGGAACCCAGGTGCAATGCCTTGATCCGTTTGTCGGCCGCGCGGGCGGCGGTTCGCGATCGGTCGGAGCGCGGGGCGGCGGCCGGGGACTTGGAGGTGTCGGACGTCATCGTCAGCACCCCTTCCTGGACGGCGGTGTCCGGGGGCGATATCTCTGACCAGCATTGTACGGTCGTTGCGTGCCCTACATCATCTCCACGGTCAACGTAAACGGCGTCCGAGCTGCCACGGGCAAGGGCATGCTCGAGTGGCTCGCGACCACCGAGGCCGACATCGTCTGCCTGCAGGAGACCCGCGCCACCGACGAGCAGACCCGCGCCGCGCTGGCGCCCGCGCTGGCCGACGGCTGGTGGCTGGCGCACGCGGAGCCCGAATCCAAGGGCAGGGCCGGTGTCGGCATCCTGTCCAGGCGGGAGCCGAAGGCGGTGCGGATCGGATTCGGCAGCGCCGAGTTCGGTACCTCCGGGCGCTACCTCGAGGCCGAATTCGACGAGCTGACCGTCG
Source organism: Nocardia sp. bgisy118 (assembly GCF_057708605.1). Classification (NCBI taxonomy): domain Bacteria; kingdom Bacillati; phylum Actinomycetota; class Actinomycetes; order Mycobacteriales; family Nocardiaceae; genus Nocardia; species Nocardia sp. bgisy118. The sequence continues at coordinate 121,000 of NZ_JBYISM010000030.1, read as the reverse complement.
CCAGCGTGTACGTGCACTCCGGTGACGCGGGCACCGCGCGCCAGGACGAGAAGTACCGGTTCATGGCCGAGTTCGGCGCCTACCTGAAGACCCGCGCCGGCGACTTCGTGGTCAGCGGCGACTGGAACATCGCGCACACCGAACGCGACCTGAAGAACTGGAAGGGCAATCTGAAGTCGGCCGGGTTCCTGCCCGAGGAACGCGCCTGGATCGACGAGCTGATCGCCGCGGGCTATGTCGACGTGGTGCGTCAGCTGCACCCCGGCGTCGACGGGCCCTACAGCTGGTGGTCCTACCGCGGCCGTGCCTTCGACAACGATTCCGGCTGGCGCATCGATTACCAGCTGGCGCGCGGGGAGCTGCCCGGCCGCGTCAAGCAGGCCGTCGTCGAGCGGGCCGCCGCCTACGATCAGCGCTGGTCCGACCACGCTCCGGTCACGGTGCAGTACCGATGAACGAACATCGCTTCGCGCATGCGGGAGCAGGGCGTCAGTGAGGTGAGGGCATGAGCGAGCGGGGTGAGCGAGTCGTGTGCGAGCGCGCTTCGCGGATGCTGGAGCCGGGTGTCAGCGAGGTGCAGGCATGAGCGAGCGGGGTGAGCGAGTCGTGTGCGAGCGCGCTTCGCGGATGCTGGAGCCGGGTGTCAGCGAGGTGCAGGCATGAGCGAGCGGAGTGAGCGAGTCGTGTGCCAGCGCGCTTCGCGCATGCCGGGGCCGGGCGTCATGGAGGTGAGGGCATGAGCAACAAGGTGATTCGGGCGCTGGCGGCGCTCGGCGCGGTGGCGGTGGTTCTGTTGCTCGCGGTGCTCACGTCGCGCGGCGGCTCCTACACCGACCGCACGGCGGGCTCGGCCACCGCGACGACCCGCGCCACGGCGACCGCCTCGAACGTCTCCGCGCGTCCGACGGCCTTCCCGCCCGCCGCGGTCACGGCTTCGCCGAGCCGGGCACAGGGCGTTCCGGACCGCGCCTACGTCACGTTGGCCGAGATCGATGCGCGCCGCTGGCCGGATTCGGCGAAACGCGCCAGGCACCAAAGGCGGCGAGCGCTGGATGAATCGGGAGGGCACGTTGCCGCGCACCGACGCCACGGGCGGGTCGATCACCTATCAGGAGTGGGACGTCAATCCCAAGCAGCGCAACCGCTCCCGCGACGCCCAACGCATCGTCACCGGCAGCGACGGCACGGCCTGGTACACCGGCGACCACTACGAGACCTTCACGAGGATGCGCTGATGCCACGTCCGGTTCCGCTCTCGCGGTTCCTCGCCCGCACCGGCGACGGCGCGCCTTCCACACCGGGCGGCAGGTCCGAGCCGGTGCTCGGCGCGCTGCCCGTCGACGCGCCGGAACTGAGCGAGGTCCGCTACCGAGCGCCCGCCGGGTACCTGGTGCGCGAGTTGCGCGGGCGCAAGATGCGCGGCACCGGAGGCGTCTTCGACGAGTGGGCGGCGGCCTTCCAGTTCCCGTACTACTTCGGCGCCAACAAGGACGCCTTCGACGAATGCCTGCGCGACCTGGACGATTTCGTCGGGGAGGCGAGCGGTTACGTCGCCGTGGTGCGCGATGCCGACGCGCTGCTCGCCGATCAGCCCGACGAGCGGGACTGGTTCGAGCAGGCGATGCGTGAGTGCGCCGACTACTGGGCGCGGCGCGACGTCGCGTTCCGCGTGGTCTATCAGAGCGCACCGTTCTCTCCCGAGGTCGTCGCGCTGACCATGGCCTGATCGGCCCGCGTCACCCGAGCGGCGCGGTCACCCCAAGCGGCGCGCGAGGTCCTCGCCGAGCAGGACGAACACGTCCGTGGTGTGGTCGATGAGCTCCTCTTTCGTGAGGGGCAGTTCGCCTTGCAGCCACGTGGTCAACGTCTGCACCAGCCCGCCGACCAGGTAGGTCGCGCGGAAGAAGATGGCGGGATCCGGTTCGGGATCGGTGATGCCGTAGAAGTCGATGCCCTCGGCGGCGACCATGCGCGCGAAGACCCGGATCGTCTCGGTGGTCCTGGCCCGCAGCTCCGGTGTGGCCATGCCCGCGACCAGCGCGACCTTGGCCTTGCGCGGATCGTCGGTGAGCACATGGATGCCCGCGGCGATGGCGGCGTGTGCCTTGGCGCGCGATTCGTCCGGCGCGCCGCGCAGGCTCTCCAGGATCGCGATCGCCAGTTCCTCGGCGATCCGGTCGGTCAGCGCGGTGAGCACGGCGTCGCGGCTGTCGAAGTTCTCGTAGTAGTACCGCTCGTTGAGCCCGGCCTGCGCGCACAGCCCGGAGACGGTGAGCTTGGCCAGGCCGTGGACGCCGATGATCTCGAGTGCGGCGTCCAGCAGTGCGGTGCGCCGTTGTGCCCGGCGTTGGTCGGCGGAGACGCCGCCGTAGGTCCGCTGCGCTGTCACAGCACGATTCTGGCACGGACACAATTCTGGCATTGAGTATTGCCAGAAGGTTTGATCTGGAGGATTCTATTGCCAGATGCTGTCGGTTTCGGCTCGGGCCGGGACCTTCGATGAGGAGACAACGATGTCCGCACACTCGTCCCAGCCCGGATACTTCGCCGACAACTCCATGGCGCGACGCGTCATGAGCAAGCGCGCGGTCGGCCTCACCTACGGACAGCGGGCGCTGGTGATCGGCGCCGTGCACCCACGGCTCTACGTCGGGACGGCCGAGAACACCGAGCGCCGCGGCACGCCCTACACCCGGCTGGCGCTCACCGGGAAACTGTTCGAGGCCGTCTTCCTCGGCAGCAAGGAGGAGGCGGATCGGGCGCTGGCTTTCACCACCAAGAAGCATGCCAGGGTCGTCGGCGAGCTGCCCGAGGACGCCGGGCCGCACCATCCGGCGGGAGCGTCGTACTCGGCCCTCGATCCGCACCTGATGTTCATGACCATGGCGTTCACCTTCGATTCCGCCGAGGTGATGTACGACCTGCTGGTCCGCAGGCTGACCGACGGCGAGCGTGCGGGGCTGTACCAGGACTACGTGCGCTGGGCGGAGCTGTTCGGCATGCCCCGCGACGCCGCGCCCGCCGACTATCCGGCCTTCCGCCGCTACTTCGACGGCTACCTAGCCTCCGACGAGCTGTTCCTCACCGACGAGGCCCGGTTGGTCGGGTCATATCTGGCGGGTCAGCGCGTCCCGTATCCGCAGCGTGCGCCGTTGCAGCAGGTCGCATCGGCGTTCTTCCTGCTGGTGCAGGGCAGTCTGCCGCCGCGCATCCGCGCCATGTACGGCATGCGCTGGGGAACGGCCGACGAGCTCGCCTTCCGCGCGCTGGCGGGCGGTGTGCGCACCGCGCACTTCGCGCCGCCGCTCGCCCCCAGGGTGCTGCGCGGCACGCTCGCCGGTCCGAGCGGCCCGGTCTATCGGCTGGTCTCCGACCGCGAGCGCAGGCTCACGCGGACCGGCAGGCCGAGCATGCCAGGCGTCGACCCGCGCAACTGGGCGGCTCGAAATTCCGCTGGACTCCCATGGAAAGATCGGGGGCATGTCGAGTCCCGCACCAGCCCCGGCCGCCGAGCGTAAACAGCGCGTGCTGTCCGGGATCCAGCCGACCAGCTCCTCGTTCCACCTGGGCAACTACCTTGGGGCGCTGCAGTACTGGGTCACCATGCAGGACGACTACGACGCGCTGTACTTCATCCCGGACATGCACGCCATCACGGTCCCGCAGGACCCGAAGGAACTGCGGGCGCGCACCAGGGCCGCGGCGGCGCAGCTGCTGGCGATCGGCATCGACCCCAAGAAGTCGACGCTGTTCGTGCAGAGTCAGGTGCCCGAGCACGCCGAGCTGGCCTGGGTCCTCAGCTGCATCACCGGTTTCGGCGAGGCCAGCCGGATGACCCAGTTCAAGGACAAGTCGGTCAAGCAGGGCGCGGAGAACGCCACCGTCGGCCTGTTCACCTATCCCGTGCTGATGGCCTCCGACATCCTGCTCTACCGCCCGCACCAGGTGCCGGTCGGCGAGGATCAGCGCCAGCATCTGGAGCTGACCCGAAACCTGGCGCAGCGCTTCAACACTCGCTTCAAGAAGACCTTCGTGGTGCCGGAGGCGCACATCGTCAAGGGCACCGCGAAGATCTACGACCTGCAGGACCCGACCGCCAAGATGAGCAAGTCGGCCGCCACCGACGCGGGCTTGATCAACCTGCTCGACGACCCGAAGATCACCGCCAAGCGGATCCGCTCCGCGGTCACCGACACCGAGCGCGAGATCCGCTACGACCCGGAGGTGAAACCGGGCGTCAGCAACCTTCTGGTCATTCTGAGCTCGCTGGGCGGAACGCCGATCGTCACGCTGGAGAAGGATTACGAGGGCAAGGGCTACGGCGACCTGAAATCCGACGTTGCCGACGCGCTGGTGGAATTTGTCACGCCCTTGCGCGCCAAGGTGGAAGAGTATCTGGCGGACAAAGGCGAACTCGACCGTATCCTCGCAGCCGGTGCGGAGCGGGCGCGGGAGATCGCCGGCAACACTCTCGCACAGGTCTACGACCGGGTGGGTTTCCTGGCCCGCTAGCTCGGGTACGACGCTTGCGAGGGCCGGGCGTGATTCCGCCTTCGCTTCGGCTGTGCGCGAGCCGGTGACGGACCGCGCCCGGCCGCGTTCATCGGGTGTCGAAGGGGCGAGCACGTGCAGGCGATCGACAACGTCAAGGCCGGGATCGAACATCGTGTGCAGGCGCGGCCCTGGCTGGATCATCTGATCCGGACCGGCGGCCGCTACCAGCGCCAGCGCGGCGACTACTACGCGGCCGGGATCACGTATTTCACCGTGCTGTCGCTGTTTCCGTTGCTGATGGTGGCGTTCGCGGTCGCCGGCTTCGTACTGGCGGGCAACGAGGAGCTGTTCCGAGAACTTCAGGACAAGATCGTCGAGAACATCCCCGGCGAGCTGGGCACCCAGCTCAACGGGCTCATCGATCAGGCCGTTCGTTCCCGCGGCACGGTCGGTGTGCTCGGCCTGCTCGCCGGTCTGTACGCCGGACTCGGCTGGATGGCGAATCTGCGCGCCGCGCTCACCGAGCAGTGGGAGCAGAAGCACGAGGAAGGCAACTGGTTGCGCACCAAGATCTCCGACCTCGGCGCGCTGATCGGGCTCGGCCTGGCCTTCGTGGTGTCGCTCGGGCTTTCGGCGCTGGGCTCCAGCAATCTGGGCGCCCAGTTGCTGGCGCGCTACGGTCTGGACGAGTTGCCCGGCGCCCGGCTGCTGTTGACGCTGCTGTCGATCCTGTTCGCGCTGCTGGCGAGCTGGGCGGTGTTCGCGTGGATCATCGCGCGGCTGCCGCGCGAGCCCGTCACGCTGGCCAGCGCCGCGAAGGCCGCGTTGCTCGCCGCGCTGGCCTTCGAGGTCTTCAAGTTCGTCGCATCGATCTACCTGCAGATCGTGCTGCGCAGTCCGGCGGGCGCGGCCTTCGGGTCGATCATCGGTCTGATGGTGTTCAGCTACATCACCTATCGCATCATCCTGTTCGCGACGGCATGGGCCGCCACCGCTTCCGAGAACGAGCCCGAGGTCGCCCCGCCCGCTACGGCGGCCGTCATCCGGCCCCGCGTCGTCAACACCGCCGGGGCGTTCGGCAGCGGCGCGGCCTACTTCGGCGCGGGCGCGCTGGCTGCCCTCGGGCTGGCGACCTTGCGCAGGCGTCGCTGAGCTCGCCCGCGCCGGATCGATTCCGGCTCAGCGGCGTTGGCGATTGACGCGCCGCGCCTTGAGCAGCAGGAACAGGATCAGTGCGAGGCCGCCGACCATCACCAGCGTGCGCGTGCCCACGTGGTCGCGCTCGCGCTGCGGGCTCGCGAGCACGTCGCCGCCTTCCGCGCCCGGCGGAGTGGCCAGTGCCGCAGTGGGTTCGGCCTCGTCCGTCTGGTGGTTCGGCTCGTGGTTCGGCAGCCGGCCGACCTCGGTGCCGCGCGGCAGCGCGAAACCGTAGTCGAGCAGCCTGGCCGCCTGCTCCCACGGCCGTATCGGGCGTACCTCGGCTTGCAGCAGGGTGACCGCCAGCCTGCGCCCGTCGCGTTGCGCGGCCCCGACGAAGGTCTGCCTGGCGTCGTCGGTGTAGCCGGTCTTGCCGCCGAGCGCGCCCTCGTAGTTGTACAACAGGTGGTTGTCGTTGCCGACCGCGAAGCCGGGGTGGTCGGGGTCGTTCGGGATCTTCGGATTCTTGGGATAGCCAGGGAAGTCGATCTGTTCGGTCTGGATCAACTCGGCGAACAGCGGGATGGTCATCGCCTCGCGGAACAGCACTGACAGGTCGTAGGCCGAGGTGCTCATGCCAGGCCCGTCCAGGCCGGATGGTGTGGCCGCGCGAGTATCGAAGGCGTACAACGATTTCGCCAGCTGGTTCATCTTGGTCACGGTCGCCTCGTCGCCGCCGAGCTGGGCCGCGATCGCATGCGCCGCGTCGTTGCCCGAGGCCATGATCAGCGCCTGGAAGAGCTGCAGGTTGGTGTACTGCCCGCCGGGGCCGACGCCGACGCGGGTGCCGTCGACGTCCGCGTCCTCCTGGGTGCCGGTGACCACCGTGTCCAGCTTCAGCGCGCGCAGTGCGACGGTAGCCAGCAGCACCTTGATGGTGCTCGCCGGGCGGTAGCGCCCGTGCGGGTCCTTGGCGGCGAGCACCGCGCCGGTATCGAGATCCGACACCACCCAGGCGGTCGCGGAGATGTCCCGCGGCGCGGGCGGCGCGCCCTTCGGCAGCACCACGCCGCACTCGCCCATCCTGGTGCCGCCCACCGGAGGCACGGGAACCGATAGCGGTGCGGGTGTCGGTTTTCCGGGCGCGGGCGTCTCGGAGGCATCGATCGGCGCGGGCGGCATGGTCTTCTGCGGGCAGTTGTCCGTGTTCGGTGTGGTGAACGGTGTGGTGGTCGGGGTGGGCGGCGCCGCGAGAGCAGGCGTCGCGATCAGGCCGCCGAGCAGTGCGGCAGCGGCCAGCGCGCCGGTGAGGCGGCGCGTGGCGTGGTGGCGAGGACGCGGGATCTTCATCGGGAGCGAGCGTAACCGCCGCGGTCGACCGAGGGCCGCCAATCGGCCCGCACCTGGCCGGGACGAGGGCGGACGCACATATAGCCGGTATGGCCGCGCGAAGGCCGTTGATCACCGAGTATTGACAGCGACCATGAAATGAGTGCTACTATCAAAAAGTAGTAACTTCCATTTTCTGGAGGGATTGTGAACGTGGATTCCCGGCGGTGGTTCGCGCTCGGCGCGCTGGCGCTCGCCATGCTGACCATCGGCCTGGACGTGACCGTCCTGACCGTCGCGCTGCCCACCCTCGCCGTCGACCTGAACGCGAATACCGGTGCGCTGCAATGGTTCAGCTCCGCCTACACGCTGGCGCTCGCGGCCTTCATGCTGCCCGCGGGCGCGCTCGGCGACCGCTACGGCCGCAAGCGGATCCTGCTCGCCGCCCTGGTCTTGTTCGGCCTGGCCTCGCTGGCCTGTGCCTTCGCGGACACCTCCGGCCAGCTGATCGCGGCGCGGGTGGTGCTCGGCATCGCCGCCGCGGCCATGATTCCGCTGTCCATGGCGGTACTGCCGGTGCTGTTTCCCGAGCAGCGGGAGCGCGCCCGCGCCATGTCGATCTGGGTCACCGCGACCTCGCTCGGCCTGCCGCTGGGGCCGGTGCTCGGCGGCTGGCTCGTCGACAACTTCTGGTGGGGCTCGGTCTTCCTGATCAACGTTCCGTTGGTGGTGGCGGGCGCGGCGGCGGTGGCCGCGCTGGTGCCGGAATCGCGCAACCCGCAACGGCTTCCGCTCGATCTGCCGGGTGTGCTGCTGTCGATGCTCGGCATGCTCGGCGTCACCTACGGTTTCATCCGCTTCGGCGAACAGGGCTGGGGCGACCCGTTGGCCTGGGTGGCGCTCGCCTGCGGCGCGGTCACCGCGGCGGCGTTCCTGCTGTGGCAGCGGCGTGGCCGCCATCCGCTGATCGATCTCGAGCTGTTCGGCAGCAACGGTTTTCGCTGGGGTGCGGTGTTCGCCGTGCTGATCACCTTCGCGATGTTCGGCATGTTCTTCACGGTGCCGCAGTACTACCAGGAGGTGCTCGGCGCCGACGCGCTCGGCAGCGGACTGCGGCTGCTGCCGATGATCGGCGGCCTGGTCGTCGGCGCGCGGCTGGGCGATCGGCTGCTGTCGAAGGCGGGATCGCGGATGGTGATCACGGCGGGGCTGGCGCTGCTCGCCATCGGCTTGGGTTGGGGTGCGCTGACCGAGGTCGACACCGCCTACTGGTTCACCGCGTGCTGGATCACGCTGGTCGGCGCGGGCATGGGCATGGCGATGCCGGTCGCGATGGCGGTCGCGATCGACGATCTGGACGTCGCGCGGGCCGGTGTCGGATCCGCGCTGTTGCAGGCGTTGCGGCAGGCGGCGGGCACCATCGGCGTCGCCCTGCTCGGCACCGTGCTGGTCACCCGGTACCGGGCCGAACTCGGCGCGCTGAACGTCGCACCCTACGACGACGGGGTGAGCAGTGGGGCGGCCGCCGCGAAGGTGAGCGGAAGCGCCGATGCGCTCGCGCAGGTTCAGTCGGCGTTCGTCGGCGGGATGAGCCTGATGCTGTGGGTCTGCGCGGCCGTCTGCGCGGTGTCGGTACCGCTGGCGCTGCGGGTGTTGCCGCGCCGCGCGCCGGCGCCGGTGGACACACCTGCCGTCGCAGCGCCGCGCGATGAGTCAGAATCGACACATGTCGGTTGATGCAACGGGTGAAGGTGTCGTGGCGCCGGGACTGCGGGAGCGCAAGAAGGAGCGGACTCGGCGGACGATTCGCACCGAGGCGTTCCGGCTGTTCCGCGAGCAGGGCTACAGCGAGACCACCATCGAGCAGATCGCCGCGGCGGCCGACGTCTCGCCGAGCACTTTCTTCCGCTACTTCCCGACCAAGGAGCAGTTGGTCATCGCCGATGATCTCGATCCCGTGCTGATCGAGGAGGTTCGCAACCAGCCGCGCGGTCTTCCCCCGATCCGTGCCTTCCGCAATGCGATCGGCGCGGCGCTCACCACCCTGGCACCCGAGGACCTGGCCTTCGAACAGGAGCGCCAAGCTCTGCTCTACCACGTCCCCGAGTTGCGCGCCGCTATCGGCATCGAGCTCGAGCGCAGCATCGAGATGGTCGTCGAACTGATCGCCGAATACGTCGGCCGCCCCGCCGACGATTTCGAGGTTCGGGTGATGGCCGGTGCGATCGCCGGTGTTGGCATCGCCATTTCGCTGCGCGCGCCGGTCAACGCGACGAACCTCGGGCGTGCGATGGACTTCCTCGAAGCTGGTCTTCCGCTCGGCCGACCTGCCGAATAGCCCGGTTCAGCTCGCCCCGGCCACCGACGGGCGCTTCTTGTCGTGCTGCGCGCGCAGGGGAGTGTCGTCGTCCATCTCGGCGAAGAAGACGCCGATCACGTCCTCGATCTCCGAGATCGACTCGGCGCAGTAGAGAATCGGCTGGTAGTGGGTGATGTCGTAGACAGCGGTCCCCATCGTGACCACGTCGAGCGGCCGCAGCTCGGCGTGCCGGAACTCGTCCAGCTCGCCGTAGGAGGACAACAATCCCGCGCCGTAGCAGCGGATTTCGCCCCGCTCGCGTACGACGCCGAACTCCATCGAGAACCAGAACACATCGGCGAGGAACTTCAGCGCCGTCTCGGTGGTCAGCCTGGCGACCGCCGCGCCGACGGTCTCGTAGATGGCGGCGAAGCGCGGGCTGGCGATCTGATTGGCGTGCCCGATGATCTCGTGGATGGCGTCCGGTTCGGGGGTGTAGAGCGGCGCGGAGTGGTGCCGGATGTACTGGGTGGAGTGGAACACGCGTTCGGCGAACGAGCCGAAGAACTCGCGCAGCGGCACGAGCCCCGCGGCGGGGACATAGCGGAAACCGGTGAGCGGGGCCAGGGCCGCGGTCACCTCGTCCAGTTGTGGGATGTGGTCGGCGGGCAGGTCGAGCCGGGCCGTGGCGTCCAGCACCTCCGAGCAAGCGTAGGTGCGGTGCTTGAGGGCCAGTTCGGCGGAGACGATCCGCCAGACCTGCTGTTCTTCGTCGGTGTAGTCGATCTTCGGTGCGGGTTCCCCCGGCGCGTAGGCCAGCGCGAGGGCGGCGATGGCATTGCGGCGGGCACGGTACACGGGGTCGTGCACGCCGGGGTGCTCATCGCTCAGGTGCACCGTCACGTCGCCGTCACCGGTACGGGTGACCGGTGAGTACAGCTGAGCCTCGGTGAACATACTTCGATGCAAGCACCGCCTGTCCGTTCCGACAACGAAAGCCCGTCCAGCTGTACACACTGCCTAGCTGGCCGAGCCGTTTCCGTCGATTACCGGCCTCGTGCATGGAAAACAGTGGCAGCCGGCGATTCGGTGGCAATCGTGCCGTAGCTCGGCCTTCGCTGCGGCCGTCGGCGGTCGTCGGCCGGGTGCCCACCGTGTGACGGTGGGGTGGAATGGCCTGCGTGCCCGGCTGTCGATGTCGGCGTGTGTACGCGATTTGCCGGACATGAGCGAGGGCGATGGCGCAAGATGGCGAAAGTACGAAGGAGGACGCATGCATACCGTGCGGATCGATCTCGACCAGAAGCTGTTGGCCGCCGCCGCCGAGATCATGGGGACGTCCAACAGCAACGCCACCGTCAACGAGGCGTTGCGCCGAATCGTGGTGCACGAGCGGCAACTCCATCATCTGGAGAAGCTGGCGGCGGGGGTGCTCTGTGCGCTACCGGCACCGGAGGTCGTCGCCGTAGTCGACGGTCGGTCGTAGCTCCTCCGACTCTCGACCACCCGTAGGCCCTCGCGGGCCGGGTGGCCGTCCAGCTAGTAGCGCTCGACGCCATTTGCTCGTGCGTCGGCCGACTCCGCCCGCGGTAGGTCGGAGCGGCGCGCGACGCTCGATGTGGCCTAGGTCGACGAATCCGACTCCGAAGCCGAGGGCATGGTTCAGGCCGACGGGCAGGTGAGCCCGTCCGGCGGTGGGGTGAGGTCTACCAGATAACGCAATACCGGCTCGTCGACGCAGGCCACACCCTGGCCGAAGGCGCCGTGCTGCACGCCCTCGTAGGTGACCAGGGTGGCGCCGAGCGCGCGGGCCAGGTTCTGCCCGCCCTGGTGCGGAGTGGCCGGATCGCCGGTGACGGAGACGACAACGACCTTCGGCAGATTCGGCACGGAGGGGACGTGCGGCTGGGAGTTCGGCGGCACCGGCCAGAAGGCGCAGACGTCGAGCGGAGCTCGACCGGTGGCGCGGCCGTCGTCGAAAATCGGTGCGGCGGCACGGAACTTGCGATCCAGCTCGGCGGCCGCCGCGGGGTCGGTGACGCGCTTCTCCTCCAGGCACCACACCGCCATCTGCAAATCCCGCTCGACGGTGCTCGCGTCCGCGATGACATCCGCGATGGCCAGCAGTGTGTCGCCATGACCACCGGCCAGCTCCCTCAGACCCTTGGTGATGCGGGGCCAGCCCGCCGGGTGGTACAGGGAATTGGTCACCCCGCTGAGCGCGTCACGGTAGCGGAGACCGCGAGGGTCCGCGGTAGCGGCGGGCCGGTCGATCAGCGGGAGGACGAGGGCGCGGAAAGCCTCCGTGGCGCGGGCCGGGTCGGTGCCGAGAGGGCAGTCCGGCGCTTTCACACAGTCGGCGGCATAGGTGTCGAAGGCTCGCTGGAATCCGGCGGAGAACGCCACCACGTCGATCATGTCGGTGGCCGGGTCGACGCCGCCGTCCAAGACCATGGCGCGCACGCGGTCCGGGAACATCTCGGCGAAGGTGGAGCCGAGGCGGGTGCCGTAGGAGCCGCCGTAGTAGGTCAGCTTCTCGTCGCCGAGCGCCGCGCGGATGATGTCGAAATCCCGCGCCACATTCCGGGTTCCGACATTGTCCAGCACGTCGACACCCGTGCGCTGTACGCATTTCGCGACGTAGTCGCGGTTCTCGCGCTCGGTCTGCGCGATGCCTTCCGCCGAGTAGTCGACGTCGAGTTCGTTGCGCTCGGCCTGGAACTCCTCCGGGGTCAGGCACACCACCTTTGGTGTGGAGGCGCCGAGGCCGCGCACATCGACGCCGATCATGTCGAAGCGTTGCGCCACCTCGCTTTTCGCGAACATCAACGGCATCGCCAGACCGGGCGAGCCGGGGCCGCCGGGGTTGGTCAGCAGCGCGGCGACCCGCTCGCCGTGGGCGGGCAGACGCGAGATCACGATCGAGGCCGTGGCGCCTTCTGGCTCGTCGTAGTCGAGCGGGACGGTCACCCGCGCGCATTCCAGGCCGCCTGCGGTCAGCTCGGCGCCGTGCGGATAGCCGGCGCACGAGCCGAATTCGACGCGCTGGTTGTAGTACCTGCCGAGATCTGGGCTCGCCGCGGTGTCGGCGCCGCACGCCGCGAGGGTGGTCAGCGCGAGTGCGGTGAGGACTCGTCCGGCCCTCGTCGCCGGGACGGACAGCGCCGCCGTGCCGATCGTCCGCCCGACGCGGACCGCTGTGTGCTTGCGACGACCAGACATTCGGCTACCCCCCGAGATCGGTTGTCCCCTCATTCTGCCCGAACCGCGCCCACCCGACCTGTCGGTGGCCGCTGGCATGATGCGAATCCTCCAACGCATTCGAGGGGGATTGTGATGTCGGTACCGATCGCCGCCCTGCCCTTCGGCCAGCGCCCGCGCGAGCGACTGCTCGCGGTCGGCCCCGCCGCGCTCAGCGACAGCGAGCTGCTCGCCCTGCTGCTCGGCCAGGGCCGCCGAGGCGAGAGCGCGCTGGAACTGGCCGCGGAGCTGCTCGCCGAATACGGCGGCATCCCCGGGCTCGCCGCGGCCCGGCCCGAGGAACTGTTTCGCAGGGCCGGGGTCGGGGTGGCCAAGGCCGCCGCGATCAGCGCGGCCTTCCAGCTCGGCAGCAGAGCGCGCACCGAACCCGAGGCAGTGCCGCGCCTGGAAAGCGCCTCCGACGTCGTCCGCATCGCCAGGCCGCTGTTCGACGGCGCCCGCGTGGAACGGATCCTCGTCCTCGTCTGCGACTCCCAGAATCGCTTGCGGCAGAAGGTGTTCGTCGCCGAAGGCGCGGTCGATCAGGTCGCCGTCCCGATCCGCGAGATCCTCAACACCGTGCTCCGCCACGACGGACGCGCCTTCGCCCTCGTCCACAACCACCCCTCCGGCACCGCCACTCCCAGCCTCGACGACCGCCGCACCACCACCCTCCTCATCGATGCCGCCCGCACCGTAGGCCTGCGCTTCCTCGACCACGTCGTCCTCGCGGGCGAACAATGGTCCCGCGCCACCCCAACCACCCTCGGCCGCGAATGAGTCAGTTCAGGCTTCCCTGGGGGACGACCCATACCTGTGGTTGCCGGGTTACCGCGGCGATGTGCTCGAAGTCGGCGTCGTAGTGGACGAGGACCGCGCCGTGGAACTCGGCCACAGCGGCGGTCAGGAGGTCGATGATTCCGGCCGAGCGGTGTTGATTCCTGCGCGCCATCAGAAGGTGAACCTCGCGGGCGCGGTCGGCGATGGTTTCGTTGATGGGCAGATTCACGTACAGGGAACGGCGTCGCTGGCCGATGTTCTGTACGTCGGCGAGGTTGCGGCCGGAGTACCCGGTCTCGAGGTCGACGGTGACGCAGGTCGCGGCGGCGCGATCGGCGACGAGGCCCGCGATGACGCTGCGTACCGGTGGATGCCTGATCCGGGCGGCCGCCGAGGTGTCGACGAGATGGAGTCGCAGCGGTGTCGTTTCGGTCAACGGCGAGCCTGGCGCATGATCTCCGGATCGTCGATGTCCGGTCCTACCCCGAAACCGTAGGGGTCGTTCAACACCTGCTCGATCCGTCGCCTGCGATCGGCCACGAACTCGAGCGCGGCGTTGACCGTGTCCTTCTTCGTGGTCGTGCCCAGCTCCTTGGCGGCCAGCGCCAGCGCTTCGTCGTTGAGGTCGATCATGGTCTTCATGTGTCTCACGATAAATCTCCAGCTGTGTGCCCAGCAATATCGATAGATGTTCGTAACCATCGCTGCCGTGGATCGGTGCGTGCCGGTCGTGGAGAAGCGCCAACGGCGAAGGCCGCCACCATTTTTGGATGGTGGCGGCCTTCGCCGTTGGCTGGTGGATCCGTTCGGGTCCGGAGATCAGCGGGTGAAGAGCAGGGCTCGCTTGACTTCCTGGATGGCCTTGGTGACCTCGATGCCGCGGGGGCACGCGTCGGTGCAGTTGAAGGTGGTGCGGCAGCGCCAGACGCCTTCGACGTCGTTGAGGATGTCGAGGCGCTCGCGGGCGGCTTCGTCGCGGCTGTCGAAGATGAAGCGGTGGGCGTTCACGATCGCGGCCGGGCCGAAGTAGCTGCCGTCGCTCCAGTACACGGGGCAGGAGGTGGTGCAGCAGGCGCACAGGATGCACTTGGTGGTGTCATCGAACCGGGCGCGGTCGGCCTGGCTCTGGATGCGCTCGCGGGTGGGCTCGTTACCCGTGGTGATCAGGTACGGCTTCACCGCGCGGAACGCGTCGAAGAACGGCTCCATGTCCACCACGAGGTCCTTCTCCACGGGCAGGCCGCGGATCGGCTCGACGGTGACGGTGAGCGACTTGCCGCCCTTGGGCAGCATGTCCTTCATCAGCACCTTGCAGGCCAGCCGGTTCACGCCGTTGATCCGCATCGCGTCCGAACCGCAGACGCCGTGCGCGCACGAGCGGCGGAAGGTGAGCGTGCCGTCCAGGTAGGACTTGATGTAGATGAGCACGTTCAGGAAGCGGTCGGTCGGCAGGACCGGCACCTGGAAGGATTCCCAGTGCGCGCCCTTCTCGTCCTCCGGGTTGAACCTGGCCACCTTGACGGTGATCATCACCGAGCCCTCGGGGACCGGAGCCGGCTTCTGCGAGGAGGGTGCTTCGGCTACAGCAGTCATCAGTACTTACGCTCCATCGGCTCGTAACGGGTCTGCACCACCGGCTTGAAGTCGAGGCGGATGTCGGAGATGAGCTCCGGGCTCTCCTTGTAGGCCATCGTGTGCCGCATGAAGTTCACGTCGTCGCGATCCGGGTAGTCCTCGCGGGCGTGGCCGCCGCGCGACTCCTTCCGGTTCAGCGCGCCGACGACGGTGACTTCGGCCAGTTCCAGCAGGAAGCCGAGCTCGACGGCCTCCAGCAGGTCGCTGTTGTACCGCTTGCCCTTGTCCTGCACCGTGATCCGCGCGTACCGCTCCTTGAGCGCGTGGATGTCGGTGAGGGCCTGCTTGAGCGTGTCCTCGGTGCGGAACACCGCGGCATTCATGTCCATCGTGTACTGCAGCTCGGTGCGGATGTCGGCGACGCGCTCGTTACCGTGCTCCGACAGCAGCATCTCCAGCCACTCGGTCACCATCTGCGCCGGCTTCTCCGGCATGTCGACGAACTCGGTGCGCTGGGCGTACTCCGCGGCGGCGATGCCCGCGCGGCGTCCGAACACGTTGATGTCGAGCAGCGAGTTGGTGCCGAGGCGGTTGGAGCCGTGCACCGAGACGCACGCGCACTCGCCCGCCGCGTAGAGGCCGGGGACGACGTCGGTGTTGTTGCGCAGCACCTCGCCACGGATACGGGTCGGGATGCCACCCATCACGTAGTGACAGGTCGGCATGACCGGCACCGGCTCCTTCACCGGGTCCACGCCCAGGTAGGTGCGGGAGAACTCGGTGATATCGGGCAGCTTCTCCTCGAGCACGTCCTCGCCGAGGTGGGTCACGTCGATGAGCACGTAGTCCTTGTTCGGACCGGCGCCGCGACCTTCGAGCACCTCGAGCACCATCGAGCGGGCGACGATGTCGCGCGGCGCGAGGTCCTTGATGGTGGGGGCGTAGCGCTCCATGAAGCGCTCGCCGGAGGCGTTGCGCAGGATGCCGCCCTCACCGCGGACCGCTTCCGAGATCAGGATGCCGAGGCCGGCCAGACCTGTCGGGTGGAACTGGTGGAACTCCATGTCCTCCAGCGGCAGACCCTTGCGGAACACGATCGCCATGCCGTCGCCGGTCAGCGTGTGCGCGTTCGAGGTGGTCTTGTACATCCGGCCCGAGCCGCCCGTGGCGAACACGATCGACTTGGCGTGGAAGACGTGCAGCTCGCCGGTGGCCAGCTCGTAGGCGACCACGCCGGTGGCGACCGGACCGCGCTCGGTCTCGGTGAGCACCAGGTCGAGCACGTAGAACTCGTTGTAGAACTCCACGTCGTGCTTGACGCAGTTCTGGTACAGCGTCTGCAGGATCATGTGGCCGGTGCGGTCGGCGGCGTAGCACGCGCGGCGGACCGGGGCCTTGCCGTGATCGCGGGTGTGCCCGCCGAAGCGGCGCTGGTCGATCTTGCCCTCGGGGGTCCGGTTGAACGGCAGACCCATCTTCTCGAGGTCCATCACCGCGTCGATGGCCTCCTTGGCCATGATCTCCGCGGCGTCCTGATCGACCAGGTAGTCACCACCCTTGACGGTGTCGAAGGTGTGCCATTCCCAGTTGTCCTCTTCGACGTTGGCCAGCGCGGCGCACATGCCGCCCTGGGCCGCACCGGTGTGGCTACGGGTCGGGTACAGCTTGGTCAGCACTGCGGTGCGGACCCGGGGACCGGCCTCGATCGCCGCGCGCATGCCCGCGCCACCGGCACCGACGATGACGACGTCGTAGCGGTGTTCCTGAATCGGTCGCGATTCACTCATCGAGGGCCTGTTCCTAACTGATGTTGGGGTCGAAGGTGAAGATGACGTAGGTGCCAACGCCCATGACCAGGATCATCGAGATGACCAGCAGGGTCTTGAGCCAGAACCGGGTCGAGTCCTTGCGGGAGTAGTCGTCGATCACGGTGCGCAGGCCGTTGCCGCCGTGCAGCTGGGCCAGCCAGAGCATGGTGAGATCCCAGATCTGCCAGAACGGGGAAGCCCAGCGGCCCGCGACGAAGGCGAAGTTCAGACGCTGCACGCCGCCGTCGATCATCAGCATGATGAACATGTGGCCGATCACGAGGACGATCAGCAGCAGGCCCGAGAGGCGCATGAACAGCCACGCGTACTTCTCGAAGTTGTTGCTGGAGCGGGCACGCGGCGAGCGGGGCAGATCCAGGCTGGCCGGCCGGTCGTGAGACTTACCGAGAACAGGTGCAGTCATGGTGATCAGTGCTCCGTGAACAGGTAGAAGAACTGGCGGCCGACACCGGCGGCGGAGACCAGGACCCAGATGGCCAGCACGATCCAGAGCATCTGGCGCTGGTAGCGCGGGCCCTTCGCCCAGAAGTCGACGAGAATCACGCGGACGCCGTTGAGCGCGTGGAACAGCACGCAGACCACGAGACCCATCTCCATCAGCGCGACGAGCGGGTTCTTGTAGGTCTCGATCGCCTGGTCGTAGGTGTCCGGGCTGACCCGGACCAGCGCGGTGTCCAAGACGTGCACGAAGAGGAAGAAGAAGATGGTGACACCGGTGATCCGGTGCAGCGCCCAGGACCACATTCCGGGGTCGCCTCGGTACAGCGTCTTCCGCTTCGGCTGGGCCGGAGCTTCGATCGTGGTCATAGAGTGCGGTGCCTCCAACGTCGTTGATGGACCCGGTTTCAGGTCCCGGGCCGGCCGCGTGAAGGGGGCGAATGCCCAGGTTGCTGCGCTGTGCTCCATGTGTGCCGTGGCACGTGCTCCGTTTGCACGGGGCCCGCCGGGAACCTGAACCGATCTGTTGTGGACTCTAATCCTCTCGGTTTCGCGGAACTAATTCGGCGTGCCGTGCGTTGCGCGACATTCAGCTGGGTTAGGTTTACCTTTGTTGATGCGTAATGGGCTGTGCGGCTGCTGTCGCGCGGCGTTGTCGCGGTTGTTCGGCGGGAGGTTCTCGATGCCCGAAATCGAGTGGAATGTTTTGCACGACAATGCTATTCGAGTAATGCGCAACGCCTATGCGCCCTACTCGCGTTTCCCGGTGGGCGCCGCAGCTCTCACTCCGGATGGTCGAATTGTGAGCGGTTGCAATGTGGAAAATGTCTCATATGGATTGGGCCTCTGCGCCGAATGCGTACTCGTCGGTAACTTATTCGCGAGTGGCGGCGGGCGTCTGACGGCCGTCTCGGTCTGCGATTCCCGCGGCGAAATCCTGATGCCGTGCGGTCGCTGCCGCCAACTTCTCTACGAGCACGGCGGCCCGGATCTTCTGGTGGACCACCGCGCGGGCCCCGTCCGGCTCGGCACACTGCTACCCGACGCCTTCGGCCCCGACGACCTGGACGCCGGGCAGCAGTAGTCGCCGTTCGTCAGCAGTCGGCCTCGAACGATTCGTCGATCTCCGCCTGCGTCGGCATCTCGGCATTCGGCACCCGAACAGGCGTGAGGCCCATTCGTTGCATCATGAGCGCGACACCCTCGCCGATGGTCGACGACTGGGCCGCGAGCCGCTTCGCGAAGATCTTCACGCCGCGAACATCCCGCAGCAGCGTCTCCTCGAGGTCGGCGACGCGCGTCTCCATCCTGGCCATCCGACGGTCCAGATCCGAACAGGTCATGGTTGCCCCCTTGTCGGCAGTCGGCTTTCGGCGATCGATTGATGCGGGGAGGCTATCGGAGCGGTCCGACAAGAACCAGGCGCGCCGGGGTGTCGTGCCAGACTGGCCGGGTGACGGGTTTGGACGCGGTTTCCATCATCACGACCAAGCGCGACGGAGGGGAGCTCTCGGACGCGCAGATCGACTGGGTGGTCGACGGGTTCACCCGGGGCGCGGTCGCAGACGAGCAGATGTCGGCGCTGGCCATGGCCATCGTCTGGCGCGGGATGACGCGCAGGGAGACGGCCCGCTGGACCTCCGCCATGATCGCGTCGGGGCGGCGGATGGACTTCACGGATCTGCCGCGCCCCACGGTCGACAAGCATTCGACGGGCGGGGTCGGGGACAAGATCACGCTGCCGCTCGCGCCCTTGGTCGCGGCTTGCGGCGCGGCGGTGCCCCAGCTGTCCGGTCGTGGGCTCGGCCACACCGGCGGCACCTTGGACAAACTGGAGTCGATCCCCGGCTGGCGTGCCGACCTCGCGACGCCGCGCATGCGCGGGATCCTCGCCGATCCGAAGATCGGCGCGGTGGTCTGCGCCGCGGGCGCCGATCTCGCCCCGGCCGACAAGCGTCTCTACGCCCTGCGCGACGTCACGGGCACGGTCGAATCGATCCCGCTGATCGCCAGCTCGATCATGAGCAAGAAGATCGCCGAGGGCACCGGCGCGCTGGTGCTCGACGTGAAGGTCGGCGCAGGCGCGTTCATGAAGGAACTGGGCGCCGCCCGCGAACTGGCCACCACCATGGTCGAGCTCGGCCAGGACGAGGGGGTGCGGACCGTCGCGCTGCTCACCGCGATGGACACCCCGCTGGGCCGTACCGCGGGCAACGCGCTCGAGGTGGCCGAATCGGTCGAGGTGCTGGCCGGTGGCGGACCCGCCGACGTCGTCACGCTCACCCTGGCGCTGGCCCGGGAGATGGTGGCGCTGGCCGGTCTGGACGTCGATCCGGCCGACGTACTCGCCGACGGCAGGGCGATGGACTGCTGGCGTGCGATGATCCGCGCCCAGGGCGGCGACCCCGACGCACTCCTGCCGCGGGCCAGGCACACCGAAACCCTGCGCGCCGACCGCGACGGCGTCCTGACCCGCCTGGACGCCATGGGTGTCGGCATCGCCGCGTGGCGCCTCGGTGCGGGCCGCGCCCGCCAGGGCGACCCGGTGCAGTTCGGCGCGGGTATCGAGATGCACGCCAAACCGGGGGATTCGGTCGTCGCGGGAGCGGCGTTGCTCACCCTGCACACCGACACTCCCGACGTGATCCCCGGAGCCATTGCCGCACTGAAGGATTCGATCACCATCGAGGCCGTCGCCCCTTCCGGGGAGGCCCCGTTGATCTTGGACCGAATCGTTTCCTGAGCGCGGGTTCCGTGCGTGCGGCCGACCGTGATCGGCAACGCCGAATGGACGCACTGTGGACCACGTCGTAGCCGGACGGCAACGAGATGGTTGCCACGCCGGAAGTTCGCTGCCGATTCCGCGCGGCGCGGCTAACGTGTGGTCATGACAGGACCGATGCCGCTCACCCTTGCCTCGATCCGCCAAGCTCCCAAGGCACTGCTGCACGATCACCTCGACGGTGGTCTGCGGCCCGCGACGGTGCTGGAGCTCGCCGCCGATTGCGGTTACGACGACCTACCCGCCGCCGACGAGGCCGCCCTCGGCGACTGGTTCCGCGCCGCGGCCGACAGCGGGTCGCTGGAGCGCTATCTGGAGACCTTCGCGCACACCGTCGCGGTGATGCAGACGCCGGAGGGCTTGCGCCGGGTGGCCAGGGAATGCGCCGAGGACCTGGCCGCCGATGGCGTGGTGTACGCGGAAGTGCGTTTCGCGCCCGAGCAACATCTGGAGCGCGGCCTGAGCCTGGACGAGGTGGTCGAGCACACCCTGGCAGGCTTCCGCGAAGGTGAGGCGGCCGCCGCCGAGGCGGGACATTCCATCGTGGTGACCTGCCTGCTGACGGCCATGCGGCACGCGGCGCGCTCACTCGAGATCGCCGAGCTCGCGGTGCGCTGGCGCGACCGTGGCGTCGGCGGCTTCGACATCGCGGGCGCGGAGGCGGGCTTCCCGCCGAGCAGGCACCTGGACGCGTTCGAGTACATGCGGGCGAACAGCGCGCACTTCACCATCCACGCGGGCGAGGCGTTCGGGCTGCCGTCGATCCACGAGGCGCTGGCGTTCTGCGGCGCCGACCGGCTCGGGCACGGTGTGCGGATCACCGACGACATCCACGTGCCAGGCGCGCTGGAGGACGCGGAACTGGGGCTCGTCGCCAACTACGTGCGGGATATGCGGATTCCGCTCGAGCTGTGTCCGTCGTCGAATGTGCAGACCGGTGCGGTGCCCGCGCTGGACAAGCACCCCTTCGACCTGCTGGCCCGGCTGCGTTTCCGCGTCACCGTCAACACCGACAACCGCCTGATGAGCGACACCACGATGAGCGCGGAGATGCTGAAGCTGGTCGAGACCTTCGGCTACGGCTGGAGCGATCTGGAGCGGTTCACCATCAACGCGATGAAATCGGCCTTCATCCCGTTCCCGGAACGGCTGCGCATCATCGACGACATCATCAAGCCGGGGTACGCGGTGCTGCTCGGCTGAGCGCGGGCGGGGACGGACGTCCGGCGCGCAGTCCGATAGGGCGGTCTATCGTGGGATGTCGTGACGATTGTGCAGATTCCCGGTCGATTCAACGGCCCGCCGGATTCGGGTAACGGCGGCTACGTCGCCGGACGCCTCGCCGAACACCATGACGAGGGCACGGTGACGGTCATGCTGCGCAATCCGGCCCCGCTGGACACGCCGTTGCGGCTGGAGGACGGCAAGTTGTTCGACGGCGAGCGCCTGATCGCCGAATCGCGAGCGGGCGCGTTCGAACGGGACACCCCGGGACCGGTCCCGCGCGAGGTGGCGGAAACGGCCGCGGGCTCGTACGAGACCAACGAGATGTTCGCGTACTGCTTCGTGTGCGGAAACGCCCGCGAGGACGGCCTGCGTCTCACTCCGGGCCCGGTGCGTGCGAACGTGGTCGCGACCCCGTGGACGCCGGACGAATCGCTGCCGATCGGAGCCGCGCTGCTGTGGGCGGCGCTGGACTGTCCTGGTGGCTGGTCGGTGCCGAACATGCTGGACCGGCCCGCGTTGCTCGGCTCGATGACGGCCGCGGTGCTCGGCCTGCCCGAGGCGGGTGAGCCGTGCGTGGTGGTCGGGGAAAGCCGCGGCGAGCAGGGCCGCAAGATCTACACCGCCGCCGCGGTGTACGGCGCGGACGAGCGGCTGCTCGGGCACTCCGAGCACATCTGGATCCGGCTGAAATAAGTTGGGGCCGAACGAATTCGGCCCCAACCTCGGTGGACTACTGCGGCGTGAGCCGAGCCTCGAACGCGCGCTCGAGCTCGCGCCAGCTCTGCGCCTCCGCGGCGAACGGCGGGTTCGGCGCCATCCGGGTCGGGTCCGGGTTGAGCAGGTAGGAGACGTACCAGCCCAGAGGAGTGGACTGGGCCAGCGCCTGGTCCACGGTGTCGTCCCCGGCGTACTCGGCGGCATCGGTGAACAGCTCGTAGGCCAGATCGAGCTGTTCGATGTCGACCGCCTCCGGGCCCTCGGCCAGATCATCGGCCAGGCCGGGCAGCACGTAGACGTTCTCGTCGTCCACCTCGACCTCGAGCGAACCGTCCACGGCGGCGGTCTGCACCTCACCGTAGGTGCTCACCTTCGCCAGATCGTGATCGTGCTGGTCGGCGAGGTAGCGGGCGAGGGCGCGCTCGGAACCGAACACGGTGATCGAGCCGTTCTTGCCGAGGAAGATCGGTTCGTCGTCGAGGTAGCAGCGCAGCGTGAAGTGGGTGCCGTCCGCGGTCACGATCTTGACCGGGTCGATGCCGACCTCGTGCCAGAACGAGTCGTCCTCGTCTTCGTCCTCTTCGTCCAGGTCGACAGACTCGAATTCCTCGTCCTCGTCGCTGTCGGCCGCGTCGTCGGCGTCGACCACGTTCTCCTCGGCCGCGAGCAATTCGGCTTCGGCGACCGCGACGGCCGCGGCGTCCACGTCCGGGGTGGCGACCACCGAGTCGATGGCGTCGAGCACCGCGTCCCAGTCCTTGGCGATGGCGGCGCCGATCTGGTCCCAGAGTTCCTCACCGTCGCGCCCGACGAACGCGCTCACCCCGCCCGGCAGCGCGCCGAGCACGGGGTGCGAGCCGAAGAACTTGGTGACGGTCTCCAGCTCGCACACCTCGCCGATATTGCGGACCATGCCGAGGGTGTCCTCCAGCTCGGCGATGCTCTCCACGTCGGGGTCGCCCGCGGCCAGCTCGGGCACCGCGACCAGGTCGAAGCTGAAATTCTCCTCCGGCTCCAGTTCCACCGCCGAGAGACCGGCGACGACCTTCCACGCGGGATGGTCGACCAGATCGTTGTCGGAGTTGGTCCGAATGAACGCGGCCAGTTCGGCGACGGTGTCGAAACCGTAGAGGGAATCCTCGTGCCCGAGGAATGCCATCCACTCGTCGTCACCGTCACGCCAGCGCGGTGCCCACAGGGTGACGAGATCGCCGTCGGTCAGGCCGAGCTCGATCGGGACGATGTCTCCAGAAGCCATGTGCGGAAGCCTATCGACCTTCCGGCTCAGGCACTATCCGGCCCGCCTCCAATAGTGCCCGCCGCGCCGTTGGGCGCCGGGGCGAACGACTCATTCAGTGTCGCAACGACCTTGGAGCGCTGCGCTCCCGCGTCCTCGGAGGCCTGCCGGCAGGCCCAGACGATCAGCTGGGAGACGTCGGCGGGCGCCATCGACGTGACCGCCTCGGACAGCGTCAGGCCGACCAGGGCGCCCTCGCTGTTCATCTCGACGGTGACCGCGCCGTCCTCGGTCGTGAACTGGCCGCGCACCTGCTTGAGGCCGTACAGCGCGGCCTCGAGCGCCTCCAGTTTCTGGGTCGCACTCGCGACGAGCGCGTCCATCTCCGCACTCATGCCTGCACCTCGCTGACGCTCGGTTCCGGCATGCGCGCGGCGCGCTGGCACATGATTCGCTCACTGCGTTCGCTCATTGGGGCCAGCTCCTCGTTTCGCTCGCTTCGCTCGGTCATACCGGCCTCATCCAGCTCGTCGGTCCCGTGTCGGCGTCGTCGATGCGGTCCAGCTCGTCGACCGCCTGCTGCCGGGTGGGCAGTCCGAGCCGGTCGAGGACGTCGGCGGGCATGCCCGCCTCGGCGAGGACCTCGCGGCGCTTGGCGCGCGCGGCGATGGCCGAGCGTTGGGTCAGGCGCAGGATCTCGTTGGCGAGAGCCTGGGCGCCGTAACGGTATTCGCTGCGTTCGAACTTGATCTCGACCGGCATGCCCTGGTCGGTCGCGCGCACCGCGATGGTGCCGGACCGGTTCTGGCTGACCGCGAGGGTGACGTTCGGGACCTGCTGCTCGGTCATGCTGTCGGCCTGTAGAAGCCGTAGAACTCCATACCCATGTTCTCCGTTCGGATGGAACTGACCGAGACCGGATCGCCGGCCTCGACGAGTTGCCCGTTGCCGACGACCATGGCGACGTGGCCGTCCCATACGGCCAGGTCACCGGGCATCAGATCGCCGGGCGAGACCTGCGGGTGCCCGATGTGCTGCTCTTGGGCCAGGCGCGGCAGTTCGACGCCCGCCTCGCTGTAGGCGTATTTGGTCAGGCCGCTGCAGTCGATGCCGGAGCCCGGGGAGTTGCCGCCCCAGACGTAGGGGGTACCGACCGCGCTCAGCGCCGACTGGACCGCGGTCGCGGCCTTCTCGTTCGGCGCCTCCACGACGCTGCCGTCGGGCAGGGTGATCTTCACGCCGTCCTTGCCGCTCGGCGTGGCGGTGGTGTTGCTGCTGCCGGGTTTCTGGGAGTTGGACGAGCTCGAGTTGTTGCCGGTGCCGGGGGTCGTCTTGGAGACGTTCTGTGCCGAGCTGCTCGCGATGCTGCTGACCAGCGAACCGGCCTGGCCGACGACGCCCATCAGGCCCGAGATGCCGGAGCTCGCCGAACTGGTGAGCGCGCTGGGCAGCGACGCGAGCGACGGGCTGGACGGTGCCGGAGTCAGCTGGGTCATCGACGCGGTCTGCGTGTCCAGCTCGTTGCGTACCCGGCCGACCACGCCGAGCCCCTGGTTCAAATGGTCGATGGCGGTGCCGACCAGCGCCATGAAACCCGGCGGCGTCGTGATCGTCGGCCCGAGCGCCGTCGCGGTGGTCACGAAGGACTGCACGATGGTGTCGAGATCCTTCTGCCCGGTCTCGACCTCGGTGGCGGCCTGTTCGACGACGGTTGCCATCTCGTTGCCGCGGTCCGAGATATTGGCCGCGGAGGTCTGCACGCGCAGCGCCTTCGCGGTCGCCGCGTCGGCGGCGACGCCGTCCCACGCGGTGTTCATCTGGTTGATGCTGTTGCGGCCCAACTGGTGCAGCTGATCCAGCGCCGCCGACGTGGTGGTCAGCGCGTCGGCCGGGCCGCCGGTGGGCAGCACGCCGGTGCCGAAGCTTCCGAGCAGATCGAGCAGGGGCTTGACCAAGAGGTTGACGTCGATCACCGGCTCATCCGTCCAGGTCGGCGGACCTCAGCGCGGCCGCGTTGTTCATATCGGTCTCGGTGAGCACGGTCGCCGCTCCGGCCGCCGCGCCGCCCATGCTGGAAAGGACCGCCGACAGCTGCGCGATCGACGCGACGTGTCCGGCGTGCGCCGCGGAATACGCGGCCATGAAATCCCCGCCGATGAGGCCCATGATCGGACCGAGCAACGCGGGCGAGGCGCCCGCGGCCCCCGCTGCGGCACCGGCCATTTCACCGGCCATCACCTCGGCGGTGGCGCCGTAGGCGACGATGCCTTCGGTGTCAGCCGACATCTTTGCCATAGTGCTTCCCCCATCTGTTCGTTCCCAGGCAGAGTACGTCATCCAACTGTTTCGACGCGTCGCCTTGCCATTCGGTTCCGCCGCGTCCGAAAAAAATTTCCCGAGGACGTTCGACGCCGAACTCGTCTCGAACCTTATCGTTCCTTCATGCGTACGCACACCGTGGACCACCCACTCGCCGCCACCCTGCTGACGACGATGCGCGACGCGCGCACGCCGAACGCGGTCTTCCGCAACGCGTTGCGCGATCTCACCGGCATCCTCGTCTACGAGGCGCTGCGCGAGGCGCCCGTGACCAGGTACGAAATCGAAACTCCTGTGGCATTCGCCGAGGGCGTGCGGCTGGCCCAGCCGCCGCTGCTCGTCCCGGTGCTGCGCGCCGGGCTCGGCATGGTCGACGCCGCGGCCGAGCTGATCCCCAACGCCCAGGTCGGTTTCGTCGGCATCGCCCGCGACGAGACCACGCATCAGCCGATGCCGTACATGGAGTCGCTGCCCGCGGATCTCGCCGGAATCCCGGTGTACGTGCTGGATCCGATGGTGGCCACCGGCGGCTCCATGCGGCACACCCTCGAACTGCTCGCCGCCCGCGGCGCGACGGACATCACCGCGGTCTGCGTCGTCGCCGCGCCGGAAGGCCTTGCGGTGCTGGAGAAGTCGGGCCTGCTGGAACGACTGGTGACCGCGACCGTCGACACGGGCCTGAACGCCGACGCGTACATCGTCCCCGGCCTCGGCGACGCGGGCGACCGCCAGTTCGGTCCGCGCTGACGCGCTCGGCGCGGGCGGGCGGACAACTCCACGCCCGCGGCTACAGAGCGCGACAGAACTCGGCGAGTGTGGAGAGTCGTTGGGCGGCAGCGCTTCTCGCGGCGGGTAGCCCGGCGCGATCGGTGACCGGTTCGACGACCTCCAGGTAGCACTTGAGTTTCGGTTCCGTGCCGGACGGGCGGATCACCACGCGGGAGCCCGTGCCCTCGAAGACCAGCGCGTCGGTGCGCATCCGGCCGCGCGCCCGGAGCAGATCCGCGTATTTCATCGGCTCGCCCGCGATCTCGCCGGGTGGGTCGGCGCGCAGCCGCTCCACCACCGCCGCGGCGGCGTCGGCGTCGGCCAGCCGCAGCGCGACCTGATCGCCCGCGTGCAGGCCGAATTCGACGGCGAGATCGTCGAGTTCGTCGAGCAGCGTGCGCCGCTCGGCCTTCAGCCTGGCCACCAGGTCGGCGGTGAGGACGGCCGCGGAGATGCCGTCCTTGTCCCGAACGGCCGCCGGGTCGACGCAGTGACCGATGGCTTCCTCGTAGGCGTACGCCAGACCGTCACCGGCGCGGGCCAGCCATTTGAAACCGGTGAGCGTCTCGGCGTAGCGAGCGCCGCGGGCCTGCGCCAGCTTCGACAGCAGCCGCGACGACACGATCGTGGTGGCCACCAGCGCGTCCGGCGGCGCGGTGCGCAGCACGCAATCGCCGAGCAGCACACCGGTTTCGTCGCCGCGCAGCATGCGCCAGCCGTCCGGGCCCGGCACGCCGACCGCGCAGCGATCCGCGTCGGGATCGAGCGCGATGGCCACGTCGGCGCCCACCCGCTCGGCCAGCGCCAGCAGCCGATCGGCCGCTCCGGGCTCCTCCGGATTCGGGAAGGCGACGGTGGGGAAGTCGGGGTCGGGCGCGAATTGCTCGGCCACCACGTGCACGTCGGGGAAGCCCGCCGCGGCCAGCGCCCGCACGGCGACCTCGCCGCCGACCCCGTGCAGCGGAGTCAACGCGATCCGGACGTCGGCGCGCGCGCCAGGACCGCCGACGAGTTCGGGCAGCCGGGCCACCCGCGCGAGATAGCGATGCACGAGTTCGTCGTCGGACTCCGCGACCGGGACGCGCGGGATCGGCTCGCCGACCGCCTCGATGCAGCGCTCGATCTCGGTGTCCGCCGGGGCGATCAACTGCGAGCCGCCGTCGAGATACAGCTTGTAGCCGTTGTCCGCGGGCGGGTTGTGCGACGCGGTGATCTGCACGCCTGCCACCGCGCCCACCTCACGCACCGCGTACGCGACCACCGGCGTCGGTACCGCGCCGGGCAGCAGCGTGACCGGAAAGCCCGCCGCCGCAAAGATTTCCGCGACCGCGGCGGCGAAATCGGCGGACCCGTGCCTGGCGTCGCGGCCCACCACGACGCGCCCGCCTCCCAGGCACCGGCCGCGCAGCCAGTCGACCACGCCCTCCGTCGCCCTGCTCACGGTCGTCACGTTCATGCCGTCCGGGCCCTCGCGCAGCGGCCCGCGCAGACCCGCGGTCCCGAATCGCAGCATCTAGAGCCGCTCCAGGACGCCGCGCAGCAGCTTGCCGAGCCGGGGCGCGGCCGCGTTGCCCTCGGCGAGCACCTCGGCGTGCGACAGATGTTCGCCGGTCACGCCCGCGGCCAGGTTGGTCACCAGCGAGATGCCGAGGACCCTGGCGCCGAGCGCGCGGCAGGCGATCGCCTCCAGCACCGTCGACATGCCGACCAGGTCGGCGCCGAGGGTGCGCAGCATGCGGATCTCGGCGGGCGTCTCGTACTGAGGCCCGGTCAGGCCCGCGTACACGCCCTCGGCCAGGCTCGGGTCGACTTCCCTTGCCAGCGCACGCAATTCGGGATCCCACGCGTCGACGAGGTCGACGAAGGTCGCCCCGGCCAGCGGGGTGCGGCCGGTGAGATTGAGGTGGTCGCTGATCAGGACCGGCTCGCCGACCTGAAGGCCGGGCCGGATGCCGCCCGCCGCGTTGGTCAGCACCACGATCTCCGCGCCCGCCGCCACCGCCGCGGACACCGGGTGCACCACGTCGGCGGGCTGATAGCCCTCGTAGAGATGCTGGCGGCCCATCAGCAGCAACACCGGCGTCTCGTCGACGTGCACCGAATGCACCATGCCGACGTGGCCCTGCGCGGTCGGTTCGCCGAATCCGGGCAGTTCTGGCATCGGCACCGACGCCGACGGCGCGCCGACCTCGGCGGCCGCCTGCTGCCACCCCGATCCCAACACGACGGCCACCTGGTGGCGCTCGACTCCCGTACGTTCCGCGATCGCCTCGGCGGCCTGTTCGGCAAGCATGCCGTCACCCTATCGAGCTTTGCCGCGCCACGCCCACGTCGGCGTGCTACCCGCGAGTAGGGGAAGTGTCCAGGGCGGATACGCTGCACGCATGCCGTATCTGGATCGTCAGGGTGATGTGTTCGTGCTGTACCTCGGGAACGAGGGACAGACCGACAGCGAGAACCGCTTCCATCCGGACTGGATCGATGAGGTGCACCGGCTGTTCGACGAGGTCGAGGCGTCCGAGGGGCCTGCGGCGCTGGTCACCACGGCCACCGGCAAGTTCTTCAGCAACGGTCTCGACACCGACTGGCTGTTCGGCAACCTCGGCGAGATCCACGGCTACCTGGACAAGGTGCATTCGCTCTACACCCGGCTGCTGACCTTCCCGATGCCGACGGTCGCCGCGATCAACGGGCACGCGTTCGGCGCGGGCGCGATGCTGGCCACCTCGCACGACTTCCGCGTCATGCGGGCCGATCGCGGCTTCTGGAGCCTGCCCGAGGTGCACCTCGGCATGCCGTTCACCGTCGGCATGAACGCCCTGCTCACCAATCGCCTGAGCAACCAGGTCTGCGTGCAGGCCATGACCACCGGCCACCGCTACCCGGCCGACCAGGCCGTCGCGGCGGCCATCGTGGACCAGGCCGCCGAAGCCGACGCGTTGCTGGACACCGCCGTCGGATACGCCGCGGCACTCGCGGGCAACCGCAAGCCGAACCTGCCGGTCATCAAGCGGGCGCTGCACGCCGAAGCGCTGGCCGGACTCGCCGTGCCGACCACCAAGGAGAACCTGGCGTTCGCCGCCGGATAACCCCTGGTCCGGCTCCGATGTGACCGGACGCACGGGCACCGGCGCGCTCGAATCGCGACACAGTGCCAGACTGTGTCCCATGCCACCACCGAGCAGCACCGACGACGCCGCGGCGGCGTCCGATGCCGCCGTGGCGGCCGCGGCCGCGCGACTGGTCGATCTCTCGCACGCCATCCACGCCGAGCCGGAGCTGGCCTTCGAGGAGACGCGCAGCGTCGCCAAGGTCCTCGCGCCGCTCGCCGAGCGCGGTTTCGAGATCAGGACCGGCGTCGCGGACCTCCCGACGGCGTTTCGCGCCGCCTACGGGAGCGGTCCGCTGACGATCGGCATCTGCGCCGAATACGACGCCCTGCCCGAGATCGGGCACGCCTGTGGGCACAACATCATCGCCGCGTCGGCCGTCGGCGCGGCTCTCGGTCTCGCCGAGGTGGCGGACGAACTCGGCATCACCGTGGTGGTGCTCGGGACGCCCGCCGAGGAGAGCGGCGGCGGCAAGGTGCTCATGCTGGAGCGCGGCGTCTTCGACGACGTCGCGATGGCCATGATGGTGCACCCCGGTCCGTACGACATCGCGGGCGCGCACTCGCTGGCCCTCGCCGACATCGGCGTGGTCTTCCACGGGCACGAGGCGCACGCCAGCGCGGCTCCCGAGCGCGGCCGCAACGCGGGGGACGCGGTCACCGTCGCGCAGGTAGCTCTTGGTTTGCTGAGGCAGCATCTCCACCCTGGTCAGCAACTTCACGGTATAGTCAGCGACGGTGGCGTAGCCCCCAACATCGTGCCCGGACGTGCGGAACTGCTGTACTACCTACGCGCAGTCGACTCCGCATCCCTCGACGATCTGATGCGACGAGCGTCGGCTTGTTTCGAGGCGGGCGCCCTAGCGACCGGCTGCACCCACGAAATCCGGACGCTCGCACCTACATATACCGAGCTGACACCCGATCCGGCATTACTGTGTGCCTATCGCGAGCAGATCGCCGACCTGGGACGGGTGCCGATCGCACCGGAGCTCGAGGCGCAGCGACCGCTCGGCAGCACCGATATGGGCAATGTCACCAACGTCATCCCGGGCATTCATCCGGTCATCGGCATAGATGCCGGTGGGGCGGTGACACATCAGCCGGGCTTCGCCGCGGCCAGTGTCAACGCCTCTGCGGATCGCGCCGTCACCGATGGCGCGGTCGCGCTCGCGCGTACCGCAATCGCCGTCGCCCGCGATGAAGAACACAGAGACAGGTTGTTGCAACGACTCGTTCAACGACAGGAGGACATTCGGTGAGCACTACAGGCCGACCGGCGGCGCGAGCGACGGGCCAGGAGGCGGCGCGCGCTACCACGGAGGGCCCCGCGAGTGCCGCATTGTCGAACACCTCGGCGCGAGCCACCGGGCCCAAGGGCGCGGCGTGCCTGAACCAGGAGTCGCCGGCAGGCGTCGCGACGAACACCGTCGTGACCGGCCGGGATGCGGTCGAATCGTGGCTGGCCGAGCACGCAGTCGACCTCGTGCAATGGCGCAGGCACATCCACGCCAACCCGGAGTTGTCCCGCACCGAGTTCGGCACCACCGAGTTCGTCGCGGCCTGGCTGACCAAGGCAGGTCTGTCGCCGCAGAAGATGCCCGGCGGCACCGGCCTGATCTGTGACATCGGCCCCGAGAGCCCGCGCATCGGCCTGCGCGCCGACATGGACGCGCTCCCGCTGCAGGAGTTCACCGGCCTCCCCTTCGCCTCGACCGTGCCCGGCGTCTCGCACGCCTGCGGCCACGACGCGCACACCACGATCCTGCTCGGCACCGCGCTGGCGCTCGCGGAGGTGCCCGACCTGCCGGTCGGCGTGCGGCTGGTCTTCCAGCCCGCCGAGGAAGTGATGCCGGGCGGCGCGATCGACCTGGTCGCCGCGGGTGTGATGGAGGGTGTGGACCGGATCTTCGCGCTGCACTGCGATCCGCGCCTGGAGGTCGGCCGCGTCGGTATTCGCGTCGGCGCGATCACCTCGGCGGCCGACACCATCGAGCTGGTGCTGGACTCGCCGGGCGGCCACACCTCGCGGCCGCACCTGACCAGCGACCTCGTCTACGCCATCGGCACCGTGATCACCGGCCTGCCCGGCCTGCTCAGCCGCCGCATCGACCCGCGGACCAGCACCGTGATGGTGTGGGGCGCGGTGTCGGCGGGCAAGGCGCCGAACGCCATACCCCAGACGGGCATGCTCACCGGCACCGTCCGCACCGGCGACCACGCGACGTGGTCGCTGCTCGAGCCGATGGTGCACGAGATCGTCGACGGGCTGCTCGCGCCGACCGGGGTGCGATACCAGCTCAACTACCGCCGCGGCGTGCCGCCCGTGGTCAACGACGAGCACTCGACCAGGATCTTCGAGGACGCGATTCGCGCGCTCGGCCCCGACGCGCTGGCCGACACCATCCAGTCCGGCGGCGGCGAGGACTTCTCCTGGTACCTGGAGGAGGTGCCGGGCGCGATGGCGCGTCTCGGCGTCTGGTCCGGCCACGGCGAGCAGCTCGACCTGCACCAGCCGACCTTCGACCTCGACGAGCGCGCGCTCGCGGTGGGCGTGCGGGTGTTGTCGAACATCGTGCTCCAGCAGCAGCCGAGCTGAGTTTCACACAGCGCCGAGTAACCCGAAACGAAAGAACCCCGCCGCCCGGGTGAGCGCCCGGCGGCGGGGGTTCGTCGTCTCAGGTCGAGTAGTTGCCCGGTCCCACGTTGCGGCTGTTCCTGGTGCGTAGCGCGTGTACGTATTCCTCCGGCGCGCCTGCCTTTTCGGCCGCGTCCGCCATCACGCCGAGGTAGCGCGCCGAGGGCAGGCCGCCCTCGTAGGCGTCGAGTACGTACAGCCAGGCCAGTCGCGGCTCGGTCCCGCTGCCCGGACTCGGCGTGACGCGCAGCCGGATCTTCTTGTGGATGCCGAAGTCCGAGCCCTCCCAGCGGTCGAGGAGTTGTTCGTCCTCCGGCGAGACGTCGTAGAGCACGACGAACACCCGCGAGCCCGGTTCCTCGACGACCGTCGCCAGCGGCCCTTCCCACCCGATGTCGTCGCCGGCGAAGGTCAGTCGCCAGCCCTCCAGCCACCCGGTTCCGGACATGGGGGAGTGCGGACAGCGCTCGAGCATTTGGGTCGAGTCCATGTTGGACCCGTAGGCGGCGTAGATCGGCACCTGCAAAGGGTAGCCAATGATGTCGCCGGATCGCCGCTATCCCGCCCACATGGCGCCGTGTTCGCGGCGCAACGGCCAGGTGTGGCGCGACCGACAAGGGCCCGACCACTAACGTTAGCCAGGTACCGGAGATCCCGGTCCACAGCTCGAGCGGAGGTATCCATGACCCGCATTGCGATCATCGGTGGCGGACCGGCCGGCTATGAGGCGGCCCTCGTCGCGGCCCAGCACGGCGCGGACGTGACACTGATCGACCGCGACGGTATCGGTGGCGCGTGTGTGTTGTGGGACTGTGTCCCCTCCAAGACCTTCATCGCCTCGACCGGGGTGCGCACCGATCTGCGCCGGGCCAGGGACCTCGGAATCACGCTCGACCCGAGCCAGGCGGGCGTCCAGCTGCCCGAGGTGAACGCGCGCGTCAAGGCGCTGGCGCTGGCCCAGTCCTCCGACATCAGGTCCAAGTTGCAGTCCGCGGGCGTGACCGTGCTCTCCGGCTGCGCGCGGGTGGCCGAAAACGGGGGAGGGCGGGCGCCGCACCGAGTGCTGGTGAAGCTCGAGGCGGGCCGCGAGCGCGAACGGACGATCGAGGCCGAGGTGGTGCTGATCGCCACCGGAGCGAGCCCGCGCGTGCTGCCCGGCGCCGAACCCGACGGCGAGCGCATCCTGAACTGGCGTCAGCTCTACGACCTGCGCGAGCTGCCGGAGACGCTGGTGGTGGTCGGTTCCGGTGTGACCGGCGCCGAATTCGTCTCCGCCTACACGGAATTGGGCGTCCGGGTGAAGCTGGTGTCCAGCCGCGACCGGGTGCTGCCGCACGAGGATGCCGATGCCGCCCTCGTGCTCGAGGAGGCGCTGGCCGAGCGCGGCGTCGAGCTGGTGAAGCACGCCAGAGCCGACGCCGTCGAGCGCACCGCGGAAGGCATCGTGGTCAAGCTTTCCGACGGCCGCACCGTCGCGGGCACGCACGCGCTGATGACCGTCGGTTCCACACCGAACACCGAGGACCTCGGCCTGAAGGAGGCGGGTGTCGAGCTCGATCGCGGCGGCTACCTGCGGGTCGATCGTGTCTCGCGCACTTCGGTGTCCGGCATCTACGCCGCGGGTGACTGCACCGGCCTGCTCCCGCTGGCCTCGGTGGCCGCCATGCAGGGGCGCATCGCGATGTATCACGCGCTGGGCGAGGGCGTCAGCCCGATCCGGCTCAAGACCGTCGCCTCGGCCGTTTTCACCAGGCCGGAAATCGCCACGGTCGGCGTCAGCCAGAACGCGATCGACAACGGCGAGGTGCCCGCGCGCACCGTGATGCTGCCGCTGAACACCAATCCGCGGGCCAAGATGTCGGGACTGCGCCGCGGTTTCGTCAAGATCTTCTGCCGCCCGGCCACCGGTGTGGTGATCGGCGGCGTCGTGGTCGCGCCGATCGCCTCCGAGCTGATCCTGCCGATCGCCCTCGCGGTGCAGAACAACCTGACGGTCAACGATCTCGCCCAGACCTTCTCGGTCTACCCATCGCTGACCGGTTCGGTCACCGAGGCCGCTCGCCTGCTCATGCGCCACGACGACCTGGATTGACGCGCCGCGGGCCGGTTCTCGCGGCGCTGACGGCCGACGCGTCGAGTGACGTTGTCGGCTCGGGGATTTCACTGCGTTGCCTGCACGGCACAACTGTGGTTGACTGCCCGCAGAGATGCGATCGGCGGGCGGTCGCGTGGTTCTGGTGTGGGGGGAAGGTCCTTTCCGAAGCCGAACAGCGAACGGCCCTCGGGACGTTCGGCGATCGCGCGCGTCTCTCCAGGGACAACTGAGTGCGGTCGATTCGATCGCACCCGGGAAAGGGATTGGCGAAAAGTGAAACATCGTAAGCCGAGTCGGGCGCAGCGAGCGATGGCTAGCACATCGTTGCCACTGGCCACCGCGGCCGCTGTGGCTACATTGTTCGCGGCGCCGGCGGGGGCAGTTCCGAACGATCCGAGCACACCGACCACACCGGCTCCGGTCCAACCGGGCACCGAGACGCCGCAGGCCGAGAACACTCCGGAGACCACTCAGCCGCAGCCGGGCAAGCCGGAACAGGCGGACCCGAACAAGCCGGAGACGAAACCGACTCCGAGCCAGCCGGGTGTCACCACCCCCGATCCGGACCAGGTGATGCCGGATCCGAAGAAGGACCCGAAACTAGCCGCGCCGACCCAGCCGGGTGTCACCACCCCGCGTGTCGCGCCGTTGCCGGTGCCGGGGCAGGTCGAGCCCGTGCAGCCCGTCGTCGTTCCCGGCACCGAGTCGAACGACCCGAAGCCGGGACAGCCGGGCGGCACGCGGCCGGGCGGCGAGAACGGCGCCCAGCCGGGCGGCGACGCCGACGCGCGCGCCGCGCAGCCGGAACGGCCGCGCTCCGCCACGCCGTCCGAGTCGGAGACGCTGGTGCAGCAGCCGCGCTGGGAGGCCCCGCGCCTGCAGTCCGCGCCCGCCGCCCCGGTCGTCGAGATGAGCGGCCCGCACCAGGAATTCGGCGCCAACATCGACGGCGGCGCCGTGCTGCCCGGTTACGTGGCCAACACTCACCACTTCCGGAACGAGGCCGGTTACGTCGGCACCGTCGGCTACAACACCCCGACCGGTAAGGGCGAGGCCGGTGTGTCGGTCGAGTTCATCGACGTCAACACGATCAAGGTCACCAGCTACACCGGTGGCGAGGGTCTCGCGCCCAACACCAACTCCTTCGTGCTCGACACCACCCAGGTGAACCTGGCCAAGGCGTCGGTCGAGCAGTGGATCGCCGCTCAGCCGGGTGGCGCCGCCGCGCTGGAAGCCGCCGCGCAGGTTAAACTTCCGCCGATTGTTCCGCCGGGCGACTTGGCTCCGCAGACGGTCGACGTGGCTGGCGTGACCACGCAGTGGGGTGGCTCGTTCCAGTACTGACACGAGCTGTTCAGCGGGTGGGGCGGTCGTTCGCGACCGCCCCACCCGTGTGTTCTGTGGAAAGGATTGGGTGTGGGCTCCGAGGGTGACGCGAAGGACAACGAAGCCGACCAGCCCGGGTCGCAATTCGGTCCGCCGCTGAGCGATTTCGGCCCGCCGGTCGGAGATTTCGGTCCGCCGGTCGGAGATTTCGGTCCGCCGGTCGGCGGCGGCGGTTTCGGTCCGCCGGTGAGCGAGTTCGGCGGTCCGCAGCTGGGCGAGGTCGGTCCGCAGTGGCCGGAGCCCGCGGGCGATCATCCGGATGTGGGTTGGCGACCCGCCGCCGAGGCGCCGTCGGTCCCGCCGCCGCCGCCGCAGTATCGCGCGCCCGACACCACGGTCTTCCCGGACAACCCCCCCGTGCCGCAGGCTCGTCCCGCATCGCAGTCTCGCCCCGCGCCCGACTTCGAACGGGACGTGTCCTCCGATGCGACCGTCCGGCACACCGTCGCGCCGGCGGGCGGGGCGCCCGAACGATGGTGGAACAGCGCGAGCGAATCCGGCGAGGTGCCCAAGCCGCCGCAGGAGCCGCGCAAGTCCGACTCCGGGCTGTCCTGGGCCGACGATCCGATCGCCAAGCGGCTCGCGCCCAGCGCGCCCGTCGCGTCCTCCCCCAGCTCCGGCGGCGGCAACACCCGCTGGATCGTGCTGGGTGTCGCGGCCGCGCTCGCCGTGCTGATCGGTCTCGTCGTGACCATCGTCGCGGTCAACGGGGGCGGTGACGAAGGCACGACCGCCACGCCGCCGCCCGCGACGAGCGCCGCGGGCGGCTGCCCGCCCGCGCGCGACGGCAACATGACCCGTGGCAACGGCGCGGGCAGCACCGACACCGGTCCGGACGCCATCCTCGGCTTCCAGTACGCCTTCTACGTCGAGCGCAGCGGTGAACGGGTGCGCAAGTTCGTCGCGCCGGACGCGGCGAACATCTCGACCGGCGAGGTCATCCAGAAGGCCATCGATGAGCAGATCCCGAAGGGGACGACGCACTGCCTGTGGATGTTCGAGGTCGCGCCGGGCACCTACGAGGTGGACCTGCGCGAGCATCGACCGGACGGCTCGACGATCGTCTACAAGCAGACCGTGATCACGGTGGAGAAGGACGGCAAGACCTTGGTCTCGTCCATCAAGGAGCGCCCGTAAAAGTCTCATTATTTGAGACAACAATTTCACATTCTGGTAGCGATGTGCGACAGTGGGGTATCGCGTACCGTGGCGTTCCCCTGGGAGGTTTCCATGTCGCCGACTGTTCTACCGCTGGCAGGCAAGCTCGGCGGACTGAAGAGCTCGGCGATTCGTGACCTGCTCAAACTGACCGCGCGGGCCGAGGTGGTCAGCCTCGCGGGCGGACTACCGGACGCGGAGCTGATGCCGCGCGAGCGCATCGCGACGGCCGCCGAGGCGGCGCTGCGCGGCCCCGGCTGTCTCCAGTACACCGAATCGCCCGGGTGGGCTCCGCTGCGCGACGTGCTCGCCGAGCGCGAGTCCGGCCGCCTCGGGCGCCGGGTGCCGCTCGCCGAGGTGTTCGTGACGCACGGTTCGCAGCAGGCGCTGTCGCTGCTGGCCGAGGTGCTGCTCGATCCAGGCGCGCTGGTGGTCGTCGAGGACCCGGCGTATGTGGGAGCGCTCCAGGTCTTCCGCGCCGCCGGTGCGCGCATCGTCGCGGTCCCGCTGGACGGCGAGGGTATGCGCGTCGACGTGCTGCGCGAGTTGCTCGCGCGCGGCGAACGGCCCGCGGTGGTGCACACGGTGAGCAACTTCCACAACCCGGGCGGGGTGACCATGAGCCCCGCTCGCCGCCGCGAACTCGCCGAACTCGCCGAGGCGCAAGGCTTCTGGGTGATCGAGGACGACCCGTACGGCGAACTCTGGTTCGACCAGCCCGCCCCGGAACCGGTGGCGACCTACTCGCCCAACGTGATTCGGCTCTCCAGCGCGTCCAAGATCCTGTCGCCGAGCCTGCGGGTCGGCTGGATGGTCGCCCCCGATGCGGTGTGCCGCGCGGTGGAACTGCTGAAACAGGGTGCGGATCTGTGTGGTTCGGCGCTCACCCAGCAGATCGCGGCGGAGCTCTTGGCGGACCGGGACTGGCTGACCTCCCACGTCGACCACGTCCGTGGCGCCTACGGCGAGCGGGCCAAGGCCCTGGTGCACGCCGTGCGCACCCGCTTCGGTGACCGCGTCGTCTGCACCGACGCCGCGGGCGGCATGTTCGTCTGGGCCGACTTCACCGACGGCACCGACACGGGGCTGCTGCTGCCGCGCGCCCTGGACGCCGGCGTCGCGTACGTGCCCGGCGCCGCGTTCGCCGTCGAGAACGGCTACCGCAACTCGATGCGCATGTGTTTCACCACGTCCGACGCGGCCGTGCTCGAGCAGGCGGTCGACCGGCTGGCCACGGCGCACGCCGGATAGCGCGTCAGTCGACCCAGTTGTAGGTGCGTTCGACGGCCTTGTTCCACGCAGCGATGTGCTGCTCGCGGTCCTCGGCGCTCATGTTCGGCTGCCAGGTGGTGTCGGCGGCCCAGTTGGCGCGGATGTCGTCGGTGCCGGACCAGTAGCCGACGGCAAGGCCCGCGGCGTAGGCCGCGCCGAGCGCGGTGGTCTCGGTGACGACCGGCCGGACCACGGGGACGTTCAGGATGTCGGACTGGAACTGCATGAGCAGGTCGTTGCCGGTCATGCCGCCGTCGACCTTCAGCATGGTCAGTTCCAGATCGAGCCGCTGGGATTCGGCGTCGGCGCGCATCGCGTCGACCACCTCCATGGTCTGGAACGCGGTGGATTCGAGAACCGCTCGCGCCAGGTGCGCCTTGTTGACGAAGCGGGTCAGCCCGGCGATCACGCCGCGGGCGTCGGGCCGCCAGCGCGGGGCGAACAGCCCGGAGAACGCGGGCACGATGTAGGCGCCGCCGTTGTCCTCGACGCTGCCCGCCAGTTGCTCGATCTCCTCGGCGGAGTCGATGATGCCGAGATTGTCTCGGAACCACTGCACCAGTGACCCGGTCACCGCGATGGAGCCTTCCAAGGCGTAGACCGCGGGCTGGTCACCGAGCCGGTAGCAGACCGTGGTGAGCAGCCCGTGCTTGCTGAACACCGGGGTGGTTCCGGTGTTGAGCAGCATGAAATTGCCTGTCCCGTAGGTGTTCTTGGCCTCGCCGGGGACGAGGCAGGCCTGGCCGAAGGTGGCGGCCTGCTGATCGCCGAGGATGCCCGCGACCGGCACGCCGCGCAGCGGTCCGGAGCCGATCTCGCCGTACACCTCCGAGGAACTGCGGATCTCCGGCAGCATCGCCTCGGGTACCCGGAATTCCGCGCAGATCTCCGAATCCCATTGCAGGGTGCGCAGATCCATGAGCATGGTGCGGGAGGCGTTGGTGACGTCGGTGATGTGTCGTCCGGTCAGGTTCCACAGCACCCAGCTGTCGATGGTGCCGAAGCAGAGCTCGCCCGCCTCGGCGCGCTCCTGCGCCCCCGGTTCGTGGTCGAGGATCCAGCGCAGCTTGGGGCCCGCGAAGTAGGTGGACAGCGGCAGTCCGGTGCGGTCCTGATAGCGGGTCGGGCCCGCCTCGCCGCCGAGTTCGGTGACGAGCCGATCGGTGCGCGTGTCCTGCCAGACGATGGCGTGGTGAATCGGCTTGCCGGTGGCGCGGTCCCAGACCACGGTGGTCTCGCGCTGATTGGTCACGCCGACGGCGGCGATGTCGCCTGCGTCGAGACCGTTGCGCTCCAGCACCTCGCCGATCACGAATTCGGTATTGCGCCATATCGTTTCGGCATCGTGCTCGACCCAGCCCGGCCGCGGGAAGAGCTGCTCGTGTTCGCGCTGGGCCACCCCGACGACGCGGCCATGCCGGTCGAAGACGATGCACCTGCTCGATGTCGTGCCCTGATCGATGGCGGCCACATAGCGACGCATTGCAGCAGGCTACTAAACGACCAGCGGGCTCGGTATCACATCGCGGCATGATCGCCGCGGGATTAGGCTGAGGTGGTTACCGACGAGTAGTTCCGCACGACACACGGAGCCGCGGCGGGCGGCGCTCGGCGCGGCGATTCGCATAGCCTGTACGAGAACAGCTCGATCGGTGCCCGTGAAGACCCAAACGTCCGACGCAGGCGCGTCGGCTGGAGGAGTCGAGCATGACCATGAAACCGGAATCGCAGTTCCTCGGCCCGGAGCAGCGCCATACGGCCTGGCAGCGATTGGGCAAGGAACACTTCGACGTGATCGTCATCGGTGGCGGTGTGGTCGGTGCGGGCATCGCGCTCGACGCGGCGACCCGCGGTCTCTCGGTCGCGCTGGTGGAGGCGCGGGATCTGGCCTCGGGCACCTCGAGCCGGTCGTCGAAGATGTTCCACGGCGGGCTGCGGTATCTGGAGCAGCTGGAGTTCGGGCTGGTGCGCGAGGCGCTGCGGGAGCGAGAGCTGGCGCTGGCCAGGCTGGCGCCGCACCTGGTGAAGCCGCTTCGCTTCCTCTATCCGCTGACCCGCCGGGTGTGGGAGCGGCCGTACGTCGCCTCGGGTCTGATGCTCTACGACACCATGGGCGGCGCGAAATCCGTTCCCGGACAGCATCATCTGACGCGGGCGGGCGCGCTGCGGCTGGCGCCCGGTCTGCGGCACGACTCTTTGATCGGCGGCGTCGGCTACTACGACACGGTCGTCGACGACGCCCGCCACACCATGATGGTGGCGCGCACGGCCGCGCACTACGGCGCGGTCATCCGCACCTCCACCCAGGTCGTCGGATTCCTGCGGGAGTCGGATCGGATCGTCGGCGTGCGGTTCCGCGACACCGAGGACGGGCGTTCCGGCGAGGCGCGGGGGCACGTCGTCATCAACGCGACCGGCGTGTGGACCGACGAGGTCCAGGCGCTCTCGCACAACCGCGGCCGGTTCCACGTGCGCGCCTCCAAGGGCGTGCACATCGTGGTGCCGCGCGACCGGATCGTCAGCGACACCGCGATCATCCTGCGCACGGCCACCTCGGTGCTCTTCGTCATCCCGTGGGGCGCGTTCTGGATCATCGGCACCACCGACACCGACTGGAATCTGGACCTGGCGCACCCGGCCGCCACCAAAGCCGACATCGACTACCTGCTCGACCGGGTGAATCAGGTGCTCGTCACCCCGCTGACGAGCGACGACATCACCGGCGTCTACGCGGGCCTGCGGCCGCTGCTGGCAGGTGAGAGCGATTCCACCTCCAAGCTCTCCAGGGAGCACGCCGTCGCCCGGATCGCGCCGGGTCTGGTCGCCATCGCGGGCGGCAAGTACACCACCTACCGGGTGATGGCCTACGACGCGATGGACGAAGCGGCACAGGACATTCCGGCGCGGGTCTCGCCGTCGATCACCGAGAAGGTGCCGCTGCTCGGCGCGGACGGCTATTTCGCGCTGGTCAATCAAACCGTGCAGCTGGCCGAGGCGTACGGCGTGCACCCGTACCGCGTCAAGCACCTGCTCGACCGCTACGGGTCGCTCATCGACGAGGTGATGGCGATGGCCGCGGGCAAGCCGGAGCTGTTGCAGCCGATCACCGAGGCGCCCTCGTATCTCCAGGTGGAGGCGGTGTACGCGGCGGCGGCCGAGGGCGCGCTGCACCTGGACGACATTCTGGCCCGGCGCACCAGGATCTCCATCGAGTACTCGCACCGCGGCGCGCACTGCGCCGAACAGGTGGCCCGGCTGGTGGCGCCGGTGCTCGGCTGGGACGAGGCCGAGATCGACCGCGAGATCAGGACCTATCAGGCCAGGGTCGATGCCGAGATCCACTCGCAGACCCAGCCGGACGACGCCGCGGCCGACGCACTGCGGGCCGCCGCGCCCGAGCCGCGCGCGCAGATCCTGGAGCCGGTGCCCACCGACGGCTGAACAGCCCGCTCAGGTTCGATCGAGCGCCGACTCGACGCCGACCGCCCAGTCCACCAGCGAGCGCAGGTAGCGCAGGACGAGCTCGTCCGGATGGGCGACCGGGTCGGTGAGATGCAGGCGGGCCAGTTCCTCGATGGCGGCCAGCATGATTCGTTCCGTCGCGCCGTTCGGATCGACGGTGACCCCGGCGTAGCGGGAGAGGTGCCGCGCGCCGATGGCTCGCGCGTAGGCGCGACCCGTCTCGAGCCGGTCGCGCAGTTCGGGCGGGCCGCCGTCGGGCGGGCTGAGCATGATCCGCCAGCTGGTCGGCGCGGCGTGCAAGTAGGCCAGTACTCCGCGGCCGACCTGGTCGACGTCGTCGGCGGTGCCGACCCAGTCCACGCTGCGCACGCCTGCCAGCGCGATCGCGGTCTCCCTGTCCAGCAGTGCGGACATGAGCCCGGGCAGATCGGTGAACTGCTGATAGACCAGCGCACGGGCGACGTCGGCGGTGCGGGCGACGCGCTCGATGCTCACGGCGCCGAATCCCTCGGCCGCGGCGATATCGCGGGCCACGTCCAGGAGTTGGGCGCGTCGATCGGCCGCGGACATGCGCCGCTTCGGCGCGCGGGAGGCTCGCTCCGTGGTCACGGCACAGACGGTAGCGCAAGCAGGAGATCCACCGCCTTGGCCGCACTCTGCACCGCGCTCTCCATGGTCGCCGACCAGTCGGTGGCGGTCCAGTCGCCCGCCAGCGCGAGGGTGGGAACCGAGGTGCGCTGCTCGGGTCGCAGCCCGTGGGTGCCGAGCACCTGTGAGAAGGTCGCCTTCGGCATGCGCACCACGTGGGCCCGCACGACGCGGGCCGAGGCCGCCGCAGGGTAGTAGCGGCGCAGCAGGTCGATTTGTTCGGCGACGATCTCGTCGTTGGTCTTGTGGATCTGCTCGTAGGCGCCGCTTGTGGTGAGGCAGTACAACCAGGCCTTGTCGGTGCTCCGCCCGGTCATCAGCTGACGATCGAAGACTTCGTCGATGACGCCGGTGCCGCCGATCAGCGCCTCGAACTCGGCCGTCGTGCCGAGCGGACGGTCCAGGTAGAGGTTGGTGCTCACGATCGGCGTGTAGCCGAGTTTGTCTGCCGCGGCGTAGATTTCGGCGTGCTCCGGCAGATCGTCGAGCAGGCCCGCGATCGAGGAGTTGGGCACCGCGCAGACCACCGCGTCGGCGGGCAGCACCGAGCCGTCGGCCAGCGCGACGCCGGTCACCTTGCCATCGGCGATGTGGATGCGCCGCGCCACGGCGCGATGCCTGACATCCACCCCGTGTCGCTGGAAAACCCGTTGTGCCCCAGCGACATACAGCGTGTCGAGGTCAGTCGTCGGGTAGCCGATGGTGACCGCGCGGCGGTGCCGGACGCCGAGCCGGATGCCGGTCGCCAGCACGTCGGCGAACACCTTCGCCGACTCTCGCTGCACCGGTTCGGCGGCGATGCCGAGCGCCAGCCAATCCCACAGCGCCTCACGGGCTGTCGCGGGCATGCCGACCCGCTGGAACCACTGTTCGGTGGTGAGATCGGCCAGATCCGTCGGCTGGCGCAGACATTGCCACCCGAGGCGCAGCGTGGCGCGGGCCGCGCGCAGCCGATCCTGGGGGCTCGCGTCGGGATGCGCGCCCAGGAAGGTGCGCAGCGCCCCGAATCCGTTGGTGGACATGCTCGCCGCGCGTCCGTCCGGCCAGCGCAGCGTGGCCCGGTGCGGGAAGGCGACGAATTCGCGGGTGCCGACGCTGGTGAGATAGCGGAACAAATGCTCGTAGCCGCTGGCGATCACGTGCTGGCCGTTGTCGGGCGGATCGTCGACGGCATCGACGCGCATGGCGTGGGTGCGCCCGCCGAGCCGTCCGCGGCGCTCCAGGAGCGTGACCCGTTTCCCTGCTTCGGCCAGCCAGACCGCGGACGCGAGCCCCGCCAGTCCTCCGCCGATGACCACATAGCGCCGCGGATCGTCCATGGCCGCACCCTTCCCGCTTAACTTACATATTGCAAGTTAAGCGGGAAGGGTTGAGCGGTCAAGGGTTTCAGGCGGATACGCGCTGGAACGCGTGCAGCTCGGCGGCGTTGTGCGCGGAGAAGATCCGCACCTGCGCGCCGTGGTCGCGGAGCAGATCGCGCAGGCGCTGCTGGTTCTCGCGCCGCGGCCCGCCGAGGGTCTCGACGCTGCGCTCGAACAGCGTGACGCCGAGCGGTTGGTGCGGATGGGCGAGATCCAATTGGCCGGGGTGGAAATACGCGTCGCCCGCGGCCAGCAGCCAGCCGTCAC
Source organism: Nocardia sp. bgisy118 (assembly GCF_057708605.1). Classification (NCBI taxonomy): domain Bacteria; kingdom Bacillati; phylum Actinomycetota; class Actinomycetes; order Mycobacteriales; family Nocardiaceae; genus Nocardia; species Nocardia sp. bgisy118. The sequence goes on along the minus strand of NZ_JBYISM010000030.1, from coordinate 77,433 downwards.
CGGTGTCGACGGCGACGCCCGCGTGACCTCGGGTGTGCCCGGCCAGTGGCACCAGCAGCAGGCTCGGCGGCAGTCCGGCCAGTTCGCGGACGGCCTCGAAGCCGAACCACTGCTCGCCGTGATCGGCGTAGGACTGCCACTTCGGTCCGTGCTCGAATTGTGCCGCGCGGTAACGGAATCGCTCCTGCGCGGTGTGTGCGCCGCGGAAGGCGCGCAGCTCTTCGTCATAGACGTGCACGGTGGCGTGCGGGAAGTCGGCGAGGCCGCCCGCGTGATCCAGGTCGAGGTGGGTGAGCACGATGTCGCGCACGTCCTCACGGCGGAAGCCGAGCGCCTCCACCTGTCGCACCGCGGTCCGCTCGAGGTCGAAGACCGGACGGGTGAGGTTGATGAAGCGGCGGCCGAGCCATTCGCGCGGGCGGAGCACGCTCTGCTCGCCCATCCCGGTCTCGATGAGGACGAGCCGATCATCGAGTTCGAGAAGCAAGCAGTGGCAGACCATTTCGGCCCGGCGCAGCAGGCCGGGCGCGCCGTCGAGCAGCTTCCCGCCGAAGGGGCGCATGGTGCCGCAGTCGAGGTGATGGATGCGCATCAGGAGAGCTCCTGTTCGATGGTGGTGCGGAGGTGGTCGGCGACGGTGCGCAACGGGGCGAGGTCGCGCTGGGTCTTGGTGAGCAGCAGTGCGCCCTCGAGCATGCTCAGCGCGACGACCGAAAGCGGCGCTGCGCGGTCCTCGTCGACGCCCTTGTCTCGCAGGAACTCGTCGATCGCCGCTCGCCACGAGTCGAATCCGGCGACGCAGGCCTGCCGGATCGGTTCACTCTCGGCGGCGGCGTCCAGCGCGACCGTCGCCAGCGGGCAGCCGCGCTGGTAATCGGAGTCGATCAGGTTCTGCTCCAAGGCGGCGAACACCGCGTCGGTATCGCCCTCGGCGAGCAGTGCGCGCAGGATGTCGCGCACTTGCGCGCTGGATTGGGTCAGCGCCTCCGCCGTGAGCTGCTCCTTCCCGCCGGGGAAGTGGAAGTACAGCGACCCCTTCGGGGCGCCGCCCGCGCTGACCAGCTGATTGAGGCCGGTGGCGTGATAGCCCTTGGTATGGAAGAGGTCGGCGGCGGCGTCGAGGAAGCGCTGCCGCGAGTCGGTTCGTGGGGACACGAGGTCACGGTACCTCGAACTATGACGACCGGTCTAGTTATGTTCAGCGTGAGTGCTGGGTGACGCTCGAGTGCGGAACTTCCGCGGTGCGCGCGGGCTGCGGTGCATGCAGCAGCAGATAGCTGAAGACGACCGTCGCCAGCAGCGCGACCAGCGCTGCGACGTACTGCGCGGCAATCGCTCGGAGCGAGCGCGTGCACCGCGCCGATCGGGTCGTCATCTGTCCTGCTCCTGTCGAATGAGTGGCGGTCGGCCGCAAGGGCTGTCGTCGGCGAGGGCCGAACTGTTAGCAACTGAGTGGCAACTAACACTCGGTGGACGCGCGTCCCTGCCGACCCGGCGCCGCGCCCTCCCTCAGATGACTGTCATGCGAACCGGAACGGGTTACGACGCGGGTGCGTCTGTCGCGTGAATTTCCGGTTCGGGATGCGGTGCGCTGCCGGGTTCGATGACAGAGAGCCGGTCGGCGGGAAGACTGTGCACCGAGGAGGCGATGGTGGTCGAGATCGGGCCGTATGGCGCGTTCGCTGTGAACAGTGTCGGGAGTATCGCCAGTGGCCGTCGTCGGCGATCGCGGCAGCGCAGGGCATCGGTCACGAGACTCACCGCCTCGACGGGCTGGCATCTGGTGTCGTCGGTCTGAGCGAGGAGGTGTTGGTGATTCGTAGGGACGATCTGCGTCGGTTTCTCACCGACTGGTCGCCGTACGAGCTGGCGTGGGTTGACGTGCCAGGTGCGCCGACGCCCGAACAAGTAGATGAGATCGCCCTGACTATGGGCACAATGAACCTCGACGAACCGGCCTTACCCGAGATGGTTGGTTCGCGGGTCTGGTTCTCTGGACACGACGACTGCTACGTCACTGTCGAGTCGACGAACTCGGTAGTGCCCCCAGCGATTCTCGGCCGCCTGATGGCCCTGCTGGTCGGCTCCGCGTTGGTCGACGAATCGCCGGTCGACGTACCGGATCCCGATGACGCGATAGCGGAAACCCTCATCGAGCAAAGCCCGTGCTGGGTCGGACGCCTCGGTACCGTGTCGGACGATTCGGTAACCGTCGACCTGTCCGCAGTGGCCGGACGGTGGCGACTCGGTCACCAGCTTCCAGAACGTGTTGATCGCACCGTGACTTACGATGTGAACCAACGGGTTTGGCATTCTTTCTCACGGTGACACTTGGCTATGCCAACCCCGGAAGCGGCGGTGCGAGTGTCTGCATCTGCCCCTCCGGGCTCGGAGGCTATCCGCGCGCTGCACCCTCCGGCCACACCACATGTACCGGCACGCCCTTCGCGCGTGCGAGGTCGACCACCGAACCGGTGCTGCCTGCCTGTCCTGTCTCGCCGTCCCACACCGCGACCAACCGATCGACCGAGCCGAGCACCGCCTCGTTCGCGGCTTCGTAAGCTTCCCGGCCCGCGTCGTCGTAGTCCATGACCAGCACCCTGGCCGCCCGCGCCGAGAGATCATCGAAAAGGGCGGCGTGCTCCGGCTTCACCTTCGCCTCGCGGTAGTTTCGTGACGGCAGCACCACTTCCAAGCGAGCACCGGCGTCGAGCACCGCGCGAGCGAACACCGAGTCGGCCCCGCGGGCAATGCAGCTGACACCGACCAACTCGCCGGGGTCGTGGTCGGCGATCAATGCCCGCACCGCCTCGTAGACCATCAACGCGGTGGTCTCGGTGATGTTCATATGCCCGGTGACGCCGACCCGCACCATGCTTTCGCTCCTCACGCTGTCGCGGCGACCAGCGGCCACATCCGCTCCCGCAACTCGACCACCGCGCCCACCATCGCGAACTGTCCGGTGCGGTTGTACACCCTCGCCAGCTTCCTCGCGACACGGTCCGAAGCGGTCTGCTCGACGACCTGCAACGCAGTGTGACCGATTCGGCAGGCCTCCTCGAGCTCTCCTTCGATGAGCCGTGCCTCGACCATGCCCAACTGATCGAGGGCGGCGCTGCGCCGCCGCCCAGGCCTGCGCGACTCTATCGCCCGCCCGATGTACTCGGCGGCTTCGGACGCGGTCACGCGGTCGCCGTCGCGGCGCGCAATATCCAGCAGCCGGCCGCCGATCGTGCCCGCCAGCTCGGCACTGTCGAAGTAGCGAATCCAGTCCGGATCTATCGAATGGTCGGAGTCGGCGAACGCCGCATGCGCCCTGTCGCAGGTGCTGTGGAATGCAGTCGGGCGGCCGAGCTGCCCGTACGCCCAGGCCTCCCGCGTGAACAGCATCGCCTCGGTCGTCGGGGTGAGGTGCCCGCCCGCGTAGTCCTGCGCCAGGCGGACCAGTTCGAGAGCGTCTGCGGGCTGCTTCAGCGACAAGAGCTGCCGCACCATCCCGGCTAACACGACCGCCGCGAACGCGCGATCGTCGGCCTCCCGTGCGGCACGCACCGCCAGCGCGTAGTAGCGCTGTGCCAGCCGCTGATGCCCGGAGTCCCAAGACATCATCGCCGCGGTCTCGGCCAGCTGTGCCATCGTGGCCGCGAGTTCGCGGCGGATTTCCGGCGGATGCGACTCGGTGAGTAGTTCGTTCACCTCGGCCAGCTGCCCGACAACAGCTTTGCGGCGCAGGCCGCCGCCGTGCTGGTCGTCCCATGCCCGGAATACGCGCGCCGCGTTGCGCAACTCCTCGACCTCTTGCATACCGATACCAGGACGGGCGCGCCCTGGCACCTTCAGCGTGTCCGGTGCGCTGCGCAGCCACCGCTCCAGCGGTTCGAGCAGCGGCGCACCGGCGACTACGCCGAGTAGCACGCGGCTGATCATGCGGCGATCAATCATCAGGTCCTCTCGGGTCAGATCGGCGGCGACCACCGTTGCCTCAGCCGTCCACATATCGGGAGGCCACTGCGCCACTACCGCATCCGTGCTTGCCGGGTTGATGTTCTCGGTGAACCGTTCACGCTGTTCGGGGGTGGCCCGCGCGAGCAGCGTGTCCATGATGCTCGCGGAACTCGCGTTGAGTACGGTGTCGCCTTCTGCCCGCCACTTCTTCACGGTGGAAAGCCCTACGCCCGACTTCTGTGCGAACCGTCGTTGCGTGAGCCCAAGGGCATCGCGCAGAGCCGTCACCTGCGCGCCGGTCCATGCAATCTGCATACCCAACTGTGACTCCCTCGACCACGCCGAATGAACCCGAAGTAGACCGGAGTAGACCGCGAATTGGACCAGGGTAGCCCGCAATGTCGCTCTAGCAGGGGCGATCACGGGGGATGGTTCCAGAGCACACCGGTGCCGGACCGCAGGCGTTTCCTCTATCTCGTCTCGGATACGTGAACCGGCCGCACGGGACGTCGTGTAGGGCTCATGGCTCGGCGCGGTCGGACCGGTGCCGGTGTGCCCTAACCATCGCAGGGGAGAGGCACGAAATGTCGTCGCTGATGAACCGCATACAGCAGTGGGAAACCGAACACGGGGACTGCGCAAGTCCGCCGATCGTCATGGACCGCGAGCGCGCTGCGCTGGTGCTGTCGCAGCACGCCGAGCACGGCCCGCGCTGCCGCCAGTATCTGGCCGCGCTCTCCCGCGTCTCGACGATTTTGGGCTGAGCGGCAATGTCGGAGGACATCGTTCGGGCGGCCGGTTACGGTTCCCGGCCGACGCTTCCTGGATGGCGTGAGCTTTCGGCCGCGTTCCGCGGCGCCGCCGGACATCAGCCCGGCGACCACCTCGTGCTGCGGTGGGCACACGCACTGGCTCATCTGCACCGGACCCGAATCATCGACCCCGCCACACAAACCCGGATCGACGGCCGTCGCGGCGCACTGTGCACTCTGATCGATGACTGGGTGGCCGTGCACATCCAACCGCGCCAACCCTGGTCGCAGGCGACCGGCTACGGCCGGGCGGTCGACGGCATGGCCGCCGCACACGTCGCCGCCGAACTCGTCCTCGGCGCCGAACACACCGCCGACGAACTCCACCGAGCGTGGTCGCACGTCGGCTACCTCGCCACCCGCTGGGCTGATCTCGTGACCGAGGCCGTCGATGGCCAGCGCACGAGGCAGCCCCGGCCGCCGGTTCGCGACCTCATCCCGGAGACCCCGAAATGACTCTGCTCCAACACGATCCCCTCGTCCTGATCGCCCTGGCCGTCATGATCGCCGCGATCCTCGCCGTTGGCCTCCGCACCGAGGACGAACCGCCGAGACCGAAGGTGCAGCAGATCCAGGACCGCCTCGTCCGCCAGGGCTATCGCATCACGCCCGGCCGGGAGCCTGGCGCACACCGCGCATCCACTTCGGCCGTTCGATGCCCGCCGTCGAACGGAAGGAACCGCTGATGCAGCCGAGCACCTACAACTCGAAACCGTTGCCGGTCCACACTCCGCGCAACAGGCCATCCTTCGCGAAGACGTGCGCGAGGGCGAATACCGCAATGCGCGGGAGCGATCCGGCGCGGTACCGAACTCGATCAGGAGCCGGGTCGATCGGGTATCGGCTGGTCGGGCACGGGCTGATCGTTCCCGGCGCGGCGGTGCCAGCGGGAGCGGGCGAGGTCGTGGGCGGCTCGAAGTAGGTCGAGGACCGCTGGTTCCGTCCGCGGGCCCGGATTCACCGCGGCAAGCCACCCCTGGCCGCCGTAGACCGGGTGCGCCATGACGATGTCGGTGGCGCTTGGGTCCGTGTCCTCCGGGGCGGGGTCGCGGGGTGTGCGGCCGGTCCAGTTCTGGAAGGCGTCCTTTCCGGCGAAGAAGTTCACGCGGAAGGTGTCGGGGCGGCTCAGGCGCGAGGTCTCGTCGCCGGGGTAGTCCTTCGTCAGGATCGTGGCGAAGGGCTGCGTTCGCGGGACGACGCCGTCGGGTGCGAAATAGAAGAACGCGTCGCCCCAGCTTATTTCGGGGGAGCCGTCGCCGGGTTGCGGCTTCAATGTCAGGACTCCGTCGAGTCCCGCGACGAATTCGATGATCTCGTCCATCTCCATGTGTTCTAGCGTTTCATTCATGTGCTTGTGGAGACTTCGGTCCGGGACCGCCGAGTTGCCGACGTGACAAGTCGCAAATCGCCTGGACTGCGCACGGTCGATGTCGCCAGACGGGTGGGGTGCTCCGTCCAGCAGGTGCGCAACCTGGAACGCGACGGCGTCCTGCCTCCGGCGACACGCACCGCCGCCGGTTACCGGACCTACACGGAATCGCACCTGCATTCCGCGGTGGCCTATCGCGCCTTCGCGGTGGGCGCGGGCCCGGTGGAGGCCAAGCGAATCATGCGCGCCGCGCACGCCTACCCGGGCTCGGCCCTGCTCGCGCTCCTGGACGCCGCGCATGCCCGGCTCGACACCGAGCGCCGGGAACTGGAGCTGGCCAAGCGGGCGGCGGGTGCGATCACCGTCGAGCCGATGGACGACGTCCGGCCTGCCGATTCGATGAGCGTCGCCGAGCTCGCCGGTGCGCTCGGCGTGCGGCCGTCGGCGTTGCGGCACTGGGAATCCGAGGGACTCCTCGCGCCGCGTCGCGGCAGTCCGCGCGGGGCGCGCGAGTACACGCCGAGCGATGTCCGAGACGCGCGGATCGTCAACCAACTGCGGCGGGCTGGTTACCGGATCGGCCCGTTGCGCGCCCTGATGCCGGAACTGCGCCGCGCGAACAGATGGCACGAGATCTCATCCGTGCTGGCCGCGCGAGACGCGAGCATCGATGCCCGCTCGCGCGCCCTGCTGGACGGCACCGCCGCGCTCGGCATGGTGCTCGCGTCGACGTGATCGTTCCTCAGACCGTGCCTGGCACAGACGGCCCGGGGCGCGCGAGGCCGTCGACGCACAGACGATGCTGATCGATGACAGTGCGTGCCAGAGGATTTCGATGCCGATACCGAGGGGATGGTTCAGTCCGTGATCTCGCGGACCTGTTCCTCGTACTTCGCCCGCACGCCGGCGTCGGCGGGATTCAGCGCACGGTTGCCGTCGAAGAGTTTGCGAACCAACTGGACAGCGCGTTCCGGCGCGGCGGCCAGGGCGATGTCGAGAGGACCGAGGTAATTCGGCACGGCCACTTCGGCTTTGCGCGTCTGGAGGGTCTGGACGATGGCGGCGGCGACGTCTTCCGGGTCGACGGTGGGCATCCCGCGCCCCAGGGTCAGGCCCGAGGACAGCCTGGTGCGCACCGCGGAGGGCAGCACACAGCTGACGCTCACGCCTTGCTCGGCGAACTCCAAACGCGTTGCGGCCGAGAGGCCGACGGCGGCGAACTTGCTGGCGTTGTAGACGGCCAGGCCGGGAATCGGGAGCTTGCCCGCCAGGGAGGCGACGTTCACGATGTGTCCGCGCCCGCGCGCGATCATCCCCGGCGCCACCGCGCGCATTCCGTGGATCAGACCCCAGACATTGATGTCGATGGTGGCGCGGCCGACCGCGTCGGGCTCGTCGAGGAACGCGCCCGCCGGCATCACGCCCGCGTTGTTGACCAGGATGTCGACGCGACCGAGCTCGGCGACGGCCTTGTCCCACTGGTCGCGGACGCGTACGTCGAGCTCGAAGGCGCGGGCGCCGATGGCCGCTGCTGCGGCTTCGGCTGCCGCGGTGTCGACGTCGGCGATGGCCACCTCGGCTCCGGCGTCGGCGAAGATCTGGGCGGTGGACCGGCCGATGCCGCGCCCGGCGCCGGTGATCAGCACCCGGGCGTCCCGCACATCGATGGCTGGATATCCGTGACCGAGAATTCTCATGCGAACGCTCCTTGTTCGAGGGCGCGGCGAGTGCTGCGCAGACTGTGCCGGAAGGTGTCGAGACGGCGGCGGCCGTCCATGAAGTTGGGGCCCATCACCGCGAGGTCCTCGGCGGTCGCGCCGAGCAGCAGCACCCGGGTGCCCCCGGCGCGCAGTTCGGCGATCTCCGCGGCGAGCTGGGCGCTCATCCGGTCGCGCAGCTGACGTTCCAGGAAATGGCCGGGACCGGTGGCGGGCACTCGCGCCGCGGAGGCCATCGGTGCGAGCACCACGACCTCATCCAAGCCCTGCCCGGTGAGCAGATCCACCGACGCGGTAGATCCGGCGCCACCGTCGACGAACCGGCGTCCGGCGATCGAGACCGGCGGCAGCCAGCCGGGGATAGCCCAGGACGCGCGCAGCGCCGCCCCGAGTGTGGCATCGGGCGCGTCCGGCGCGCCGAACGGAACCCGTTGTCCCGTGGCGTAATCCATGGCGACCAGCCACGTCGCGGGGTGTGGCGTCCAGTCGCGGCCCGGGTTGAGCCGCTCGGCGAGCCGCTGCAACCAGCCGGCGTCGCCGCCGCCGATCGGCAGCAGGCCGCTGCCCGCGGTGAGCAGCCGCTGCGCCGAACCCGCCGCGCGCAGACTCAGCCGCGGTGCGCCGAGGCGGGGGCGGGGCAGCGGCGGGAATCGTCCCGGCGCGTCGCGCATGTGCTCGAGCAGGATCGGGTTCGTGCTCCGGCCTTCCTGCATGGCGACCAGTTCCTCGACGCCGATGCCGCTGCCGAGCATGGCCACCAGCTCCGCGCCCGCCGACGTGCCGATCAGGACGTCGGCCTCGCGCGGATCCCAGTCGAGCGCGTCGCGCACGGCGGCCAGTGCGGCGACGATCCAGGCGGCGCCGACCGTGCCTCCGCACCCGATGGCCAGGCCACGTCGCTGTGTCCCGTTGTTGTTACCCATGGTTTCGCACACTAGCAGAATCCAAATTCTCTCGGTATCCGAAATCTCACGGTACGTAGAATCGCCGCATGGCACGACTGACCCGCTCCGAGAGTCAGGCCCGCACCAGGGCCGATCTGGTCGCGACGGCGCGCGATCTCTTCCTCGCCGACGGCTACGCGAAGACCTCGATGGAGCGGGTCGCGGAGGAGGCCGGCTACTCCAAGGGCGCGGTCTACTCCAACTTCCGCACCAAGAAGGAGCTGTGCCTCGAGGTGCTCGAGCACATCCACGCCACCAAGTTCGGCGAGGTCGCCGAACTCGTCGCCGCGGACGAGAGCCTGGACGACCGGCTCACGCGACTTCAGGACTGGGCCGAACGCACCCTCGGCGACGTCGGCTGGACCATGCTCGAGTTCGAATTCGCCACGCTCTCCCGCGACGATCCCGAGTTGCGGGCCGCGCTGGTGTCCAGCCTCGACGCCGTGCGCGGCGCGGTGGCCGCGCAGTTGCAGACCCTGGCGGACAGTCTCGGGTTGGTCCTGCCGATGCCCGCCGAGGACGCCGCGGCCACGGTGCTCAGCCTCGGTCTCGGGCTCGGCATTCAGCGCGCCATCGACCCGTCCCTGTCGGCCCGGTTGATCACCGACGCGGTGCGGCTGCTGCTGAGCGTCGCCGAACGGTCGACGCCCGTGCGCGCCGCCGAATGAGTACTCGCCACGTTCACGGCGGGAAGTGCAGGGTCCACTCGCCGCGATAGTGCAGCCGGGTGACGCTGCCCGGCGGAATGTCGATCCGCCAGAACGATTTCGGCGGGGCGTCCAGGGTCACCAGCAGCGCCGCGCGGATCACCGCGGGGTGGGTCACGGCGACGGTGGACATGCCCGCGGACGCGATCTCGGCCATCCAGTACCTGGTCCGCTCGATCACGTCGGTCACCGATTCCCCGCCGTGCCCGCGGAACTGCGGGTTGGTCAGCCAGGCGTAGAGCTCGTCCTGCGGCACCGACATCAGCTCGCCGCCGCGCCACGCGCCCGCGTCCAGGTCACGCAGCCGGTCGTCCTCCTCGCCGGGCAGGCCGAGCAGGGCAGCGGTCTCGACGGTGCGACGCTCCGGTCCGGTGAGCACTCGCGGCGCGGTCAGCGGCGTGCAGGCGGCGATGGCGCGGCGGCCCGCCTCGGTGAGAGATTCGTCGACTGGAAAGCGTGCCTTTCGCATCGCCTCGGTCATGCCATGGCTGACCAGGTCGAGTCTGAGCACCTTCTGCACGGTGGAAGCGTATTACCCGCCGCCCGCGAGCGGGCCCTTATCCCTCGCTAGGTGGCTCGACGGGTGCCACCTAGTAGCGCGCGGTTTGCCTTCCGGGCGCGCGTCAGATCTGTCCTCGCTCCGGTGTGGTGAGGCCGAGGGTGGCTGCGACGTATCGCCACAGCAGCGCGGTGGCCGTCTCCGTGGACACGCGTGGCACGGTTCGTAGCTGCTGCGCCAGTGCGTGACGCAGTCCGCCGATGATGTAGGCGCCCGCGCTGTCGGGGTCGATGTCGGCGTCGAGTTGGCCGAGTTGCTGGCCGCGCCGGATGTTGCGTGCCGTGGCGTCACTGACGCGCTGGATCAGCAGAGGTTCCAGTTCGGCAATCTGCGGATCGGGGGCCGCGCGATTCAGGAAGATCTCGGCCAGCGGATCGGCGAAGTGGTAGTCGACGATCCGGCGCGTGCGTTCGCGCTCCCGTGCGCTCCAGTCGGACTCGTCCGGCAGTCCCTCATCGGACAAGAGCTCGTCGAGACCGTCGTAGAACGCCGTGTAGATCGCCGTGACCAGTCCGGCCTTGGACCCGAAATGGTGGTAGAGAGCGCCGCTCGTGACCCCGGCTCGCCGGGTGACCGAGGCGAGGTCGAGGTTGCCGTTCCCGGCTACGAGCTCGGCCCTAGCCGCGGTGAGGAGCTGTTGACGTCCCAGTGGTGCGCGTGCCATGGTTTTAGCGTAACACAACTACGTTATGTTTGGGAGACGTAATGACCCATGTGGTCTTCAACCAGGTTCCCCCGCTGACCGGCCACAATCCGGCCGACGATCCGGCTCTGCTGGAAGGTCTGCACCGGGACGGGGGCGGCGAGGCCGAGGCCGAGGTTCGGGAGGTCGGCGCCATGGCCGCCTCGGAACGGGTCCAGGCGTGGGCGCGGCAGGCCAACGCTCATCCACCAGTCCTGCGCACCCACGATCGGTATGGGCACCGCATCGACGAGGTCGAGTTCGACCCCGCCTGGCACGAGGTGATGGCTCGCGCGGTCGGCCACGGGCTGCACGGATCGGCCTGGGACGACGACCGGCCCTACGCACATCTCGCTCGGGCGGCGAAGCTGTACGTCTGGCCGACGGAGGCCGGTCACATCTGCCCGATATCGATGACCTATGCCAGCGTGGCCGCGCTGCGGCACAGCCCCGCCCTGGCGAGTTCCTATGAGCCGCTTCTGGTCTCGCGGTCTTATGATTTCGGGCTTCGACCGCCGCTCACCAAGGCGGGCCTGATCGCGGGTATGTCGATGACCGAGAAGCAGGGAGGCTCGGATCTGCGCGCCGTCACCACTCGTGCCGTCCCGCAGCCCGACGGCTCCTATCTGGTCACCGGACACAAATGGTTCACCTCGGCGCCGATGAGCGACATCTTCCTGCTCTTGGCCCAGGCGCCCGGCGGGCTGTCGTGCTTCCTGCTCCCGCGGGTCCTACCCGACGGCACCCGCAACCGCATGCACTTGCAGCGGCTCAAGGACAAACTCGGCAACCACTCCAACGCCTCCGCCGAGGTCGAGTACGACGAAGCGACGGCCTGGTTGGTTGGGGAGGAAGGCCGCGGTGTGCCGACGATTCTCCAAATGGTCAACCTGACCCGATTGGACTGTGTGATCGGCGCCGCCTCGGGCATGCGCGCCGGCCTCACTCGAGCTATCCACCACACCGCTCACCGCCGTGCGTTCGGCCGCCAGCTCATCGACCAGCCGCTCATGCGCAACGTCCTGGCGGATCTGGCCGTCGAGGCCGAGGCTGCCACCACCTTGATGACCAGGCTCGCGGCCGCGACCGACCGGGCGAAGAACGGCGACGAGGCCGAGGACCACTTCCAACGGCTCACGCTCGCCGTGTCGAAATACTGGCTGTGCAAGCGTTGGCCGGCGCATATCGCCGAAGCCCTCGAATGCCTCGGCGGCAACGGCTATGTCGAGGAATCGGGGATGCCCATGCTCTACCGTGAAGCTCCGGTGCTGGGGATCTGGGAAGGCTCCGGCAACGTCGCGGCGCTCGACGTGCTGCGCGCCATGGCCAAACAGCCGGAGACGGTCGCCGCTTTCCTCGCCGAGGTCGACAAAGCCGCCGGCGCCGACCGGAACCTCGATGCTGCCGCCGATCGTCTGCGTACCGAACTCGGCGCCCTGCTCACCACCGACGATCTGGACGGCGTCCAAGCCGGAGCCCGGCGCCTCGTCGAAACCATGGCCCTCACCCTGCAGGGCTCGCTCCTGGTCAGGCACGGACACCCAGCGGTGGCGGATGCGTTCTGCGCCACCCGCTTGCACCGCGACTGGGGAACCGCCTACGGAACTCTGCCACCAGCCCTCGACACCACCCCGATCATCGAGCGGGCCCTCCCCAAAGTCATCTAGTCGATGTGGCCATGCTTTCGGGTTCGTCCGAGAGGTTGTAGGCGGCGTTGATGCCTTCCTCGACCCGGCTCGACGGCGACTGCGTCTCCGAGCGGCCGGTTGCCGCCGCGCGGCCGGGTGCCTGTCGGTGGCGGGGTGCAGACTGATCGCATGGCCACCTTCTCCACCGCCATGTTCTCCCGCGCGACCCAGGAATGGTTCGACGGCGCCTTCCCCGCGCCGACCTCGGCCCAGCTCGGCGCGTGGCAGGCCATCGCGGCCGGAGAACACACCCTGGTGGTCGCGCCGACGGGCTCGGGCAAGACACTCTCGGCGTTTCTGTGGGCGATCGACGAACTGGCCGCGCGGGAGCGCCGGGACCGCGAGGCGGCCCAGCGCCGGACGCGCCGTCAAGGTGGCGAGACCGGAGACGGCAAGGTCGAGCACGCGGGCACCACGGTGCTGTACGTGTCGCCGCTGAAGGCGCTCGCGGTGGACGTGGAGCGCAACCTGCGCGCGCCGCTGGTCGGCGTCACCCAGACCGCCAAACGGCTCGGTCTCGACCCGCCCGACATCACCGTCGGCGTGCGCTCGGGCGACACCAGCGCCGCTGACCGGCGCGCGATGCAGCGCACGCCGCCCGACATCCTGATCACCACGCCGGAGTCGCTGTTCCTCATGCTCACCTCCGCGGCGCGCGAGACCCTGCGCACCGTGCGGACGGTGATCGTGGACGAGGTGCACGCCATCGCCGGTTCCAAGCGCGGCTCGCACCTGGCGCTGTCGCTGGCCCGGCTGGATCTGATGACCGAGCGGCCCGCCCAGCGCATCGGACTCTCGGCCACCGTGCGCCCGCCGGAGGAGGTGGGCCGGTTCCTCGTGGGCAACGCGCCGATCACCATCGTGTCCCCGCCCGCCCCCAAGACCTTCGACCTGTCGGTGCGGGTGCCGGTGGCGGACATGACCGAGCCCGGAGAATCCGATCAGCCGGGCTCGATCTGGCCGCACGTGGACGAGGCCATCGTCGATCTGGTCCTGGACCACAACTCCTCGATCGTGTTCGCGAATTCGCGCAGGCTGGCCGAACGGCTCACGGCCCGGCTCAACGAGGCCTACGCGGCCCGGCTCGGTGATCCGATCGACACAGCGCCCGCGCCGCCCGCGCAGCTGGGCGCGTCCACCGAGGTGATCCACGGGGCCGGCCAGCTGCTGGCCCGCGCGCACCACGGATCGGTGAGCAAGGAGCAGCGCGCGCTCATCGAGGACGATCTGAAGAGCGGTCGCCTGCGTTGCGTGGTCGCGACGAGCAGCCTGGAACTCGGTATCGATATGGGCGCGGTCGACCTGGTGGTGCAGGTCGAGGCGCCGCCCTCGGTGGCGAGCGGCTTGCAGCGCATCGGGCGCGCTGGTCATCAGGTCGGCGAGATCTCCCGCGGCGTGCTGTTCCCGAAGCACCGCACCGACGTCATCCACTGCGCCGTCGCCGCGCAGCGGATGGTGACCGGGCAGATCGAGGCGATTCAGATCCCGGCCCACCCGCTCGACATCCTGGCCCAGCAGACGGTCGCGGCCTGCGCGCTCGAACCGATCGACGTGGACGCCTGGTTCGACATCGTGCGCGGGACCGGCAGCTACGCCGGGCTGCCGCGCTCTGCCTACGAGTCGGTGCTCGACCTGCTCTCCGGCCGCTATCCCTCCGACGAATTCGCGGAACTGCGCCCCCGGCTGGTGTGGGATCGCGACGCGGGCACGCTCACCGGCCGCCCCGGCGCGCAGCGGCTGGCGGTGACCTCCGGCGGCGCGATCCCGGACCGCGGCATGTTCGCGGTGTACATGGTGGGCGAACGGAACTCACGGGTCGGCGAACTCGACGAGGAGATGGTCTACGAATCCCGCGTCGGTGACGTGTTCGCCCTCGGCGCGACCAGCTGGCGCATCGAGGAGATCACCTTCGACCGGGTCATGGTGACGCCCGCCTTCGGACAGCCGGGCAGGCTGCCGTTCTGGCACGGTGACGGCCTCGGCAGGCCCGCCGAATTGGGCGCGGCGCTGGGCGAATTCATCCGCAATGCGGGTCGGGAATCCGCCCAGGCGCTCACCAGACCGGTCGCCCCGACGGCCGCCGCCGAGGGACCGTCCGCATCCCGGAAGGGCACGTCCCGGCGCGCCGAACGTGGGAAAGGCGGCGCCGCAGGCGATTCCGCACCGAATGTGGAGACCGACGGCCTCGGCCGCCTCGCCCGCGCCGCCGGACTCGACGACAACGCCACCGCGAATCTCGTCACTCTGCTGGAGGATCAGCGCACCGCCACCGGTCAGCTGCCCACCGACCGGACGCTGATCGTCGAGCGGTTCCGCGACGAACTGGGCGACTGGCGGCTGGTGCTGCATTCGCCGTACGGTCTGCCGGTGCACGCGCCGTGGGCGCTCGCGGTCGGCTCCCGGCTGCGCGAAAGGTTCGGCGTGGACGCCGCGCCGACCGCCTCCGACGACGGCATCGTGGTGCGGCTGCCGGACACCACCGACGATCCGCCCGGCGCGGAGCTGTTCGTCTTCGAACAGGACGAGATCGACGACATCGTCACCGAACAGGTCGGCGGCTCCGCGCTTTTCGCGTCCCGGTTTCGCGAATGCGCGGCGCGGGCGCTGCTGCTGCCACGGCGCGATCCGGGCAAACGCGCCCCGCTGTGGCAGCAGCGGCAGCGCTCGGCGCAGCTGCTGGACGTGGCGCGCAAGTTCCCCGACTTCCCGATCCTGTTGGAGACGGTGCGCGAATGCCTGCGCGACGTCTACGATCTGCCGAACCTGCGGGATCTGCTCGGCCGGGTCGCGCGCAGGCAGGTGCGACTGGTCGAGGTGGAGACCGCGACGCCCTCGCCGTTCGCGGGCGCGCTGCTGTTCGACTACATCGGCCAGTTCATGTACGAGGGTGACAGTCCGCTGGCCGAGCGAAGGGCCGCCGCGCTCTCGCTGGATTCCGGGTTGCTCGCCGAGCTGCTGGGCCGCGTCGAACTGCGTGAGCTGCTCGACCCGGTGGTGCTGGCGCAGACCGAGCGTGAACTGCAACGGCTCACGCCGGAACGCCGCGCGCGCGACGCCGAGGGCCTCGCGGACCTGCTGCGCTTGCTCGGGCCGCTGACCCCGGAAGAGGCGGCGTTGCGCTGTGTCGGTGCGGTGCGGCTGCAGGGTGTCGACGGTGCGCTGCCGCATGCTGCCGGTGATGTGCAGCTGCGCGGGGTCGATGGTGCGTCAGCGCACGAGGTCGATGATGAGCGGCCGCAGGGTGCCGATGAGGCGGTGCCGAGCCTTGTCGATGACGCGGTGCCCAGCGCCGCCGACGAGGGGGCGGATTCGGGTGCGGTCGACGAACCCGCGGCCGACCCGCGTCCCTGGTTCGGCGAACTCGCGAAAGCCCGGCGCGCGCTGGAGGTCTCGTTCGCGGGCCGGACCTGGTGGGTCGCCGTCGAGGACGCCTCCCGCCTGCGCGACGCGCTCGGCGTCCCGCTGCCGATCGGCACTCCCGCCGCGTTCATCGAACCGGTCGCCGACCCGCTCGGCGACCTGGTCGGCCGCTATGCCCGCACGCACGGACCGTTCACCACCGACGCCGTCGCCGCGCGCTTCGGTATCGGCCCCGCCGTCGCCGCTACTGCGTTGCATCGCCTGGTAGCCGAAAAGCGGGCGGTGGAAGGCGAATTCACGCCGGGGGCCAACGGCGCCGAATGGTGCGACACCCAGGTGCTGCGGCGGCTGCGACGGCGGTCGCTCGCCGCGGCGCGGCACGAGGTGGAGCCCGTCGCGACCGCGGCCTTCGGGCGCTTCCTGCCGTCCTGGCAGCATGTCGAGACCGGCGAGCTGCGCGGCGTCGACGGTGTCGCGGCCGTGGTGGAACAGCTTGCCGGAGTGCCCATTCCGGCCTCGGCGTGGGAGTCGCTGATCCTGCCCGCCCGGGTCCGCGATTATTCGCCCGCGATGCTGGACGAGCTGATGGCCACCGGCGAGGTGGTGTGGTCAGGGCACGGCGCCATCACGGCCAAGGACGGGTGGATCGCGCTGCACTTGGCCGAGCAGGCCTCGTTCACGCTGGCGCCGCCGGACGAGATCGAGCTGTCCGAGACACACCTGCGCCTGCTCGACGCGCTCGGCGCGTCCTTGGCGGCGCGGACACAGCTCACCCTAGGAGACACCGCCTCGCCGCTCGATGGTTCCGCGCCGTCGGCGGACGAGCATCCGGCCGGTGCTGCGCTCCGCGCCGATGCCGAGCCCATCCGGCTGCCTCCGGTACTGCACGGCGGCGGCGCGTACTTCTTCCGTCAGCTCTCCGACGCCACCGGCCTGCTGGACGACACGGCGGTGGCCGCGGCCCTGTGGGAGCTGGTGTGGGCGGGGGTGGTCTCCGGCGACACCTTCGCGCCGGTGCGCGCCTTGCTCGCGGGCACCTCGCGCACCACGACCGCGCACCGGACGCCGCGTCGCGCACCACGCGGCCGCGCCTACCTGCCCCGCCCGAGCATGCCGACCCGATCGGGTCCGCCCGCGGTCGCCGGGCGCTGGTCGCTGCTGCCGGAACGCGTCGCCGACAACACGATTCGCGCGCACGCCACGGCGGACATGCTTCTGGAGCGCTACGGCGTGCTGACCAGGGGATCGGTGCAGAACGAGGGCGTGGCGGGCGGTTTCGCGCTGATGTACCGGGTGCTCACCGAATTCGAGGATCGCGGCCGGTGCCGCCGTGGCTATTTCGTCGACTCGCTCGGCGGCGCGCAGTTCTCCACCACCGACGTGGTCGACCGGCTGCGCTCCTTCGACACCGACCGCGCCCGCTCCGGCGATCCGGCGCGGCGGGGCAAGGCGCTGGCGATAGCCGCCTGCGACCCAGCCAATCCGTACGGCGCGGCCCTCGGCTGGCCCAAGGGCGACGGCGACAGCGGCCACCGCCCCGGCCGCAAGGCGGGCGCGCTCGTCGTGCTGGTGGACGGTGACCTCGTGCTCTATCTCGAGCGCGGCGGCAAGACGCTGCTCACCTTCACCGAGGACCCGAACGCGCGCCAGGCCGCCGCCGCGGAACTCGCCGAGCTGGTCCGCCGCCGGAGGGTCGACTCACTGGTGATCGACCGGGTGGACGGAGAATCGGTGCACGGCAACACCTTCGCGGGCTTCCTCGCCGAGGCGGGTTTCTCCGCCACGCCGCGCGGGCTGCGCCTGCGGAGGCAACCGTGACGGCGGGAGAGGTGAATGCCCGAGGGTGACACGGTCTTTCTGACCGCGCATCGGCTGCGGCTCGCGCTCTCCGGAAAGACGCTGGTGCGCAGCGATTTCCGGGTGCCGCGCTATGCGACGGTGGATCTCGTCGGCGATCTGGTGGAAGAGGTCGGCAGCTACGGCAAGCACCTGTTCATCCGCACCACCACCGCCAGCATCCACACCCATCTGAAGATGGAGGGGGAGTGGCGCACTTACTGCGTGGGCGAGCGCTGGACCCGGCCGCGGGTGAGCGCGCGCGTGGTGCTCGGCACCGACGACACCGAGGCCGTCGGCTTCTCGCTCGGCACTGTCGAGGTGCTGCGCCGCGCCGACGAGCACACCGCGACCGATCACCTCGGCCCCGATCTGCTCGGCGCGAATTGGGATGCGGCCGAGGCGGTTCGGCGCTTGGCGCGACATCCCGCGCAACCCGTCGGCCTCGCCCTGCTCGATCAGCGCAATCTGGCGGGCATCGGCAACATCTACCGCAGCGAGGTCTGCTTCCTCCGCAGAGTGCACCCGGCCACCCCGGTCGCCGCGGTGCCGGATCTGCTCGCCCTGGTCAACGAGGCGCACCGGGTGCTCACCGAGGCGGTGCACCGGCCGCCGTGGCGACCGCTGGTCTACGGCCGCCAGCGTCGTCCGTGTCAACGCTGCGGCACCCGGATCGAGGTGCGGCCGCTCGGTGAGACGAACCCGGCCTCGGATCGCATCACGCAGCGCGAGCGCGGCATCTACTATTGCCCTCGCTGCCAACCGGAACCGGCCTGAGGGCGCAGCCCAAGGAAGTTGTTTCGCATTCTCTGTGAGCGTCGGTAGGACACGGCCCCAATCGGTTGCCAATCGGTCTTTACGCCCACAAAACTCCGGAGTAGGGTTCGAGCTCGTTGAACGTATGTGAGCAGCAATTCCGATTGCGCCGCACACTTTTCCGGTCTCGGGGAGAATGCCATGGAACTCACGGCAGGGCAGCGGGCGGCGCTGGAGCTGATCTGCGACACGTTCGCGCCCGGCGACGGTCTCGCGCTGCCGCCCGCCTCCGAGCTCGGCGTCGCCGACGTGGTGGTCCGACTGCTCTCCCGCAATCCGCGTGAGGCCGAACGCAAACAGGTGGCGACGCTCCTCGGCCTGTGGGATTCGCCGGTCCTCGGCCTGCTCGCGGGCATGGGTCCGCGCCGGTTCTCGGCCCGCTCGCAGGCCGACCGCGAACGGCTGCTGCTTCGGCTCGGCGAATCGCGGTTCGGCGCCAAGCGCGCGATCTTCCAGGCGCTCAAGCAAGCCGCGCTGCTGGCGTACTACACCACGCCGGGACCCGACGGCAGCAATCCGCTGTGGAAGGAGATGGGCTACCCCTCCCCGCCAGGCCCGTTGCCCAACGCGCCGAAGCCCGCCCTGCATCCGGTGCGGCCCGAGGCGGGCGCGGCCCTGGACTGCGATGTGGTCGTCGTCGGTTCCGGTGCGGGCGGCGGCGCGGCGGCGGCGGTGCTCGCCGAGGCGGGCCTCGACGTGATCGTGCTGGAGCGCGGCGAGTACTACGACGACGCCGACTTCGGTGCCGGGGAACTCGACGCGCTGCTGCGGTTGTACGCGCCGGGCCCGGCGGCCACCGCGGAAGGCCAGCTCACCCTGGTGGCGGGCACGTGCCTCGGCGGCGGCACGGTGGTCAACTGGAGCACCTCGCTGCGCACACCGGACGAGGTGCGCGCGGAATGGGCGAGCCTGGGCGCCACCCAGTTCGCCGAGGGCGAATACGGCGCCGCCCTCGACGCCGTCGAACAGCGGCTGGGCGTCACCTACGACCGCTCGCCCGGCTCGGCGCGCGACGGGGTGCTCGAGCGCGGGCTCGCGGCGCTGGGCTGGGACGTCGCCCCGCTGCCACGCAACGTCACCGCGGCCTGCGACGCGAGCGTCGAGTGCGGTCGCTGCGGCTACGGCTGCCGGCTCGGCGCGAAGCAGACCGTGACCAAGACCTGGCTGGCCGACGCGGCCGCGCACGGCGCGCGCCTGGTGGTCGGCGCCGACGTCCGCCGCGTCGAGGTCTCCGGCGGCCGCGCCGAGGGCGTCCGCGCGGTCACCGCCGACGGCGCGGAGTTCACGGTGCGCGCCCGCGCCGTGGTGGTCGCCGCGGGAGCCGTCCAGACGCCCGCGCTGCTGCGTCGTTCCGGGTTGCGGAACAAGAACATCGGCGATTACCTGCGGCTGCATCCGGCCTCGGCGGTGTTCGGCGTCTTCGACGAGGAGATCCGGCCGTGGGAGGGCGGGTTGCAGACCCGGATCTCGCGCAGGCACAGCGATCTCGACGAGCACGGCTACGGCGTGATCTACGAGACCGGCCCGCTGCACCCCGGCCTGCTGGTCGGCTTCATGAACTGGCGTGGCGGGGCGGAGCACCGCGCCGCCATGCTGGATCTGGCCCGCACCGCGGCCGTCGGCGTGATCACCCGCGACCGCGACCACGGGCGGGTCACGGTGGACCAGGCGGGTGAGCCCATCGTCCGCTACCGGCTCTCCGAGCGCGACCGCGCCCACCTGCACACCGGAATCGCGGGCGCGGCAAGCATTCTCGAGGCGGCGGGCGCGCGACGCGTCTTCTCCGGCCATCAAGCGGGCGCGACGTACGAGCCCGGCGTCAGCGGCTCGCACGCGGAATTCGTCGCGTCCTGCCTCGCGGCCGGATACGAGCCGGGTCGCTGCGGGATGGGCGCGCTGCACATCATGGGCTCGGCGCGAATGGGCGGCTCGCGCGACATGTCGGCGACCGATCCCGACGGCGCGACCTGGGAGGTGCCCAATATCGTCGTCGCGGACGCGTCCTGCTTCCCGACGGCGTCCGGCGTGAACCCCATGGTGTCGATCGAGGCGATCGCTCTGATGAACGCGAAACGTCTTGCCGCGCGGCTGAGTTGAGCGCGCGGGTCAGAGCGCCTGAATCCCCTTGAGCACGGCGCGCAGCACATCCATGTCCCGCGGACCCGCCTCGGGCGTCGGTTCGGGATCGCGGAAGTTGAGCAGGCCGTCGTCGATGAGGTCGCCGACCAGGATCTTGGTCGAGGTCAACGGCAGGTTCAGCTGCGCGGCCAGCTCGGCGATGGACTGCGGTTCGCGGGCGAGCCGCATGATGTCGGCGTACTCGGGTTCGTTGCGCCGCAGTGTCCGCGATCCGGCGCGTACCACCAGGGTGAGCATGTTCAGCTCGGGGCGGCCGCCGCCCGCGCGCCCGTTGGTGACCGCGTAGAGGCGGACGAGGGGACCGGCCTCCTCGTCGAACCAGGACTCCCGCCGGTCGTTCATGGCCGTCGCGAACCGACCCCGTCGAGCGGTTGCGGACGCGGGTCGACCGAGAGGTGCGCGCCGACGCGCTGCACGGTTTGGTTCATCTCGTAGGCGACCATGCCCATGTTCGCGTTCTCCGCGGTGAGCACGGCCAGGCAGGCATTGTCGCCCGCGGCGGTGATGAACAGCACCGCGCGGTCGAGCTCCACCACCGTCTGGCAGACCCCGCCCGCGTCGAAATGGCTGCCCGCGCTGCGCGCCACGCCGTGCAGGGTGGAGGCCATGGCGCAGAAGCGTTCCGCGTCCGAGCGATTCATCGCCGTGCTGTGGCCGAGGAGCAACCCGTCGGTGGACAGCACGACAGCGTAGCGGACATCGAGCAGCCGTTCGACGAGATCGTCTAGCAGCCAGTCGAGACTACGGGGCTTGGAGGTCGTCACCGGTGCCTTCCTGCGGGTCGGGGTTCGTTGCGGTCGGGTCGTCGACGCGGTTCAGGCGGCCCTGCCGAGTGCCGTTCTCGATGGCCGACATCAGCGTGCGCGCCTCCTCGGCGCTGCGCGGGCGTGCGCCCGCTGTGCCGCCGAGCCGAGCGGCCGGTTCGTCGGAGGCGTCGGAGCGGCGGCGTCGCGGCAGCGCCGGTCGATCGCCCTCGCCGGTCGCGGCGGGTGCGATCTCGACGGGGCTGGGAGCGGCGAGGACAGGGACGGGGGCGAAGCCGTTGAATGTCCCGTTGTTCGCCAACGCGTGCGGTTGCTGGACGGCCTGGTTGCCCCGCACGGGTGGTTCCTGGCCGGTGGCGATCACCGCCGTCGGCACCAACACGATGGCGCGCACTCCGCCGTAGTCGGATTCGGTCAGCCGCACCGAGATACCGTGTCGCACGGCCAGCTTCCCGACCACGAAGAGGCCGAGCCTGGCATCACTGGAGAGCGTGGCGACGCTGAAGTCGGGCGGGGACGCCAGCACGGCGTTGCGTTCGGCCAGTTCGGCTTCCGGCATGCCGAGTCCCTGGTCGATGATCTCGATAGCCACGCCCTTGCCGACCAGCGTGCCGGACACCTCGACCCGCGATTCCGGTGGCGAGAAGGCCGTCGCGTTGTCGGTCAGCTCGGCGATCAGGTGCATCAGGTCGGCCACCGCTGCGCCGGAGACGCGCACGTCGGGCAGCTTGCCGATCTGAATCCTGGTGTAGTCGAGGCTTTCCGCGACCGCGCTGCGCACCACCTCGATCAGCGGCACCGGATTGCGCCAGCGACGGCCGGGCTGCTCGCCGCCGAGGATGACGAGGTTCTCGGCGTTGCGCCGCGCCCTGGTGGCCAGGTGGTCGAGCTGGAAGAGCAGGTCCAGGCGTTCCGGGTCCTCCTCGTGGCGTTCGGCCTTGTCCAGCAGCGCCAGCTGGCGGTGCACCATCACCTGGTTGCGGTGCGCGATGTTGAGGAAGACCGCGGCCACGCCCGCCCGCGTCTTGGCCTCGGCGACCGCGGCCGAGACGGCCGATTGGTGGGCGCGGTTGAACGCGTCGGCCACCTGGCCGATCTCGTCACCGCCGTAGTCGAGGCGCGCGACTTCCCGCGCGTCGACCTCGGCGCCCTCGCCGAGCTGACGGATGGTCTCGGGCAGCCGTTCGTCGGCCAGCTCCAGAGTGTCGCGGCGCAGCCGCTGCATGCGGCCGATGAAGCGGTTGGCCAGCAGCAGGGCGGCGAGGAAGGCGAGCAGTGTCAGCGCGAGCACGCCGAGGCCGCCGTAGAGGGAGTTGCGCGCGATCTGCTCGCCGGTGGCCTCCGCGGTGCGGTGGGCGTCGCGGCTCTGGTCCTCCCACAGCTTCAGCAGCTGCGAGCGCACGGCGGTGGCGGACTGCTGCCATTCGCCGACGCCGAGCGGCAGCGGCGGCGGGATGTCGGCCGTGCGGGTGGTGCGGGAGGTCGACTGCCTGCCGGAACTGTCGCCGGTGGAGTTGTTCGAGGTCGAGGTATTCGGGGCGTCGGAATCGCCGGTCTTGGTGCCCCGCTGGATGATCGCGTCCTCCATCGCGGTCAGCTGCCGCCAGGTGGGACTCGCGGTGATCTCTTGCAGTTGTGCCTGCCGCTTGCCGGTCAGCACGGTGGTCGCGTAGGCGACCTCACCGCGGCCGTCGCCGACGTAGCGGCTGAACTCGGTGAGCTGTTCGGGGGTGAGCTGTTCGGTGATGAGCGCCGCCGTGCCGAGCGCGCTCGCCCGCGACACCGCTTCGGCGGCGCGCAGCGCGTGCACCGCCTTGTACAGCTCGACGGCGATCTCGGCGTCCGGCGCCACCTCGGCGGCCAGCAGCGAGGCCTGCACGATGGTGTCGATGATCTGGCTGAAGGCGAGGAAAACCTGCGCCGACGGCAAGGCGTGCGCGTCGATGCCGCCGCGCAGCGCGGGCAACTGCCGGTAGAGCACGTCGTAGCTGTCGATATCGCCCGCGAGGTCGGGACGCAGTTCGGAGGCGGTATCGCCCAGGGAATCCAGCGTGGCCAGCGCGTCGTCGGAATTCTTGCGTGCGGCAGGCAGGGTGTGGGTCGCGTCGTCGTCGCCCGCCAACAGCAGCAGCGAGGCGCGACGCTCCTCCTGGAACGCCTCGATCATCAGGATCGCCGGGGTGGTCACGGAAGTGGCCATCTCGGCCCAAGACGCCGCATTGCGACCGGTTTTCACCAGGTACGCGGTGGCGCCGATGCCGAGCGCGAGCAGGGCGACGCTCGGAATGAGGACGATCGCCAATAGTCTGGTTCGGACGCCGAGGGGGCGGGACCGCATGCCGGTCGGTAATACGCGTCTGATTCTGCTGCTTATCACCGATGTTCTTGCCTACCTCTGGGCATCGCTGCCCCCGTGCGGAACCGGCTCGTGCCAGGCCGAGAACCGGCATGGTGCCGAGTACCCCGTGTCACCCTAGTCACTGAAAGAACGGCGACGCAATAACTTTCGTCGAGCAAAGAGCAGGGTAATCGGCGATCGCGGAGTTCGGGTAACCACGGGATATATTCGCAAGTGCTACCAATGGGAATGTGGTGGTCACAATGCATTTCGCGGGGTATTTCGGGAAAACTCACGCGTACGCGGATTCGAGCGCTCGCTGCTATGCGGGAGGGAATTCGTGCTTCTCCACCGCCGAATGTTCTGACCGCGAGGCGCGTCGGCACCGGGTTCGCGGCGTCTCCGGGTGGTTCGGGCCGAGGGCGTCGCGAGACCGGCTACCGGAGCCGGTCGGCGTGCCGAGTGGTGATCGAACTCAGCAGGCGTTGCCGGTGGCCGTGCCTTCCGGATGGCGGAGCGGGTGGCCGTGCCTTCTGGATGGCGGATTCGCCGGTGTCCGACGTCGGCCCGACACGCGCGACGGCCGTGATCAGGTGATTTGTCGCAGAGTGTGATAGCGGTCATATCGATCTCGCATCATGCATAGGGGATGCCCAGCAGTGAGCGCTTCAATTGAGCAGATTGCTCAACCTTTGATCCATCTATTGTTCATTCAGCGCTTTGTGGACAGTATGTCGGCACCAAGTGCTCAACGATGCGAAGCGCCCCGATCGGGCGCCGAGCGGATGGGTGGACCGATGACCGAGCTCGCCGACCGCGATCTGATCACCGCGCCGTACGACCTCGCCGACCGCTATCGGGTCGGCTCCGGCGCCGTCGTGCTCACCGGAGTGCAGGCGATCGCGCGACAACTGGTGGAACAGCACGTGCGCGATCTGCGGGCGGGTCTGCGGGTCGGCACCTTCGTCTCCGGTTATCAGGGCAGCCCGCTCGGCGGCGTGGACAAGCTGCTCAACGGAATGCCCACCGTGCTCGCCGAACACGACATCTCCTTCGTGCCGGGCCTCAACGAGGAACTCGCCGCGACCTCGGTGTGGGGGAGCCAGGCGGAATTGCCCGCCGGGAACGCGACGCACGACGGCGTCGTCGGGGTCTGGTACGGAAAGGGACCCGGCCTCGATCGCGCGACCGACGCGTTGCGTCACGCGAATATGTACGGCGCGAATGCGCGCGGCGGCGTGCTGCTGCTGGTCGGCGACGATCCGGCCGCGAAATCCTCGACCGTGCCCGCGGTGAGCGAACGGTCGCTGGCCGCGATGAACATCCCTGTGCTCTTTCCCCGCAACGCGCGCGAGATCATCACCATGGGCCTGCACGGCGTCGCGCTGTCCCGGGCGTCCGGGTGCCTGGTGGCGCTGAAGATCGTCGCCGATGTGGCCGACGGCGCCTGGACGGTGGACGGCTCGGTCGGCGACATCGCCATCACGGTGCCCGAGATCGACTGGGAGGGCAGTCCGTTCACCTATCGGCAGCGGCCGATGGCGGCGCCGACCGACAGCGTCATCGCCGAGGCGGACCTGTACGGGCCGCGCTGGGAACTGGTGAAGGCCTACAGCACCGTCAACGAGCTGGACGTGATCGAGGTGAATCCGGCGCGCGCCAGGGTCGGCGTCGCCGCCACCGGAACCGACTTCGACGCGATGCGCCAGGCCCTGCTCGATCTCGGCGTGGACGACGCCGCGCTGTCGCGGGCAGGCGTCCGATTGCTGCGCATCGGCATGCCGTATCCGATCGCGCCCGAGCGGGTGCGGGAGTTCGCCGACGGGCTGGAGCGGATCGTCGTGGTGGAGGACAAGACCGCGTTCGTCGAGACGCAGATCCGCGAGATCCTCTACGGCCGCGCGGGTGCCCCGGAGATCGTCGGCAAGGCCGATGCCGAGGGTCGCACGCTGTTCAGTCCCAACGGCGAGCTCACCTCGGGTCGCATCGCCGGGCCGCTGCGCCGGGCGCTCGCCGGATATCTGGAGACGAAGAGGCCACTGCCGCAGCCGCTGTCGCTGTCCGTCCTGCCCGCCAAGCGCGCGGCGTACTTCTGTAGCGGTTGCCCGCACAATCGGTCCACCGCGGTGCCGGAGGGCTCGCTGGCCGGTGGCGGCATCGGCTGCCACACCCTGGTGACCATGTCCGGCCGCACCGACAGCGCGGTCACCGGCCTGACTCAGATGGGCGGCGAAGGCGCGCAGTGGATCGGGCAGGCGCCCTTCACCGACGTGGGCCACCTGTTCCAGAACATCGGCGACGGAACCTATTTCCACTCCGGCCAGCTGGCGGTGCAGGCCTGCGTCGCCGCCGGCGTGAACATCACCTTCAAGCTGCTGCACAACGACGTCGTCGCGATGACCGGCGCGCAGGACGCGGAGGGCTCGCTCGGCGTTCCGAAACTCACCCACAAGCTCAGCGTCGAGGGCGTGCGGCGGATCATCGTCTGCGCCGACGAGCCCAAGCGCTACCGAAAGCGCGATCTCGCGCCGGGCACCCTGCTGTGGCACCGCGACCGGCTCGACGAGGCCCAGCGCATGCTGCGCGAGATTCCCGGCGTCACCGTGCTCGTCTACGACCAGCACTGCGCGGCCGACGCCCGCCGCAAGCGCAAGCGCGGCGCGCTGCCGGTGCGCCGGACCAGGGTGATCGTCAACGAGGCGGTCTGCGAGGGCTGCGGCGATTGCGGCGTCAAGAGCAACTGCCTTTCGGTCCAGCCGGTGGACACCGAGTTCGGCCGCAAGACGCGCATCGATCAGACCTCGTGCAACACCGACTACAGCTGCCTGGACGGCGACTGCCCGTCCTTCGTCACCGTCGAGCTGCCCGACCCGGCGAATCGCAAGCGGCGCAAGGAGGTTCGTCGTCCGGAGCCGCCGCGCCTGCCCGAGCTCGCGTTCGAGGCGCCGACGGGCACGCAGAACGTCTTCCTGGCCGGGATCGGCGGCACCGGCATCGTCACCGTGAACCAGGTGCTCGCGACCGCTGCGCTGCGCGCCGGATACGACGTGGCGAGCCTCGATCAGATCGGCCTGAGCCAGAAGGCCGGACCGGTGGTGTCGCACCTGCGCTTCGCGGCGGACGCGCTGGAGCCCGCCAACCGGCTCGCCCCGGCCTCCGCCGACTGCATCCTCGCCTTCGACCTGCTCGCCGCGACCGACGACAAGAACCTGGCCTACGGCTCGCCGACCGCGACCGTCGCGGTGGCCTCGACCAGCAAGACCCCGACCGGCGACATGGTCTACGACAAGTCCGTCGCCTACCCCGACGAGGCCTCGCTGCTGGCCCGGCTGGCGCGGGCGGCCAGGGTGGCGGGTTCCTTCGACGCGCTCGCCGCCGCCGAGGCGCTCTTCGGCACTACCGCGGCCGCCAATTTCCTGCTGGTCGGCGCGGCGTACCAGAGCGGGGGACTGCGGCTGCCCGCGGCGTCGATCGAGGAGGCCATCGAGATCAACGGCGTCGCCGTCGCCGCGAATATCGCCGCCTTCCGTTGGGGCAGGCTGGCGATCGCACGGCCCGCGGAGTTCGCCGCCGCCACCACGCGCAGCAAGCCCGCGGCGGCGCGGGTGACGCCGCCCGCGAACCTGTTCGACGGACTGACCGCGACCGGCGAGACGCGGCGGCTGGTGGAGCTGCGGGCGGCCGAGCTGATCGGATTCCAGAGCGTCGCGGTGGCCCGCGACTACGTAGGCACCGTGCAGCACGTCTGGGAGACCGAACGACGAGTCACCGACCGCACTGAGTTCAGCGAGCAGGTGGCGCGCGGTCTGTACAAGTTCACGGCCTACAAGGACGAGTACGAGGTGGCGCGGCGGCTGACCGACCCGGCGTTCCTGGCCGAGGTCGCCGAGCAGATGCCCGAGGGCGCGAATCTCACCTACCGCCTGCACCCGCCCGCGCTGCGGGCGCTCGGCAGGCAGAAGAAGATCGGCATGGGTCCGCGCAGCCACTTCGCGCTGCGGTTGCTCGCCAAGGGAAAGCGCCTGCGCGGCACCAAGTTCGACCCCTTCGGCTACGCGCATGTGCGCCGCGTCGAGCGAGAACTGCGCGCGCACTACCTCGGCATGGTGACCGACCTGGCCACCACCTTGGACGCAGCGGGCTACGACCGAGCCGTTCGCGCGGCGGGCCTCGCCGAGGTCGTGCGCGGCTACGAGGACGTCAAGCTCGCCAATGTCGCGACCTACGCCGAGCGGCTGCGCGAACTCGGCATCGAGCCGCCAAGGATCTGAGGCTCGTGCCGGCCGCGCCGGTATCACTGCACCAGGCAGGCGCTTCCGACGTTGATGCCGTTGCCCACCTGGATGGTCAGGCTGGTCTCCTCGT
This sequence comes from Nocardia sp. bgisy118, assembly GCF_057708605.1. Taxonomy (NCBI): domain Bacteria; kingdom Bacillati; phylum Actinomycetota; class Actinomycetes; order Mycobacteriales; family Nocardiaceae; genus Nocardia; species Nocardia sp. bgisy118. The sequence goes on along the minus strand of NZ_JBYISM010000030.1, from coordinate 49,391 downwards.
AGTCGCCGACGACCAGCTTCGCTGTAAGGACGTGGGCCCCGGTAGAATTCAGGGTCCACGTCGGCGTGACGGTGTCGCCGTTGACGGTCTTGGGCCGCCGGCGCGAAAGTGCGCCCGCAACTTCGATCTTGATGAAATCCGTTGTGCGACACAAGGCGCCGGAAATCGTTCGGCTCCGATCCGAGCCGTCGCGTAGCGGCCCGGGCGGTCGGTCCGCAACCCCTTTCGTGCCGGGAAATACGCCTCGTGAACTGCGATATTCGTGGTCTACTTGTAGCGAACACCGCCGGTCAGCGTTCGCCGCTGCGGCGGGCGGGGACTATCCGGGGGACGGATATCATGGCGCCGATCAAGGTTCTGGTGGTAGGGGACGGGCGATCGTCCGCGCGAGCGCGAAAGGGCATCAGCTTCGCCGGCGGAGTCGATCGCAACCGCGATGCCTTCACCGTCACGGAGTTCGTCTACCTCTTGGAGCACGCTCCGGCACAGGACATTTCGGTGCAGACCGCGCATCGAAGCGACGACCCGAATGCCGCCTTCCCGAACTTCGACTTCCGATCGGAGCGTCTGCGCGACTACGACGTGTTGTGGCTGTTCGGATTCGAGGGCAACAACGATGGCGCCGTGCACGGGACGCCGATCGCCGACGGCGAGGTCGCGGCCGTCTTCGATTTCATGAACGCGGGCGGAGGGGTCTTCGCGACCGGTGACCATTCCGGCATGGGCTCGTTCATGTGCGGCCGGATACCTCGGGTGCGCACCATGCGCAAGTGGTTCGGTGTGGAATATCGGCCCATCGACGCGCCGACGCACGCGCTCGATTGGCGCGGCGAGGTCGTGACGGCGGCCAATTGGCCCGCCAAGTCGGTGCCGGGTGGTCTGGACCGCGCCGACACGCTGGTCTTCAATCCGCGCGGCGGGATCGCCGCGGACGGCACCCTGGTGCGGGACACGGAGTCGCTGTACCAGTTCGACAACCAGTCCGACGACATCGCCCAGACTCTCGTCCTCGACGCACCCGTCCACGACATCCTGCGGCGTGCGGACGGCGCGCCCATCACCCGGTTCCCTGATCACATGCACGAGGGTGAAGTGGTGACGCCGGCCGATCTCGAAGCGGTCGTCGCACCGCGCGACACCCCGGTGCCGGAGTACCCCTCGGCCGACGGTGTGCGACCCGCGCCGCGCGTCATCGCCACCGGGACCGCGACAGCGGGCCACTCGGTCGCCCTCACCGCCGACCCGTGTCTGTCCGCCGATCCGCCCGGCGACCCGGCGCCCTCGGTCGCGATGACCCTCGGCATCCTGTGCGCCTACGACGGTCTTCCGGCGGGGGTGGGCCGGATCGTCACCGACTCCTCGTTCCATCACTACGTCGACGTGAACCTCATCGGTGACCCCTGCGGCTCGACACCCGACCGTCGCCGCGGGTTCGGTGTGCCCTACCACCCACCCGTACCGGGAAGCGTGCTCGCCGATCTCGGGACGTGCTACGTCAACACCGTGCGGTGGCTCGCCGGATCGGGGTAGGAGTCGACGTCGCGCGCCGAGGACAATACGAGAAAGGGTCAGGCCAGAGAGATCGAATCTCTCTGGCCTGAGCCGTTTGTAGCGGGGACAGGATTTGAACCTGCGACCTCTGGGTTATTTGCCAACCGGATTGCGGTCTCTGAGTCACGCCTCGTCCCGTATGCGCTGGTCAGCGGGTCCGGGCGCGAGATCGGCATCCGCTCGGTTCTACATGTCTCGGCCGCGTATCTATGCGTTTCATTCCAATCCGTTCCCATCCGGCGCGCCGGAATCGGGATCGCGGCCTATCTGCGGTTGCCGGAACAAGTGACTTCGCTACGGCGCTGCCGTGCGTCGATGCGCATGTCGCCCACTGGAATGCTGCACGCGCTGTCCGGCGGCATCCGGCGCAATCGGGGCCTGGACTCGCGTAGCTGTCCCCGAACGGCGCAGCTGTGTTGGCCTGTCGATTCATGGTACGAATCCGGACGCGGCCCCATCAACTCTCATGTTGATCGGAATCTTCAAGTCAGCGTTGCCCGAAGGGGCGAGCTACAACTTGCTGTCAGATCATCGGAGGTTTGTCCGGCCGGAGTTCCTCCCGAATCCGATCGTGTCACCTGACAGAGGACTCGTGCACCAGTTTCGTGCCCAACGCTGTTTGCGCTCGCGGTCACGGTTGATCCAATCCCGGCCCTCGGTGGCCACTGCTTCCAATACCCGTAGCGCGCTGTCGAACCCCGCGGCCGGCACGAACGCCACGTCCTCGAGCTCGTCGTCCTCCCCGGGCGGTTCATCGCCTATCGCTCGGCCGTTCTCCCGGACTTCGGCGATACAGGTGCCGTTGAGCAGAATCAGCCGAAAGACCCGGCCAGCGCGGTTACCCACCGATGGGCTGCCGTCGGCCCGGAAAGTGCGGACACCTTTCTCGGTGACCGAGGCCGAAGCCACAGCATCGTAGGTGCACATCTGGTGCTGCTCGTTCCGGACGTCGCCTGTGGTGAGGTTCAAATAGGTTCGTGTGGTTCGCATTCCGAACTTGGTCAACAGGAAGATGTAGACCATATACGCCTCGTATCGCGGCGGCCCGCCGATGATCCTGCTCCTGCGCGCGAAGGGAGCCCGCTCGGTCAGCACCACATACGTGACCAGGTCACGCTCACGAAGATTCGCCCGCCGCAGCGCCTCGTTCTTGAGATGGGCCTTGTCCAGGGCCAGCCAGCGCTCCATCTCCAAATCACTGGGCCGGTCGGCAAGAACCCCGCGCCATCGGTGATGCTCGGCCTGCTCGCCGTCGAACACCATCTCGGCATCCTGTGCGAGAAGACGCTGCGTCCGAGACACCGAGACGATCCGGGCGACGCCGCCGATACCCCACCAGCCGCCGACACCAAGCAGGAACGCCCCGTACTCTCCGACGAGCACCAACACACCCAAAACTGCCACCCACACTATTGCGCCGACGGTCCGAAAGTTAGCCGCCCGCTGCGCTTCGGCTGGCCGCGCCGGTGGATAGTCGAATCCTTGGCCGATGCGAAGGACATGCCACCGGATCAGCCATTGCAACTCGAAAGGGTGGCATTCGTAGTGGCCGTACTGCTGTTGCAACCTGCGCTTGAGATACCCTCGATAGCCCTCTGTGGTTTCCCATAGGCCTTCGGGATTCCACGCCCGGAAGCACTGGTCGACCAGTTTGTCGAACTTACCTTCCTGCTGGTAGGGCTGTGGCTGGCGATGGGCCCACACGTTGTGCACATGCCTTGTGTGGGTCTGCCAGACGGTCGTGCAACGCACCGCCACGTAGCCCCCGGCCACGACGAGTGCCACTCCGGCCAGGGCGCTGGCCGTGACCTCACCGATCAGCATGGTCACGATCGCCGAAACCGTTGCCACCGAGCCGAGGACGGCATCGCGCCAGTCGGTGGCGGTGGCGGGAGCAGGCGCTGTTACCCATCTCCCGGGCGGTCGTGGATCGGCTTCGAAGAACTTCCACGCCCGTCCGACGCGATCGCCGCTCATCCGTTGCACTGCGACCTGGTGTTTGCGCGCAGCGGTGAGCCACTCCTGCTCGGCACCGCTGAGAATCCGGCTCAGGTGTGTGACGATCTCGTCCTGCCGATCCACGCTCAGGGCGCCGAACATCTTCAGCGGGGTCGCGAGTTCGTTCTCGATGGCCCCCTCGCTGAACTCGGCATGAGCGTAGCGCAGCAGTTCGTTGACAACCTCGAGCGCTTCCCGCCACTCGTCTCGGGTTTCTCCCGGCACCGCGTTCATGGCGTGGTGGATCTCGTCGGACAGCTCATTGGTGATTTCGGTGAACGAGCGGTCGCTGAGCACCGACAGCACGTACAGGTAGGCGCGTTCAGTGGTGGCGTGGCCCGTGTGGTGCAGGCGGCGCAGGATTTCCTCGGCCTGACGGGGATTGCCGCCGGCGAGGAAATCTCTGGCCACCTTGTGCCTGCGGTCCAGCGAGTCGTCGGGCGAGGTGTGGTATATCGTCTCGTTGTGCTCCACGAATCTGTTGTATTGGGCACCGATCTGCTGCCCGACGTGGGCGCGGCCGGTCGCGTTGAGATGGTTGTGCACCGACATACCGGCCGCTGTGGAGTCGGGGATCATCTCGCCTCCGAGTTGAATTGCACACCGATCTGCTCGCCGACCTTTGCGTGGTCCCGTGCGGTCATCGTATTGTGGATCGGCGGCAACGACGGAGGCGTCGGCGCAGCAGACCCTGCCGTTGAATCGGGTTTCGGCTCGAGGGAAACCGCCAGCGCAACCGCGAACGCAGCAGCATTCCGCGCAGCGATGAGCTGACCGCCATCCCGGTCCGCCTCCGCCTTCCCTCCGTCGGCACGGTCGCTTATGCCGCGGACGACCACGGCAGGCACTTGATCGGCGAGGGCCGCCGCATGCGCGAATCCCGAACCCTCCATCTCCACGGCGACCGCGTCGTTGAACGACGCGCGGATGCGGCGAGCGAGCTCCGATGTGGTGGAGTCCAAGACCACGTCCCCCACCGCGATCGGCGCGAAGGACACCTTCGGTTCGGTCGTGCGCGCTTGCTCGGGCAGCCAGTCGTGCCAACGATTGCCCCGGCATAGCCGCCGGGCTTTCTGGTCGAGCCGGTGCGATAATTCCCAGGAACGTGGCCGCACCAGAAATTCGTCATCTTCGCTGCGCCCGCCCTGATACGAGTGGACCTTGGTCGCCACTACGACATCACCGATGGACAGCTTGCCACGCAAGCCACCGGCGATGCCGACGAACATCATGACCGCAGGCGAGAATTCGGCTCGGGCGCGTTCGGTGAGCGCCGCCGCGGTGGTAGTGCCAGCGCCGGTGACCCCCACCGCTACATGATGCCCGGGGTACCCGGCGATGGTGCCTACATCGAACAACGTGCCCTTGTCGTGCTCATACACGGTGGTGTCGACCAGATGCTCCAGCACGGCGTCCTGCTCGATGTTCAGAGCGGTCAGAATCACGATCATATTTCTCCCCAACGTGATCGGAACGGAGCGTCACCTGAGACCTCCGTGGACTGACGCTATCCGCCGGATCCTTTTACGTCAATAAGACGTAAAGTAGCCGTGGAGAGGAGATACGTTATGCCCGAACGTAACTGGCCAACGACCGAAGTCGCCATCGCGGTGGACCTTGCAGTCCTGACCGTGCGCGATGACACCTTGCAGATCCTGATGGTGGAACGAGGGACCGATCCATGGCAGGGGTTGCTGGCCCTGCCCGGCGGATTCCTCGACGACACCCGCGAGGACCTGGACACAGCGGCAGAACGCGAACTGGCCGAAGAGACCGGCCTGGACCTGGACCGTGCACATCTCGAGCAGCTACGCACCTACGGCTCACCGAACCGGGACCCACGCAGACGGGTCGTGACCGTCTGCTACCTCGCCTTCATTCCCGACCTGCCGGCACCGGTAGCCGGTGGCGATGCACGTGAGGCGGGATGGATGCCCGTCAAATCATTACTGAACGCACACACCGAGCTCGCCTTCGACCACAAGCGAATCGTCGCCGACGCTGTCGAGCGCACCAGAAGCAAACTCGAGTACACAATGCTCGCCACCCGATTCTGCGCACCGGAGTTCACCATCACCGAGCTGCGCAGGGTGTATGAGATCGTCTGGGGCCAAGCTCTCGACCAGCGGAATTTTCACCGCAAGATCACCGCCGCGAAGGGTGCGTTGATTCCCACCGGAAAACAGACCAACCGCCACGGAGGCCGCCCCGCCGCCCTTTACCGTGCTGGCTCCGAATCCATCCTGTATCCAGCGATACCGCGCACAACCACCCACTCCAGCGCGAATTGAGCCGATCCGCGATCCGGATCTGTCGCGCCTTCGAGGACGTAGGTGCTGGGACCGCCCCGATACGTCACCTATCGCCGAAGCGGTCTCTCCAGTACGGATGGTTTCGGAGGAAGTCGATGTTCTGCTGAGTTTTGCCTTCAAATGCGAAGTCGATCAGGTCATCCCAGACCGGAGTCTTCCCGCGTACCAGCGCCCAGACGGTGTCCTGACTCGTGTACAGGTAATAGCGTCGCGGCGCGGGCGGTTCGGGGTCCCAGTCGACCCGCACCGAGCACCCGTTGCCGGGATTTTCTGTGATGGTTCCGGTCAGTTCGAAATCCATGACCGATACGCGTTCGTCGCGCCGGTCGAACGGGACGTCGTCTACGGTGGTGCGGCGGGTGCGTACGGCGATGCGTTCCCCTGACAGCATGTCGGCGACTTTGCTTTCGAAGCGGGGGTTCGGGTCCATTCGCCACTCGCCGCGCTCGATGAAATCGCGAATCTGGTTGCGCCCGGTATGGGTTGGGCCTGGAGACATGATCCAATAGCAGACCAGGTCGCCAGCCTTGCCCTCGGCGGAATTGCTTCGGCGCACCTCATCCAGGTGGGCTTGTGGCGCAGGTTCGGTTGGGCCCCCGGGTTTTCCAGTAAGGCTGCCCTCGAGGAGGGCGGGCAGCGGGTGTTCCGGATCGACCACTTCCGGAACGTCGACGTCGAGATCGGTGCGTCGAGCGAGCTCGGCGGCGGTGATGCGTTGGCGAGCCGCGGCACGGCCAACGGCGTCAAATCGAATCCCTTCCTTTTCCAGGATCGTGCGGGGATCCTCGGTGCGAGCCGGGTCGGGCCACCTGAAATCGGGCGAGATCTGGCCGGTCGACTTCAGAACCCGATGAGCATTGGGAGCCGGGACGGAAGCCAACCGGGCACCCACGGCGACCGGTGCACACCCGATCACCTCCGCAACGTCGCCGTAGGTTGTCCACCGCCCGGAGGGGATCGAGGCGAGCACTTCGATCATCAAGCGCCACCTCGGCTCTGGCGGCAACGTACCGACCGAATCATCCGGTCCTGGCCAGATCTTGACGATGCGCTCGGCCAGCGACTTGCCGCGGGCGCGGATCTCCTGGCCTCCCCATCGTGCCGCCTTGGCGATCTCCCGGTTCATCGCCAAACCACTGTCGCGCAGGATCTGTTGTTTGGTAGAGAACCCGTCGTTGCCGAGCTTCCCGTTGTAGGCGGTGAGACTCAAGTTGCCCAGCGTATGCACGACGGCTTGGTGCAAATCCTGCGGACTGTCGTTGCCGTCCACCTCGTCGGCGAGCATGGCCCACCATTCCTCGGTCGGCGACTGTGGAAGTACGTGCTCGATGGTGAGTTTGGCTCGGTCGAAATCCACCTGCTCGCCGTGCCGGAGATCTTCTTCCAAGCAGCGCAGGATATAAGCCCGCTGCGGGCCCCTGCCGCTCCAGTAGAAGTTGTTGGCCAGCACAGCTTCTCGAATATGTTGATCGGTCGGAAATCGTTTGCGGTTGCCGGACAGGATCTTTGTGATCTCCTCAGCGGTGGGCACTGCGTCGCCGAGCTCCTTGACCAAGGTCATCAGCACACGATTACTACCCGTACTGCCGATACCGGCGATCATTCTGCGCACCAGGTAGCTCTCCACCGCCCGCATTGCACGCGCAGCAGCGGCACCATCGAGTTCCCCGGCATCGCGGGCAAGCAGAATCCGTAACGCCACCGGATGCACGACCTGCGCGCCCCACCTATCGAGGCGGTCCAGCCCGCGGCGCAGCGCATCGTCCGGTTCGCTGTCCGGGTTGAGAATTGTGCGGAACAGCCGCGCCTTATGGTGCAGCTCAATGATCCAGGATTCGATCTCAGCCTCGCCGAATGCCGCGAGGCGTTGCTGCTGCGCGTGATAGGCCGCCGCCTGGGTAGCCCGGTCATCGCCACGCATGACCAGATCGAGCCAGATCAGCGTCTCCAGCTGATCATTGGTGAGCAGGCCCTGAAGCGGCCGCCACTGCTGCTCGTAGACGAATTCAGCGCGGGTGGGTAGACACATGAACACGTAGTTGCGCAGCAAGTCAGCCTGGGTCAGTGGCTGGCCGGTGTGATTGAGCGACTCGAAGATCCGATGCACATTGTCGCCGGGATGCGCCGCGATCTCCACGATGCTCAACTGGGACGCGATAGCTTGCTCGATACGCGCGATCTCGTGCGGGTTCTCCGAGTCAGCGGCTGAGGCCAGTTCGCGACAAAAGTACTGGTACGCCTCCCCGATCGGGTCCTCTCCGCCAGCGTCCGGAGATCCTTCCACCAGCGCCTGCCACGAGGCTCGATCCGCCTGCGTCGGCAGCAACGTGTAGCGCTCGAGGCCATTGGCATACCGGTTGACCAGGTAAAGATCATCGATCTTCGCGGCCAGGCGACCGTCTGTTGCGCGAACATGATCACGGATAGCGCACAGCAGAATGCTCAACGTCGTCAGCCGCTGCTGGCCATCCACCACAAGCCAGACCTGCACACCGGCCGGCGTGTTCGCAGGACTCGGTGCCAGCACCACCGACCCCAGAAAATGCGAAGCGCCGTCTCCTGCGTCGATAACCCCGATAAGGTCGTCCCACAGCTTCCGCAGATGCTTCCTCTCCCAGCTGTACCGACGCTGGTAGAGCGGCACTACATACTGCCGCTCGCCCTGCAACAAGCTCCGAAGTGTTGTCTCGCCAGCCTTCATCTTCCCCCACTTGCGCTGTGTGCCAACGTCTTTCAGTCAAAGATCGACAGGATCCTACCTTCGATAAAACGATCACGAAACCCCGCGCTGAACCGCACCCCCAAACGAAGAAAGATGCTGGATACGAGGAGAACCGATTTCATGTTCTGCCAGTCTTTGGCCCCAGCACTCGGCGACGAGCACTGCGATCTTGTACATGCGGTCGCTGACCACCGCGTAGCAGGTTCCCGAGAGTAGATGGACCGTGAGGCGCTCGAACTCGCCACTGGTCAGTGGCGCGGCGAAATATGTGGAGTCCGCTGGTCATCTCTCGATCTCGACAGTGCCATGCAGTCGATCCACAAGAGCCGCGTGGTCGTCGCCGGTCGCGGGGCCGACGGTCAGGTGAAGTCGGATGATTACGCACGTCAAAACTCACTCGACCCGGACGCTGTCCAGTGCTGCGGGATTGGAAGGAAAGTCCGGGACGCTGAGCGAAAGTTCTTCGGTGAGGACTACCAGGACACCGGCGGAGTGTTCACGTGGGAGGACGGGCAGCCGGTCCACCCGGATTCGATCCGGGCGCGGTTCAAGCGTCTGGCAGCTGAGGCGGGGTTGTCGGAGATTCGCTTCTACGATCTGCGGCACTCGTACGTCACTGGAGCAGCGTTGGCTGCCGGGATCAGCCCCAAGGTGGTCGGCGAACGGGTGGGGGACGCCGATGTGGTGTTCACCCTGAAGACCCCGGCATGGACGAGGAGGCGGCGGTCCGCGGTGCAACCTATTTACTGGGCGGCACCGGCCCTGTCGACGGGGTTACCAGTCGTGAGCCTGGCTAAGGTTCCCAAACCCGCTCCCATCCGTCAATGAAGAATGGCCCGGAACATGCTGTTCCGGGCCATTCTCCCTAGTAGCGGGGACAGGATTTGAACCTGCGACCTCTGGGTTATGAGCCCAGCGAGCTACCGAGCTGCTCCACCCCGCGTCGGTGATCTCAACCTTACACATGCGGCGGGCGTGGCGCCTAATCGGCTGGTCGGAGGCGGTTTCAGCCGAACTGGATGCCTTGGGCGAGGGGCAGTTCGGTGGAGTAGTTGACGGTGTTGGTGGCGCGGCGCATGTAGGCCTTCCACGAGTCCGATCCGGATTCGCGGCCGCCGCCGGTGTGCTTCTCGCCACCGAACGCGCCGCCGATCTCGGCGCCGGAGGTGCCGATGTTGACGTTGGCGATGCCGCAGTCGGAGCCGTCGGCGGCGAGGAAGCGTTCGGCCTCGCGCTGGTCGCCGGTGAAGATCGCGGACGAAAGTCCTTGCGGCACCGCGTTGTGCAGCGCGACGGCGTGCTCGAAGTCGTGGTAGGTCAGCACGTACAGGATCGGCGCGAAGGTCTCCTCGCGCACCACGGCGGTCTGCGCGGGCATCCGCACGATGGCCGGGCGCACGTAGTGGGCGTGCTCGCCGAAGCCGGGCACCGGCTCGCCGCCGCAGACCAGTTCGCCGCCGTCGGCGAGTGCGCGATCGATCGCCGCGCGCATGCCGGTGCGCGCGGATTCGTTGATCAGCGGCCCGACCAGCACCCCCTCGTCGAGCGGATTGCCCACGCGCAATTGCCGATACGCGTTCGAGACCCGGTCGAGCAGCGGCCCGACCACGTCGACGTGCACGATCAGCCGCCGCAGGGTGGTGCACCGCTGCCCGGCGGTGCCCGCCGCCGCGAACACGATGGCGCGCGCGGCCAGCTCCAGATCGGCAGAGGGCGTGACGATGGCGCCGTTGTTGCCGCCGAGTTCCAGCAGGCAGCGGCCGAACCGCGCGGCCACCCGCGGCGCGACGATGCGGCCCATCCGCACCGAGCCGGTCGCGCTGAGCAGCGCGACCCGCTCGTCGTCCACCAGCCGGGCGCCGACCTCGGAACCGCCCTGGATCAGTTGGTGCACTTGCGGATCCGCGCCCACGTCGGCGGCGGCCCGCCGAAGCAGCGTGTGACAGGCCAGCGCGGTGAGCGGGGTGGTCTCGGAGGGCTTCCACACCACCGTGTCGCCGCACACCAGCGCGATCGCGGTGTTCCACGCCCAGACCGCGACCGGGAAGTTGAAGGCCGAGATCACGCCGACCACGCCGAGCGGATGCCAGGTCTCCATCAGCCGGTGACCAGGCCGTTCGGAGGGCATGGTGCGCCCGTACAGCTGGCGGGAGAGCCCGATGGCGAACTCGCAGATGTCGATCATCTCCTGCACCTCGCCGACCGCCTCCGGGCCGATCTTGCCCGCCTCCAGGGTGACCAGCTCGGCCAGCTCGGACTTGTGCGCGGTGAGCAGCTCGGCGAGCCTGCGCACCACGGCGGCCCGCGCGGGCGCGGGCACCGTGCGCCAGGCGCCGAACGCGGCGGCGGCGCGTCCGATCGCGGCGTCGACTGCCTCGGGCGGGTCGGCGGGCAGGGTGGCGAGCGCGCCGCCCGTAATGGGAGTGCGGGCGGTCAGCTCACCCGTCTGGGGCGGCTCGGCGCCGAGACCGCGTAACAGGGTTGCCGCGCGGTCGGCGAGATCGCGGGTCAGCTGGTCGCTCAAGGTGTTCGTCATCGATTGCTCCGCTTCGGCTTTGGGCTCTGCTTCGGGCGTGCACGCGGTGCTGTCAGGTTGCCAGAAGTGAACGAGTCGGGGTTTTCGACACGAGCAGCGTTCACTGGGTTAGCCTCCACTGATGGCGGATACACCGGCAAGACCCGTACTCGATGACATCGATCGCCTGCTGATTCGTGAACTGATGGCCGATGGTCGCGCCACCCTGTCGAACCTGGCCGAGAAGGCGAGCCTATCGGTCTCCGCTGTGCAGTCGCGGGTGCGCAGGCTGGAAGCGCGCGGCGTGATCCGCGGCTACACCGCGCACGTCGACCCGGAGGCCCTTGGACAGCTGCTCTCGGCATTCGTCGCGATCACTCCTCTCGACCCGTCGCAGCCGGATGACGCCCCCGCTGTGTTGCAACATATCCCGGGTATCGAGGCATGCCACTCGGTGGCGGGTGACGAGAGCTACGTGTTGCTGGTGCGGGTCGCTTCGCCGCGCCACTTGGAGCAGCTGCTCCAGGAGATCAGGGCGACCGCCAACGTCCGGACGCGCAGCACCATCATCCTGCAGACATTCTATGACAGGTAGCAATTCGGAGTAATTACTCCGCAATATTGTAGAGATTCCGTAAATATTTTCGTACCCTACAGGTGTGACCCTCGAACTGGAGCGCACCCGATCGGGTGGTGACACGGCACCGGTCACCCCCGCGACCCGGGTACACGAGATCCTGTCGGCGCACCTCCTCGCCGACGGCTTCGAATTGGTGCTGGACCTGACCAACTCCCGCGGCTGCCGCCTCGTCGACGAACGCGACGGCAGCACCTACCTCGACATGTTCGGCTTCTTCGCGTCCAACGCGCTGGGCATGAACCATCCCGCGTTGGCCGACGATCCGGACTTCTGCGCGGAGCTGGCGACGGCCGCGCTGAACAAGCCCTCCAACTCCGACATCTACACCGTGGAGATGGCGCGGTTCGTCGAGACGTTCGCGCGTGTGCTCGGCGATCCGCGACTACCGCACCTGTTCTTCATCGACGGCGGCGCCGCCGCCGTGGAGAACGCGCTCAAGGTCGCGTTCGACTGGAAGAGCAGGCACAACGAATCGCAGGGTAGGTCAAGGGATCTCGGCACGAAGGTGCTGCATCTGACCGGAGCGTTCCACGGCCGGACCGGCTACACCATGTCGCTGACCAACACCGACCCGGTGAAGACCGACCGCTTCCCGAAGTTCGATTGGCCCCGCGTCGACACGCCGTACCTGGCGGTCGGACGCGACATCGAGGCCGCCGAGGCGCACGCGCTGGACCAGGTGCGCCGCGCGTTCGCCGAGAATCCGCACGACATAGCGTGTTTCATCGCCGAGCCGATCCAGGGCGAGGGCGGCGACCGGCACCTGCGCGGGGAGTTCCTGCTCGCCGTGCAGCGGCTCTGCCACGAGAACGACGCGCTGTTCGTCCTGGACGAGGTGCAGACCGGCGTCGGGATGACCGGAACCACCTGGGCCTACCAGCAACTCGGTCTGTCGCCCGACGTCGTCGCCTTCGGTAAGAAGACCCAGGTGTGCGGCGTGATGGCGGGCGGGCGAGTCGACGAGATCGCCGACAACGTATTCACGGTCGGCTCGCGGCTCAACTCCACCTGGGGCGGCAACCTGGCCGATATGGTCCGCGCCCGCCGCATCCTCGAGGTGATCGAGCGCGACGAGCTCATCGAGCGGTCCAAGCCGCTCGGCGAGCACCTGCTGCGCAGGCTGGAGGGGCTGGCGGCGGAGCACCCGCGCGTCACCGAGCCGCGCGGGCGCGGCCTCATGTGCGCGATCACCCTGGCGACGGTGGAACTGCGCGACGCGGTGCTGACCGGGCTGCGGGAACGCGAGCACGTGCTGATCATCGGCACCGGCGAGCGCGGCATCCGCTTCCGGCCGCCGCTCACGGTCAGCGCGGCGCAGCTCGACGCCGCCGTCGACGCCGTGGAGAGGGTGCTGGGTTCGGTCGACTGACACGGCGCGCGGCGCTGCTGGCGTGGATAGCCCGGAAATCGCTGTCCGGCCCGTAGGCTTCGCTCACATGTCGTCTCACTCCTCCCAGGTACGGTGCAGACGCGTGAACCGACGTGGCGCACCTCGCGGATACTTCGCGGCCTTGGCCGCTGTGGCGGCGGTGACCAGCTGTACGACGAGCGAGGCTGGCACCGTCGTCACCGAATCGACGAGCTCGGCCGTCGCGGCGGCGCCGAGCCCGGACGCGCCGCCCTCGCAGATCGCCAATCTGTTGCCAGGCATGCCACCGCCGCTGTCTCCGACCGACGTGTACGCGGCCAACCGGGAGCTGAGCCCCTCGGTGGCCGATCACCGGCCGCTGGTGTACGTGCCCAACAGCCAGTCCCACACCGTCTCGGTGATCGACCCGAACACCTTCCAGGTGATCGACACCTTTCCCGCGGGCGGGCAGGAGCCCCAGCACGTGGTGCCGTCCTACGACATGCAGACGCTCTACATCACCAACGACCTTCCGATCGGCGGCGGCAGCTTGCGGCCGATCGACCCCCGCACCGGTCTGCCCGGCGAGCCGTTCCCGGTCCGCGACCCCTACAACATGTACTACACACCCGACGGCCAGTTCGCCCTCGTCGTCGCCGAGGCGGACAGGTCGCTGGACTTCTACGATCCGCGGACCTGGCAGAAAGTGCACGCCCTCTCGGTGCCCGATTGCGCGGGCGTCGACCACATGGACTTCACGGCCGACGGCCGCTTCGCCCTGGCCAGCTGCGAATTCATCGGCCGCATGCAGGTTTTCGACGTCGCGGACCGCAAACTGGTCAAGACCATCGATCTCGCGGGCGGACGCTCGGGCAAGCCGCAGGACGTGAAGCTCTCTCCGGACGGCCTCACCTTCTACGTCGCCGACATGGCGGCGGGCGGGCTCTACGTCTTCGACGCGCTCACCTTCGAGAGCAAGGGCTTCGTGCCCACCGGCGACGGCGCGCACGGGCTCTACATCACCCGCGACTCCAAGCAGATGCTCATCACCAACCGGCACGAGGGCAGCATCTCGGTGTGGGACTTCGCGGAGAACCGCCTGGTGCACAAGTGGTCCGTGCCCGGCGGCGGCAGTCCCGACATGGGCAACATCTCCGCCGACGGCCGGGTGTTCTGGGCCTCGGGCCGCCACCACGGCGAGGTCTACGCGATCGACATCGTCGAGTGGAAGCTGCTGGCCCGCATCCCGGTCGGGCGCGGACCGCACGGCCTCACCATCTGGCCGCAGCCGGGGCGCTACTCGACCGGCCACACCGGCGTCATGCGTTAGCCGTAGCTCGGCGTCCGCTGCGGCCGTGCGCTCGTCCTCGTCGACCCGGCCACGACGGGTCCGATCGACGGCGACCGATCAGCTGGTCTCGGTCAGGCGCAGGCCGAGGCCGCCCTCGACGAATCGGCCGACCGCCGTGCGCCCAGCGTCGAGCGCGGGTTCGAAACCCGCGCGCGACCAACCGGTGAGCTCGGCGGTGCCGTCCGGGGCGGGGGTGACGACGATCTCGGCGACCATTTCCGCCGTGGTGGGTTCGCAGACCGCCCAGGAGTAGTGGGTTTCCTTGTCCCACTGGGTGGTTCGCCGGGTGACGTACTCGGGATCGGTGATGCCGCCGGCGGCGAGCGCGGGGCGGTCGTCGATCCGTTCGTCGGCGCGCAGTGCGCGCAGGTACCAGCTGCCCGCGTTGATCTCGATGGGTTCCATCAGTGCTCTCCCTGTCGGTCGCCGAACGGCAGGGCGCGGCCCATCGCGCGCTCCCGCACGGGAGCGCCGATCCGGAGGCCGGGCAGCTCGTCCACGGGAAAAGGCTAGCGTGACCGGCCGCGGCCACCGCGGGGCGGGCGGCGGGCGCGGAAGTCGGGTAGCTCACACCATTCACGACGGTCCGCGGGGGGTACGCTCCCTGTAAGGCTGGGCCCGCGACGACAGTCGTGAGCTGGACTTTCGGTGATGTACCCCGGCATTCGGGAGTCCGCGTCGGCGCGGCGGATGTCGATGGTGACTGGGAGGTTCGCGATGACAGCGGCGCGGTTCGGTCGTTATCGGCTGGAACGGCTGCTCGGCAAGGGCGGCATGGGACAGGTCTGGCTGGCCTACGACACCACCGACCACAGACACGTCGCGCTGAAGCTGCTGCCCGCCGAGCTCGCGGCGGACGAGGTCTACCGGAAGCGTTTCGAACGCGAGGCCCAGGTCGCCGCCGCGCTGCGCGATCCGCACATCGTGCCCATCCACCGGCACGGCGCCGTGGACGGGCGGCTGTTCATCGAGATGGCCTTCGTCGAAGGCACCGACTTGGCCGCGCGGCTCTCCGAGGGCGGACCGCTCACGGCGGGCGCGGCGCTCGACATCCTCGGGCAGGTCGCCGCCGCCCTGGACGCGGCGCACCGCGCCGGGCTGGTCCATCGCGACGTCAAGCCGTCCAACATCCTGGTGGCGCCCGGCGGGTTCACCTATCTGATCGACTTCGGCATCGCCCGCGGCACCGGTCAGACCTCGGTCACGACAACGGGTCTGGCGATCGGCACCTGGGCCTACATGGCGCCGGAGCGCTTCAGCGGTCACGCCGACGCGCGCGCGGACGTCTACTCCCTCGCCTGCGTCCTGTACGAGACCCTCACCGGTCGTCGCCCCTACGGCGACACCGACCCGGCCCGGCAGATGCACGGGCACCTGATGACCGATCCGCCGAGCGCGTCGTCGGCGAACCCGGACGTTCCGGCCGGCCTCGACGCGGTCATCGCGCGGGGGATGGCGAAAGAGCCGGGGGATCGGTACGCCAGCGCGGGAGAGTTCGTGCGGGCGGCCTGCGAGATCGTCGCGCCGATGCCCGGCGCACCCGGTTCTCCGCACCCGCCCCGTGTGCTCCAGCAGCCGGGGCTCCCGCCGACGCGGGTCGAGACGGTCGGGCCCGATCTGCCCGCCGATGATGCTCGGACTCCGATCGCCGCCGGGACCGGTGCGCCGACATCGACGGAAGCGCCTGCGCAACTGGCCGGCTCGAAGGCCTCGGGGGTTCTTCCTCCGACGAAGGTGATGCCCGCGCCGGGACCCACTCCGACGCTGGTGCAGACCAGAGTCGCGCCGCAGGGCTATTCGGCGGGTGTCGTGCCCCCGCGCTCCGCGCCGCCCGGTGTCGTGCCACAGGGCCCGGCACCGTCAGGCGTCGCGCCGGGCCTCGTGCCGATCGGCTACGCGCCCGCGATGCCGCCGTCGGCCGCGGCCCGGCCGGTGCTGCCCGTCGCGCATCCCTATGGCAAGCGGTGGTACCTGCGGCGCAAACCGGTTCCCGCGATTCGTCGTTCGCGGTCGCCCGGGCCGGTGTGGCCGTCGCGCGGGCCCGCGTACGTCGCGCCGCCCCGTCCTCAGCAACCGCCGCCCCGGCGCAAGCGAGGCGGGGTGCTGCGCAAGGTGATCGGGGCGTTGGTCGTGATCTTCTTGGCGCCCTTCGTCTTCGCCGCGGGGTGCCTGGCGTTGATCGCCGCGGTCGGCGGGGACGAGTCGGCGACCGCGCCTCCGCCGACCGCGATGGTCGAGGATCATCCTGAGCCCGCGCCGAATCCGGGCGCGCCCGCCCCGGCGTACAGCGCGGTGCGGGACGGCAAGTTCGAATTCGCGGTGACCGACGTGAAGTCGGGAGTCTCGCGCGTCGGTCTACAGTCGGCGCGCGGCGCGTACCTGGTCGTCACGCTCGCCGTCCGGAACATCTCCGACGAGGTGAAGTGGTTCCTGCCCTTCGGCCAGAAGCTCGTGGACGCCCAAGGCAACGCGCTCGATCACGACACCACGGCCACCGCCTGGCAAGCCATGCAGTCGCGCCTCGGCTACTCCTTCGAGCTGCGCCCCGGCGCCTCGGCCACCACCGTGCTGGTGTTCGACGTGCCACCAGGCAGCACGCCTGACCACCTCGAACTGCACGACTTCGTGCTGTCGAACGGCGTCACCGTCGCGCTCGACTGAGGAGCCGAGCCGCTGTCGGCACTCGAAGCGTGGATCGAGGCGCGATTTCCGCTCGTCTGCCGGATAACGGCCCGTTGCTCGCGGATCGGCCGCGTTGTCCGCATCGTGACCCGACCACGGGCGCGTTCAGGCGGCGTCGACGCGGGCGAAGGCGGTGTAGACCGCTTGGCGGCCGAGTTCCAGAGCCTTGGTGAGCAGGTCGGTGTCGCGGGCGGTGCCTTCGACGGTGGGCGCCCCGGCGGGCGGGTGGATTTGCAGGACCGTCTCGCCGAGGGAAGCCAAGAGGGCGACCTCCGCCTGTTCCTGCTCTGGGCGGCGCAGCCAGGCGCGGTAGGCGCCGGGGGCCCGCAGGCGAAGATAGTTGCCGCCGACCAGCTGGTGAACGCGGGAGGCGGGCGGACGGGCCTCGTCGGCACGGCGAGTGCGCAGCACCAGGCAATGGGTCGCGCCGCCGCGGACCGCGGTGTGGATGGGGATCGGCTCGGCGATGCCGCCGTCGAGATAGGGCACGCCGTCCAAGACGACGGGCGGACCGGCCAGGATCGGCAGATTCGCGCTGGCCCGCAGCGCCCGCATCAGGGTCGGCTTGTCGTAGATGTGCGGGCGCAGGTCGATGGCGTTGCCGGTCCGGATGTCGGTGCCGATCGGATGGAAGGTGGTGGGGTTGTTCAGGATCGCGGGAAAATCCATGGGTTCCAGGCCGTCGTAGACCCGGTGCACCAGGTACCGCACGTCGAAGGCGGCGCCACCGCGCAACAGCCGGCTCGGATCGATCACCCGCCGCATGATCTCGGGATCGGACCAGGAGCGCATTCCCGGCACGGCCCGCCCGCACAGCAGCCAGGCGCCGTTGATCGCGCCCGCCGAGGTGCCGTAGACCGCGTCGAACACCCCGGAGAGGCCGAGCTCCTCGAGCGCCTGCACCATGCCGCTGGAATAGACCCCGCGACTGCCGCCGCCCTCGATGACGAGCGCGAGCCGATGGCCGTCCGCGCGGGATCCGGTGGTGCTGCGGCCTCGGATGATCTCGGCCACGGTAGAGCTGATCACCGGTCCACGATACGACAAGAGCGGGCGTGGACTCCGTTGTCCATCGCCCGCTCTCGTGCGGTGTCGGCCGGGCCCGGTGGGCACGGCCGGACGCAATCCGTCCTCAGCGCTGCGAACAGCGGAGGCGCGGTACGCCTTACTTGATCTCGGCCAGCACCGTGCCCTGGGTGATCGCGGCGCCCGCCTCGACGGCGAGACCGGTGACGACGCCCGCCTTGTGCGCGTTGACGGGGTTCTCCATCTTCATGGCCTCGAGCACCACGATCAGGTCGCCCGCTTCCACGGACTGGCCCTCTTCGACGGCCACCTTGACCACGGTGCCCTGCATCGGCGCGGTGACCGCGTCACCGGAGGCAGCGCCGCCGCCCGCACCGCCACGCTTGCGCGGCTTCGGCTTCTTGCGGATCACACCGGCGCCGTTGCTCGCCGCACCTGCGGCGCCGGCACCCACGGTGAAGTTGCCGGGCAGCGAGACCTCGACACGGCGACCGCCGACCTCGACGACGACCTTCTGCCGGGGCAGCTCCTCGTCCTCGTCGGCCGGGGCGCCGCTACCGGTGTAGGGCTCGATGTTGTTGGTCCACTCGGTTTCGATCCACTTGGTGTAGACGTCGAACTTCTCGCCGTCACCGATGAACGCGGGGTCCTCGACGATGGCGCGGTGGAACGGGATGACCGTGGCCAGGCCCTCGACCTGGAACTCGGCCAGGGCGCGGCGCGCGCGCTCCAGCGCCTGGGTGCGGTTCTCGCCGGTGACGATCAGCTTGGCCAGCATCGAGTCGAACTGTCCGCCGATCACGCTGCCCGCTACCACGCCGGAGTCGACGCGCACGCCGGGGCCCGACGGCTCGCGGTAGACCTCGACCGGGCCGGGGGCGGGCAGGAAGCCGCGGCCCGCGTCCTCGCCGTTGATGCGGAACTCGAAGGAGTGGCCGCGCGGGGCCGGGTCTTCCTCGAGCTCCAGCTCTTCGCCGTTGGCGATGCGGAACTGCTGACGCACCAGGTCGATGCCCGCGGTCTCCTCGGTGACCGGGTGCTCGACCTGCAGGCGGGTGTTCACCTCGAGGAACGACACCGTCTCGCCCTGCACCAGGTACTCCACGGTGCCCGCGCCGTAGTAGTGGGCCTCGCGGCAGATCCGCTTGGCGGACTCGTGGATCTTGGCGCGCACCTCGTCCGACAGGAAGGGCGCGGGCGCTTCCTCGACCAGCTTCTGGAACCGGCGCTGCAGCGAGCAGTCGCGGGTGCCCGCGACCACGACGTTGCCGTGCTTGTCGGCGATCACCTGCGCCTCGACGTGGCGGGCCTTGTCCAGGTACTGCTCGACGAAGCACTCACCACGGCCGAACGCCGCGGTCGCCTCGCGGGTGGCCGACTCGAACAGCTCGGGGATCTCCTCGATGGTGTGCGCGACCTTCATGCCGCGACCGCCGCCGCCGAACGCGGCCTTGATCGCGACCGGCACGCCGTACTGCTTGGCGAACTCGACGACCTCGTCGGCGTTCTTCACCGGGTCCTTGGTGCCCGCGGCCATCGGGGCGTTCGCGCGCTCGGCGATGTGCCGGGCGGTCACCTTGTCACCCAGATCGCGGATGGACTGCGGCGACGGGCCGATCCAGATCAAACCGGCGTCGATCACGGCCTGGGCGAAGTCGGCGTTCTCCGAGAGGAAGCCGTAGCCGGGGTGGATCGCGTCCGCGCCCGCCTTGGCGGCGGCGTCGAGGATCTTGTCGAACACGAGGTACGACTCGGCCGAGGTCTGACCGCCCAGCGCGAACGCCTCGTCGGCGAGCTTCACGAAGGGCGCATCGGCGTCGGGCTCGGCGTACACCGCGACACTGGCGATGCCGGCGTCCTTGGCCGCCCGGATCACACGCACGGCGATCTCGCCTCGATTAGCTACGAGTACCTTCGTGATCCGCGCGCTGGCATGGCTGGGCACTGAGCCTCCTGGTTGCAATCTTCTGGTCGCTTCGCGGGATGGGGCCGCAGATGGCCCGTTCCCGGTAGGGGTCGGAACACCGCGCAGGCCCCGTGCCCGTGACGACAGTTTTCGTCTGGGGCGAGTGTAGGCAGTCTGCCAACAGACGCCGAACTCGGATAGCCCTACTGAACAGTAGGTCGCGCATCACACAATCGCATCCGGTGTGATCCAGCCCCGATTCGGGTCGGCGAGCGTTACCGGGCGCAGTCCGTCCACAGTTCCGCGCACGGCCGGACCGAAGGCCGGAGGTACGCCGATCAGACGCCGCCGGACGCAGTCCGTCCACAGCCCCGCGCACGGCCGGAGCGAAGGCGGAGGTACGCCTACTTGCGGCCTCGCCGAGGGGCGGTCGGAACCTCGCCCGGTTCAGTCCCCTTGGCGATGGGCATCCGAACCGAATTGCCCCATTCGGTCCACGAGCCGTCGTAGTTGCGGACCGTACCGTAGCCGAGCAGGTAGGTCAGCACGAACCAGGTGTGGCTGGAGCGCTCGCCGACGCGGCTGTAGACGACCAGGTCGTCGGCGCCGCCGACCGGCGCGTAGATCGTATCCAGTTCGGCGCGCGAGCGGAAACGTCCGTCCGAGCCGAGCGAACGGTCCCACGGGATGTTCAGCGCCGTGGGGATGTGGCCGCCGCGCAGCGCCGCGTCCTCGGGACTGTCCGGCTTGGGGGTGAGCTCGCCGGAGTACTCCTCGGGGGAGCGCACGTCGAGCAGCGGCTTGCCGAGGTGGGCGAGCACGTCGTCGCGGAAGGCGCGCTCGGTCGCGTCGTCGCGGTGTACCGCGGGGTAGTCGCTCGGCGGGAGGTTGGGGGTGTCGAAGGTGGTGTCCCGTGCCTCCGAGATCCACGCCTCGCGTCCGCCGTCGAGCAGCCGCACGTCCTCGTGCCCGAAGAGCGTGAACAGCCACAACGTGTGCGCGGCCTGTGCGTTTCCCCGATCTCCGTAGATGACCACCGTGTCGTCGAGGGCGATGCCCTTGGCCCGCATCAGTTCGGTGAAACGCGCCCCGTCGATATAGTCACGCGTGACCGGATCGTTGAGATCGCCGCGCCAATCGATCTTGACGGCCCCGGGGACGTGTCCGATGTCGTAGAGCAAGATGTCCTCATTGGACTCCACGATCCTGAGTCCCGGCGCGCCTATGTTTGCCGACAGCCACTCTGTGGTTACTAGTCGGTGAGGATGTGCGTACGTTCCGAATGAGGGATGGGCGTCCGGGGCAACGGGCACGATATGGGTCCTTCACACGAGGTAGACGGTGGTTACAGCGGTTCGGGTCTCACTGCGATGTTAAATGTGAGGCGATAGTGAAACTCGTTTCAGATCACGAATCGGCTGATTGGGCGAATAAATCGCACCCTCATCCGATAAAGTCTCCCGGGAGGAGGGGTGAGCTATGTCGGATTCCTGGCCGCGGCGGCGACTGCTCGCGATCCTACGTGGCGCAAGCGAGCCTCTCGATGCCCAAGAACTGGCCAGAATCACCGGACAGCACGTCACGACGGTGCGATTTCACCTGGATGTGCTCACCAAGGAATCCCTCGTTCGGCAATTCCAGCAACCTCCGCGCGGCCGCGGCCGCCCGCGCATCGGCTACAGCGCGGTCCAGCGCTCGGTCGGGTATCAGGAACTGGCGCAGGTGCTCGCCGACCAGCTCGGTCTCGACCCGCGCCGCCGCTCGGAGGCAGCCGTCGCGGCCGGGCGCGCCTGGGGCGGCAAGCTCGACGCCGGTGATCACCCCGTGGAGTCACTGGAGGACGCCAGAGACGTCACGCTGACCTTGCTCTCGGAACTCGGGTTCGCGCCGGAACGCGATCCGGCCGCCGAGAACGACGACGAGATCCTGAT
Organism: Nocardia sp. bgisy118; assembly: GCF_057708605.1. Classification (NCBI taxonomy): domain Bacteria; kingdom Bacillati; phylum Actinomycetota; class Actinomycetes; order Mycobacteriales; family Nocardiaceae; genus Nocardia; species Nocardia sp. bgisy118. The sequence goes on along the minus strand of NZ_JBYISM010000030.1, from coordinate 27,409 downwards.
CCGGATGACCGCCTGCCCCCTCCGCGAGCTGGCCCGCACGCACTCCGAGGTGGTATGCGGCGTGCATCTCGGGTTGATCAGAGAAGTGCTGGACCGCAACGGCGTGCGCGGCGAGGTGAACGTCCGGCTGCACCCGTTCGTGGAACCGGAGCTTTGCCTGACCCGGCTCGAACACCTGGCCCGCCGGAATCAGGAGAATCGCGAGACGGCGTCGGTGCCCGTCGGGGCCGAGCCGGGCGGTGCGGAACCGCCCCTCACGCCGCCGCTACTGGGCCGTGTGGCGCCACAACTGCGCAATGCCGACCCCAACGTCGCCAAGCAGTCGGCGCAGCAGTGGTAGACCGATACCGATGACGCTCGACGGATCGCCGTCGATCCGGTCGACGAACCAGCCGCCGAGCCCGTCCAACGTGAACGCGCCCGCCACCTGCAGCGGCTCGCCCGTGGCGATGTAGGCGTCCAGCTCGCCGGGTTCCGGCTTCGCGAAGTGCACCGTGGTGGCACTGCAGTCCACCGCCTCGGTGACGATCTCACCGTCACGCATCCGCAGCACACAGTGCCCGGTGATCAGATCGGCGCTGCGCCCGGCCATGTCGGCCCAGCGGGCCCGCGCCACCTCGGGGGTGTGCGGCTTGCCCTGCAGGACGCCGTCCACCAGCAGCATCGAATCGCAGCCCACGACAACGCAATCGGCGGCGTATTCGGGGATGGTGGCGGCGACGGCGGCCGCCTTGGCCCTGGCCAGCTCGACGACGACGGTCTGCGGGGTGGTGTCGGCGGGCAGCGCCGCCGCGACCGCGTCCTCGTCCACGTCGGAGACCCGGACCACCGGGTCGATGCCCGCCGAGCGCAACACCTCTCGGCGGGCCGGTGACGCGGACGCGAGAACCAGCGTCGTCGTCACCGAAGGTGCGACAGCTGCGGGAAGGCGTACGGCGAGAACGGCGACGAGCCGCGGTGCAACATGGTCGGGCGTCCCCACCCGTCGGCGGGGCCGGTCGAGGCCGCGGCGCCCGAGGCGTTCGCGGCGGCGGAGAACACGCACACCAGCGCGGCGATCTCCTCGTCGCTCGGAGCGCCCTTGACGATTCGAATGAACGGCTGCTCGCCCGCATCGGCGGCGGCCGTGCCAACGGTGACCGCCTCGACCTCTTCCGCGATCGGGTCGACTGCGAGATCCAACTCGGCGGCGGTCAACACGTCTTCCTCTGCCACGGTCGTCACAGTGCCAGATCCTTCCTCTAGCTCGATCGGGCGTAGTCCCTCACCCGAAACGGGATGACGCGATAATCATCCTCGGTTTCACTCATTGCGTCTCTGCAACCAGTGTGCGCGGCTCACCGAGGTTATCGCCGAATCAGAGCGGGATGTTGCCGTGCTTCTTGGGCGGAAGGGTCACCATCTTGCGCTCCAGCAGTCGCAGCGCGGACACGATCTGACCGCGGGTGTGCGACGGCGGGATGACCGCGTCCACGTAGCCGCGCTCGGCGGCGACGTAGGGGTTCACGAGAGTGTCCTCGTACTCGTTCTGCAGCTCGAGCCGCAGCGCATCGACGTCGTTGCCGTCCTTGGCGGCCTGCTGCAGCTGCTTGCGGTAGACGAATCCGACGGCGCCGGAAGCGCCCATCACGGCGATCTGAGCGGTCGGCCACGCGAGGTTCACGTCGGCGCCCATGTGCTTGGAACCCATGACGTCGTAGGCGCCGCCGTAGGCCTTGCGGGTGATGATCGTGATTTTGCCCACAGTGGCCTCACCGTAGGCGTAGAGCAGCTTCGCGCCGCGCCGGATGATGCCGTTGTACTCCTGGCCGGTGCCGGGCAGGAAGCCGGGAACGTCGACAAGGGTGATGATCGGGATGTTGAACGCGTCGCAGGTGCGCACGAAGCGCGCGGCCTTCTCCGAGGCGTCGATGTCGAGGCAGCCCGCGAACTGGGTGGGCTGGTTGGCCACGATGCCGACGCTGCGGCCGTCGACGCGCCCGAAACCGACGATGATGTTCATCGCGCGCTCGGCCTGCACCTCGAGGAACTCGTCGTCGTCGAGCAGGCGACGGATCACCTCGTGCATGTCGTACGGCTGGTTCGGCGAGTCGGGGATGATCGTGTCCAGCTCGAGGTCTTCCTCGGTGAGGGACTCCTCGATGGCGCCGTCGATCGGGTCGGTGGGCGCGAAGCGCGGGGCTTCGGCGCGGTTGTTGCTCGGCAGGTAGCTCAGCAGATCCTTGACGTAGTCCAGCGCGTCCTGCTCGCCGGAGGCCACGTAGTGCGCCACACCGGACTTGGTCATGTGGGTGTGCGCGCCGCCCAGGTCCTCCATGGTGACGTCCTCGCCGGTGACCGTCTTGATGACGTCCGGACCGGTGACGAACATCTGGCTGGTGCCGTCGACCATCACCACGAAGTCGGTCAGCGCGGGGGAGTAGACGTGGCCGCCCGCGGCCGGGCCCATGATCAGCGAGATCTGCGGGATCACGCCGGAGGCCTGGATGTTGCGGTGGAAGATCTCGCCGTAGAGGCCGAGCGAGACGACGCCCTCCTGGATGCGCGCGCCCGCGCCCTCGTTGATGCCGATCAGCGGACGGCCCGTCTTGAGCGCCAGGTCCATGACCTTGACGATCTTCTCGCCGTACACCTCGCCGAGGCTGCCGCCGAAGACGGTGACGTCCTGGCTGAAGATGCACACGTCGCGGCCGTCGATGGTGCCGTAACCGGTCACCACGCCGTCGCCGAGCGGGCGGTTGTTCTCCAGCCCGAAGTTGACGCTGCGGTGGCGGGCGAGCGCGTCGAGTTCCACGAAAGAGCCCTCGTCCAGCAGCGCGAGGATGCGTTCCCGGGCGGTCATCTTGCCCTTGGCGTGCACCTTGTCGACCGCCGCCTCACCCATCGGGTGCTTGGCCTCTTCCAGCCGATTCCGCAGGTCAGCCAGTTTCCCGGCCGTGGTGTGGATATCGGGTTCGCCCGCCGAACCGGATGCGGACTGCTGCTGGACACTCGTCATGGCTCGGAGTGTAACCAGTGGCAGTTGGTCTTTCTAACCCAGTAGGGGCTACCCGCTAGTAGAAAAGCCCAGGTGGACAAGGGCTCAGAGGGAAAATTCCACGGTCGTATACGAGGCGCCGCCGGGTGCCCGAAACCGGGTCCGGCGAGGCGCCGGGTCGCCGTCCGCGGGCGCCGCCGGAAAATCGGTTTCGCCGGTGCGCGGCGTCCGGATACCCTCAGGGAGTCCATTTTTCGGCTCATGGGGAGGAGCCAGACATGTGGGAGTGGGGTAGAACCGTCGCCGAGTACGCCACGGCGGCGGCGTGGACGCATTGGGGAGTTCGCGAGGCCGAGCCGACCATCCTCGATCCGGAGACCGACGAGGAAGAGGCTGCCGCGGACAACGGGGCGCGCGGGGAACGAGAGCCGGGCATGATCATGGCCGGCTACGACCTCGCGGGCTGACACACCAGCTCCCGTCCCGGCTCGGGACGGGAGCTAGTAGCCTGCACGTCCGTGCAGACGCCACCGCCCGATACAGCGCATCGACCGCCTCTGGATGCCGAGCAGTTGCGGCGGGGTCTCGCCGAGAGCGACTACGCCGGCTTCTTCTCCCGCGTGGAGGTGGTGGAGTCCACCGGTTCCACCAACGCCGATCTCATCGCCGCGGCCGCGACATCCGACGACCACCGCGTCTTGATCGCCGAAGCGCAGGAGGCGGGCCGCGGTCGGCACGCGCGCACCTGGGTGAGCCCGCCGCGGGCGCAGATCGCCCTGTCGATGCTGGTGCGACTGCCCGGCATCGAGCCCGCGGCGCTGGGCTGGCTGCCGCTGCTCACCGGCGTGGCCGCGGTGGACGCGCTGCGTGCGACGTCGGGTGTGGACGCGATGCTGAAATGGCCCAACGACGTCCTGATCGGCGGTCGCAAGGTGGCGGGCATCCTCGCCGAGGTGGCCGCGAGCGGCGACGTTCCGACGGTGGTGGTCGGGGTCGGTGTGAACGTGAGCCTCACGGAAGCCGAATTGCCGGTGCCGCATGCCATCTCGCTCACGCTGGCCGGCGCCGCGCAGACCGACCGTACCCTGGTCGCGCAGTCGCTGCTGACCGAGTTCGCGCGCCGCTTCACCGACTGGCGCGACGCCTCGTGGGCGACCGGCGACCTGGCCGACGCCTACCGCGAGCGCTGCGCCACGCTCGGCATGGACGTGCGCGCAGAACTACCCGGCGGGCAGACCCGCACGGGTATCGCGACCGGCATCGACGCGGGCGGGCGCTTGCTGATCGGGGACTACGCGGTGTCCGCGGGCGACGTCACCCATTTGCGCGCCGACTACTGAGATCGCCGTCAGGCGCGCTGCAGGTCCCCCTTCGCCGCCTCCCTGGCGAACATGCGGTCGCGCTGCTCCTCGAACTTGAGCACATCGCGGGCGAGCTTCTCGACGAACGCGGCGAGCCGCTCGCGCGCCTGCTCGCCGCGCGGCCCGAAATCGTTGCGTTCGAAGACGTCCCACTTGTTGAGCACCGGGTTCACCACCTCGTCGAGGTGCTGGCGCAGGTCGTAGATGCCGTGCTTGGCCATGAGCACGCCGTTGCGGCGGAAGTTCGGCATCCCGGCGCCCGGCATGACGAAATTGGTCAGCACCTGGGTCAGTGCGATCATCGCCTGGTCGGGAGCCAGGTCGAGGGCCGCGCCGCACATGTTGCGGTAGAAGATCATGTGCAGGTTCTCGTCGGCGGCGATGCGCTGCAGCATGCGGTCGGCGACCGGGTCGTCGCAGACCTTGCCGGTGTTGCGGTGGCTGACCCGGGTCGCGAGCTCCTGAAAGGTCACGTACGCGACGTTGACCAGGAAGCCGCCCCAATCCGCCGGCGCGTGGACGCCCTGGGTCATGTGGATCATCCTGGCCTGTTCCAGTGCGACCGGGTCCACGCCGCGGGTGACCACCAGGTAGTCGCGCAGGACGATGCCGTGCCGGTTCTCCTCGGCGGTCCAGCGGCCCACCCAGGTGCCCCACGCGCCGTCGCTGCTGAAGTTCTCCGAGATCAGGCGGTGGTAGGAGGGCAGGTTGTCCTCGGTGAGCAGGTTGGTGATCATCGAGGCCTTGGCCACGTCGCTCAGCGTGGACTGTTCGGGATCCCAGTCGACGCCGCCCATCGCGGCGAAGTTGCGTCCTTCGTTCCACGGTACGTAGTCGTGCGGGTGCCAGTCCTTCGCCATCGACAGGTGCCGGTGCACGTTCTGTTCGGCCACCGGTTCGAGTTCGATCAGAATTTCGAGCTGAGTCAGATCCCTGGTCACACACGCCTCCACAGTCGTCGTCGGTGCACGTCTTGCCGAGCGGTTGTCTGCTGGTCGGGGCCGAGCTGGTAGAGCAGGCGAATCAGGTCGAGCGCAGTGCGAAAACAGCCGAGTGACGCGGTCTCCCGCAAGCTGACGATTGTGCAGCACACGGGGGCCGGTGTCAGGCATTTCGGCATCTTGCCGGGGTAGGGTTCCCTCCATGGGTTATCCGGAGGATGTGCTCGCACCCGACGAGCAGTTGATACTCCATCGCCATCCGCATTGGAAGATGCTCTTCTGGCCCATCGTGACGCTCATCGCGGCCACGGCGCTGGCCGGTTTCGCGGGGGGTCTGGCATACCGCAACACCCCGGAGAGCGCCAGGACCGCGGTGCTCGTCGTGGTCTTCGCCATCTGGCTCGCGATCGTCCTATGGCGTTGTGTCGCACCGATTCTCAGCTGGAAGACGACGCACTTCATCGTCACCGAGCGGCGCGTGCTCGTCCGTCAGGGCGTGCTCACCCACACCGGCATCGACATTCCGATGAGCCGCATCTCCAGCGTCCAGTTCCGGCACGGGCTGTTCGACAGGATGCTCGGCACCGGCACCCTGATCATCGGCTCGTCCTCGGAGGAGCCGCTCGAATACGACGACATCCCCGGCGTGCAGGAGGTGCACGCCTTGCTCTACCACCAGGTGTTCGAGGTGAGCCGATCGAGCAATCAGCACGGGTACGGTCAGGCGGGCGGCTATCGATGAGTCCGGCGTCGTCGCCGACGATCCGTAATCTGTTTGCATGACCGCCGTACTCCTGGCCGAAGACGACGAGGCCATCGCCGCCCCGCTGTCGCGCGCGTTGGGGCGCGAGGGTTATCACGTCACCGTGGAGAGCTTCGGCCCCGCCGTGCTGCGCCGCGCGCTCGAGGGCAACCACGACCTGCTGATTCTCGACCTCGGCCTGCCCGGCATGGACGGGCTGGAGGTGTGCAGGCAGGTGCGCGCCCGCGGCGCCGATCTGGCCGTGTTGATGCTCACCGCGCGCACCGACGAGGTGGATTTCGTGGTCGGGCTGGACGCGGGCGCCGACGATTACGTCGGCAAGCCGTTCCGGCTCGCCGAGTTGCTGGCCCGCGTGCGAGCGTTGTTGCGCCGCAGCGGAATCGGTGACGAGGCCGTCGAGGTCGGCGGCATTCGGCTGGAGCCCGCCGCGCGCCGGGTGCTGGTCAACGGCGCCGAGGTCGGTCTGGCCAACAAGGAGTACGAACTGCTCAAGGTGCTCATCGACCGGGCCGGTCAGGTGGTGCCGCGCGAGACGATCCTGCGCGAGGTCTGGGGCGACGCCGAATTGCGCGGCTCCAAGACGCTGGACATGCACATGTCCTGGCTGCGCCGCAAGATCGGTGACGAGGGGCCGATGGCCGAGCGGCGCATCGTCACGGTGCGCGGCGTCGGCTTCCGGCTGAACACCGACTGACGTGCGGCGCCGGATCCTGCGGTCGATGCTGACCGTGCTGACCATCACGACGGTCGTGCTCGGCGTGCCGCTGACCTACACGGCCTGGCTGTGGGTCGAGGACATCACCCGCAACGACCTGCAGAGCAGGCTGGACCGGATCGCCACCGAGGTCATCACCCAGGAGCAGGGCGACGGCCTGGTGCGCGGCGGCCTCGACGTGCGCGTGGTGCGCCCGCTGGTGCCGGAGGACGGCAAGCTCACGATCGTCTACCCGAGCCCGCAGGACAACGCCTCGCGTCTCGACATCGGCGCGGACTCGGTGCCGGACCCGCTGGTGGAGTCGCTGTCCATGGGGACCTCGGGATCGCTGCGCCTGGAGGTGCCCGCGGGACCGATGCACGCGCGGCAGCGGCAGGCTGTCGCGGTCGTGGCGCTGGCCGTGCTCGCCTCGCTCGGCGCGGCCGTCACGGTCGCGGTGGTGACCGCGCGCCGTGTCGCCGACCCGCTGCGCGACGTCGCGGCGCGCGCGGCGCGGCTGGCTATGGGCGATTTCCGCCCCGATCCGCGCCGCCACGGCATCTCCGAACTGGACCGGGTCTCCGACGTGCTCGACTCGGCCACCGTCGAGATCGCGGGCAGGCTGCAACGCGAGCACGCGCTGGTCGCCGACGTCTCCCATCAGCTGCGCAGCCGTCTGACGGCGGTGCGGCTGCGGCTCGACGAACTCTCCGCGCACGCCGACCCCGAGGTGGTGCACGAGGCCGAGGAGGCGATGGCGCAGGTCGACCGGCTCACCGACGCCATCGACGAACTGGTCCGCGCCTCCCGCGACGAGGACGCCGCCGACCGCGATCCGATCCCGGTGATGGACGAGCTGTGCGGGATCGTCACCGAGTGGACGCACCCGTTCGCCGAGGCGGGCCGCAACCTGGTGCTGACCGGTGACGCGTCGCTGCGCGCGCCGATCACCGCGTCGCGCCTGCGGGAGGCGGTGACGGTGCTCATCGACAACGCGCTCATGCACGGCGGCGGCACCTGCACGGTGTCGGTGCGCACGGTCCGTCCAGGCAATGCCCGCGAGCCGCTGGTGTGCGTGGAAGTGGCCGACGAGGGGGAAGGCGTGCGCGACGAGTTGGCGCCGCACATCTTCGATCGCGGCTTCTCGGCGGGCGGGTCGACGGGTGTCGGCCTGGCCTTGGCGCGCGCGTTGATCGAGGCGGACGGCGGTCGCTTGGAATTGCAGCGCCGCAGGCCCGCGCTGTTCGCGGTGTTCCTCGGGTCGTGGGTGTCCGCACGGACGGCGGGCACGGTCCCCGAGCCGCGCTGAGACGTCAGCTGCGTCCCAGCTGTTCCTCTTCGATGAGCTCCTCGAGCTCGGCCTCCAGCTCGGTCATCTCGTCTGGGAAGACCCAGCGGCGCATCGACCAGAAGCGGAAGGCCATCTGCAGGAAGTTACCGATGACGAAGGCGCTGACGAAGTCGGCGACGTTCTCGACGGTGAAGCTGACGTTCGGCTGCCGCAGGTCGAACACGTAGCTGGAGATCCACAGCGGGATGTTGCTCAACACCACCCCGACGCCGCTGACCACGAAGAACAGCAGGGCTTCATGGTGGCGTTCCCGGCCGCCGCGGTTCTTGAACGACCACTCCCGGTTCAGGATGTAGGAGGCGATCACGGCGATGACGCCCGAGATGATCTTCGCGGTGACCGGTTTCTCGGTCAGCACCGTCCATTTGAGCGCGTAGAAGATGCCGCTGTCGATCACGAAGGTCGTCGCGCCGACGATGGCGAACTTGATCAGCTCGTGATGGCGGTAGGCCATCTCCCGCAGGGGCTGGGGGAGGACGCTGACCACGCCGTCGACGAAAGACACGAGAGCCGAGTGTACCGGTAGCGGTCATGGCGGCCGGACATGACAAGATTGCACGACGTGAGCACCCGTTCCTTCGACCAAGCCGCCATGCCCACCGTCACCATGATCGGTGGCGGTCAGTTGGCGCGGATGACCCATCAGGCCGCAATCGCGCTCGGCCAGCGGCTACGGGTGCTGGCCGAGAACCCAGAGGACCCGGCCGCACAGGTCAGTCCCGACGTGGTGCTCGGCAGCCACACCGATCTCGCCGCGCTGCGCAAGGCCGCGGTCGGTTCGCACGCGCTGACCTTCGATCACGAGCACGTGCCGACCGAACACCTCGCGGCGCTGGTCGCCGAGGGCGTCAACGTGCAGCCGCCGCCGCAGGCCCTGGTGTACGCCCAGGACAAGCTGGCCATGCGCACCAAGCTCGCCGAGCTCGGCGTTCCGGTGCCCGCGTTCACCACGGTCGCCGAGGCGGCCGACGCGGTGCGCTTCGGCGACGAGCACGGCTGGCCGTTCGTGCTGAAGGCGGTGAGCGGCGGTTACGACGGCCGCGGCGTCTGGATGCCCGCCGATGCCGACGAGACCGAGCGGATCGTCACCGATCAGCTCGCGCACGGGGTGCGGCTGCTCGCCGAGGCGAAGGTCGATCTGAAGCGCGAGCTCTCGGCGATGGTGGCCCGTTCGCCGTTCGGTCAGGCCGCGACCTGGCCGGTGGTGGAGACCGTGCAGCGCAACGGTCAGTGCGCGGTGGTGATCGCGCCCGCGCCCGATCTGGCCGACGCGCAGGCCGCCGAGGCCGAGACCCTGGCGCTGAACCTGGCCGCCCAGCTCGGCGTGGTCGGCGCCATGGCCGTCGAGCTCTTCGAGACCCACGACGGCGCGCTGCTGGTGAACGAGCTGGCGATGCGCCCGCACAACTCCGGCCACTGGGGCATGGACGGCGCGCGCACCGGGCAGTTCGAGCAGCATCTGCGCGCGGTGCTGGACTATCCGCTCGGCGACACCAGTCCGCTGGCTCCGGTCACCGTGATGGCCAACATCCTCGGTGCGGCGCAGGCGCCCGAGATGTCGATGGACGAGCGGCTGCATCACCTCTTCGCCAGGCTGCCGGAGGCGAAGGTGCACCTGTACGGCAAGGGCGAGCGCCTCGATCGCAAGATCGGGCACATCAACATCCTCGGCGACGACGTGGCCGAGGTGCGCGAGAAGGCAGAGCGGGCGGCGCACTGGATGTCGCACGCGGTGTGGACCGACGGATGGGACCCCCATGAGTAATCCTCGAGTTGGCCTGATCATGGGCAGCGACTCCGACTGGCCGACCATGGAGGCGGCCGCCGAGGCGCTGGCCGAGTTCGGCGTGCCCTTCGAGGTGGGCGTCGTCTCCGCGCACCGCACGCCGCAGCGCATGCTCGACTACGCGCGCGACGCGGCCGACCGCGGCATCCAGGTGATCATCGCGGGCGCGGGCGGCGCGGCCCATCTGCCGGGCATGGTCGCCTCCGCGACCCCGCTGCCGGTGATCGGCGTCCCCGTCCCGTTGAAGTATCTCGACGGCATGGACTCGCTGCTGTCGATCGTGCAGATGCCGGCGGGCGTCCCGGTCGCGACCGTCTCCATCGGCGGCGCCCGCAACGCGGGCCTGCTCGCCGTCCGCATCCTCGCCGCCGCGGACCCGGCCCTGCGCACCCGCATGACCCAGTTCCAGTCCGACCTGGAAAAGCTGGTCCTCGAGAAGGACGAAGCTCTCCGCACCAAACTCCTCGGCTGACGTGCGGCCGTATCACCCGGCGCGCGGGCGTCGGTCGTCTCGCGTCGGTCGCTACTACGGTGACTGCCGTGGCAACTGAGGAGAACGCGCGGGCCCGGGCCGGGGAGGATCCGGCGCGGTTTCGGCTGACGGTGGTGGATCAGGCGCTGCGGTTGTTCGCGGACAAGGGGTACGAGGCGACGACGGTCGACGAGATCGCGGAGGCGGCCGGGATTTCGCGGCGGACGTTCTTTCGGCAGTTCCGGTCGAAGGAGGACGTGATCTTCGCCGATCACGAGTCGCAGTTGGCGCAGGCGGCGGCCTATCTCGCCGGCGCGCGGGACGACGATCCGTGGGAGGCCGTGTGCGCGGCCGTCGTGCAGGTCTTCGAGCGATTCACGCAGTGGCGGGAGATCGCGGCGCGCCGCTACCAGGTGGTCCGCCGGGTGCCGGCGCTGCGCGAGCGCGAGATCGTCACGGTGTTCCGGTACGAGCGCCTGTTCACCGACTATCTGCGCGAGCGCCTGCCCGAGGTGCCCGACCTCGCCAGGGTGCAGTTCGCCGCGGCGGTCACCGCGACGCACAACTATCTGCTGCGCCGCATGGTGCGCGGCGAGTCGGACGCGGGCGCGGCGGATCTGCGGGTCGAGCTGGCGGCCATTCCCCGCGGCCACGGCCGGATCTGCGACGCGGAGGAGATGGTGGTCGCGGTCTTCCCGAGGGACATGTCGTCGCGCCAGGTGGTCGATCTGCTGACCCGCAAGCTGGGCAGTCTGTGATTTGGCCTACAGTGCCACCGTCTGACACTCAGTGCCAGTAGGTATCCGCATGTTGTGGCGAATCTCGTGCGTATACTGGCACTCGAAGTGGCACTCAGTGCCGACCTGTTGAAAGCCGCCGACCGCGGCCTAAGACCATCACCCAGGAGCGTGTCCCATGGCGGGAAACCCCGATTTCGACCTGTTCAAGCTCGAGGACTTCCACGACGAACTGCGGGCGGCCATCCGCGGTCTGGCGGAGAAGGAAATCGCGCCGTACGCCAAGGACGTCGACGGTAACTCCCGCTTCCCTGAGGAGGCGCTCACCGCGCTGAACGCCGCCGGCTTCAACGCCGTGCACGTGCCGGAGGCCTACGGCGGCCAGGGCGCCGACTCGGTCGCCACCTGCATCGTGATCGAAGAGGTCGCCCGCGTCTGTGGTTCCTCCTCGCTCATCCCCGCGGTCAACAAGCTCGGCACCATGGGTCTGATCCTGAACGGCTCCGAGGAGCTGAAGCAGAAGGTGCTTGCCGACATCGTCAACGGCGAGATGGCCTCCTACGCGCTGTCCGAGCGCGAGGCGGGCTCCGACGCCGGCTCCATGCGCACCCGCGCCAAGCGGGACGGCGACGACTGGGTCATCAACGGCTCCAAGTGCTGGATCACCAACGGTGGCAAGTCCTCCTGGTACACCGTGATGGCCGTGACCGACGCCGAGAAGGGCGCCAACGGCATCTCCGCGTTCATGGTGCACAAGGACGACGAGGGCTTCGTGGTCGGCCCGCTCGAACACAAGCTCGGCATCAAGGGCTCGCCCACCGCGGAGCTGTACTTCGAGAACTGCCGCGTCCCCGGCGACCGCATCATCGGCGAGCCCGGCACCGGCTTCAAGACCGCGTTGCAGACCCTCGACCACACCCGCCCCACCATCGGCGCGCAGGCCGTCGGCCTCGCCCAGGGCGCGCTGGACGCGGCCATCGCCTACACCAAGGACCGCAAGCAGTTCGGCACCGCCATCGCCGACTTCCAGAACACCCAGTTCATGCTGGCCGACATGGCGATGAAGATCGAGGCCGCCCGCCTCATGGTCTACACCTCGGCCGCCCGCGCCGAGCGCGGTGAGAAGAACCTCGGCTTCATCTCCGCCGCCGCCAAGTGCTTCGCCTCGGACGTGGCCATGGAGGTCACCACCAACGCCGTCCAGCTGTTCGGCGGAGCGGGCTACACCACCGACTTCCCGGTCGAGCGGATGATGCGCGACGCGAAGATCACCCAGATCTACGAGGGCACCAACCAGATCCAGCGCGTGGTGATGTCCAGGGCGTTGCTGCGCGGCTGACGCCTGCGCACTGCGAATTCAGGGACGGCCGGGTTGTTACCCGGCCGTCCCTTCTTTTCTACGAGCGGCCGTCCGGCGAAATCCATTCGAGTTCGATCGGTTGCCTCATCGTGTCCATGCCACAGCTCGATTCGAGACCTCCAGCGCCATAAACATTGATAGCTGGATTTTGCGGAAGCCGGTCGGGGCTTTGTTTGTGGCTGACGTCGATCCTCGCTGATAGGAAGCGTCTGAACAGGCGTTTCGACGGTACGTCGGCAGGAGTTGACGGCATGTTACGCCATACTGAATTCACTGTTGAGAGTCACTCGAGTAGAAGAAAATGGGGTGATTCGTCGATCGCCGACCGCGCAGACTCGCGGAGCGATGCACGACCTCGTATCGCGACGAGGTGAGTCATGTCCGAGATCGTAATCGGACCGCGGTCGGGGATGGAATGGTTCCCGTTGTCCGACACCGAGATCCCGTGTCCGCACACCAAGTCCACGGTGGACGCTGTGCGGACCTGGTCCGAGGACTATTTGACCGGTACCGAGCCGGAGCTCGGCCGCGACGGGCCGGTCTGTCCTTATGTCGGACCGTCGCTGCGCCGCGATCTGATGTGGGTGGGCCGGGTATCCGGCGTGCGTCCGTGGCCGTCGTACGTGCGACTGGTCATCGAGGACGCGCTCGAGGTATTCGAGCGTCTGCCACCGGAAGACGGCGGCGGGGCCGTCCTGCGCGCCCTCGTCACCGCGCTGCCTGATCTGCGGGAGTTCTCGCTGATCGACAACCTGCACGCGGAACTCAAGACGCGATTCGTCGAGCGCGGCTTCATGCTCGGGCAGTTCTACCCCGGGTGCAAGGAGCCTGGGTTGTGGAACAAGGACTTCCACCCGCTCGATTCGCCGATTCCGATGATCGTGGTGCGCACCATGATGGCCACCGACTTCCCGTTCCTGCTGGGGCGGCCGGAGTGGATGGCCGCGTACGTCAAGAAGTTCGCGCCAGGTCTGCCCGCCCACGTCCGGCACGTGGTGGTCGGCCGGTTGACCGCGAGCTCGAACCTCGATGTGCCCGCCTACCAGCTGCAATCGGAGCAGGGCGGCCCGGCGACGGCAACCAAGAACGGCAGGCCGGTCCATCTGGGGCCGCGGAAAGCCAGCTGAGACAGACAGCGATCGACGACCAAGGGATCGACTTATGACGCACGGACTTTCGGCCGCGCGGGGGATCGACACGGGCCAGAACGGGGAGTTCCCGCTCTCGCCCGCGCAGCTGGGCATGTGGTACGCCCAGCAGCTCGATCCTTCCGTGCCGCTCAACGAGGCCCAGTACATCGAGATGCGCGGCCCGCTGGACGTCGACACCCTCGTCGAGGTCGCGGGCCGCGCCGCGCGCGAGTTCGAATCGGTGCTGCTGCGCTTCGGTGAGCGCGACTCGCGTCCCTATCAGGTCGTCGACCACAGCCTCGACACCACGCTGTCCTACGTGGATCTCAGCGATTCCGCGGATCCGGACGCCGAGGCCATGCGGTGGATGCGGGCGGACCTCGCCGCACCGGTGGACCTGTTGGGTGAGCGGCCAGGAGCATCGGTGTTGATCCGCGTCGCACCCGATCGGGTGCTGTGGTACGGGCGCGCGCACCACATCGCGGTGGACGGGTTCGCCTCCGTGACGGGCTTGTACCGCGTGGCCGAGCTGTACAACGCGGCGCTGGCGGGCGAGGAGCCGAAGCCGAACAAGGCGGCCACGCTGCGCGAGATCTACGACTCGGAGATGAGCTATCGGGAGTCCAGCCGGTTCACCGCCGACGCGGAGTACTGGGAGCAGCGCATCGCGGAGATGCCGCAGCGATGCAGCCTGGTGACGGGCGTCGCGCCCGCCCACGCGCTCGGGCGTGATCACCGGCACCAGCTGTCCGACGAGGTGAAGGCTCGACTCGACGCCGCGGCAACGCGTTTCGGCGTCGGTGCCCCCGGGCTGGTGATGGCGGCGCTGGCGGTCTACTACGCGCAGGCCACCGGTGCGCACGACGTGGTGCTGAGCCTGCCGGTCTCCGGGCGCACCACCGCGATGCTGCGCCGGTCGAGCGGCATGCTGGCCAATGTCGTTCCACTGCACGTCACGGTCGGAGAGCGGACCACGCTGGCCGAGATCGTGAACGCGATCCGCATCGAGGTCTCCGGCGCGCTGCGCCACCAGCGGTACCGGCACGAGGAGATCCGGCAGGCGACGGGCGAGGTCGAGGCGACGGGCGGACGCAATCTCGTCGGCCCGGTGGTCAACATCATGCTGTTCCCCGGCGAGGTCGAGTTCACCGGCATCGAGACCAGCCTGCACGTGCTCACCTCGGGCCCGATCGAGGACCTGTTCGTCAACATCTACCAGCACGGCGCGCAGGCGCCGGTCCACCTCGATTTCACCGCCAATCCCGATCTCTACGACGAGGAGACGCTGGCCCGCCATCACCTGCGGTTCGTGAAGCTGTTCGAGGGTCTGCTCGAGGCCGAGCCCGACGCCGCGGTCAGGGACGTCGAGTACTTCCTCGACGACGAACTCGCACTGCGCACGGGCGCGCACGGGCCGATGCCGTCCGTTCCCAGGCTGCTCTCCGATGTGCTCGACGAGGGGCTGCGCGCGGCGGGTCCGGACACCGCTGCCGTGGTGGACGGCGCCCGCACCGTGACGTACGGCGCGCTCGACCGTGCCGCGGCGGTGCTGGCCGGACGGCTGGCCGAGCTGGGCGCGGGACCGGACGACGCCGTGCTCGTCGCCCTGCCGCGCTCGGTGGAATCGGTGCTCGCGTTCTGGGGCGTGGTGCGTTCCGGCGCGGCGTATGTGCCCGTCGGCACCGGGAATCCAGCCGAGAGGGTCGCCAAGATGGCGGCGGAATGCGGTGCGCGCATTGGTATTACGACCAGTGATCAGGCGTCCCTGCTGCCCGATGGGGTGCAGTGGCTCGAGATCGATACGGATGCGGCGGTTCTCGCGGCCCTCGAACCCGGCGACGGTGCGCGAGAAGCTGGGGAAGGTGAAGCCGCAGGGGAGGATTCGACCGGATTCCGGCCGCGTGCCGACGTCCGCCTCGACCACACCGCCTACATCGTCTTCACCTCCGGGTCGACCGGCGTGCCGAAGGGCGTCGTCGTCACCCACGCGGGCATCGCGGGCCTGGCCGACGCCGTGCGCGAGGCCTACCGGCCGGAGGTCGGCTCGCGCGTGCTGCACTGTCTGAACCCGAGCTTCGACGCATCCATGCTCGAACTGCTCATCGCCTTCGGCAACGGCGCGACGATGGTGATCGGCCGCGGCGAGTCCATGGCGGGCGTCGAATTGTCCACCGCTGTCGCCGATTTCGGGATCACCCAGGTGTGCTCGACGCCCGCCGTGCTCGCGACGCTGCCGGAGGGTGCGCTGGACGGCGTGGTCGCCGTCTCCACCGGCGGCGAGATCTGTCCGCCGGAATTGGTGGCGCGCTTCGGTCCCGGCCGCAGGCTGGTGAACTCCTACGGCCCGTCCGAGACCACCGTCGCGGCCACCTTCACCGACGCGATGGACCCGGAGCGCCCCTCCGGCATCGGCAGGCCGGTGCCCGGCGCCCGGCTGATGGTGCTCGACCGCAGGCTGCGCCCGGTGCCGATCGGCACGCCGGGAGAGCTCTACATCGCCGGACCCGGCGTGGCCCGCGGTTACGCGGGACGCCCCGGCTTGACGGCGGACCGGTTGGTCGCCGATCCGTTCGGCCCGTGGGGAAGCCGGATGTACCGCACGGGTGACCTGGTCCGCTGGCGTTCGGTCGAACCGTTCGATGACACGGCGCGGGCGAGTTCCGACGGTGTGGTGCTGGACTACCTGGGCCGCAGCGATTTCCAGGTCAAGCTGCGCGGAATGCGCGTCGAGCCGGGGGAAGTCGACGCGGTGCTCGATTCGCATCCCGAGGTGGAGATCGCCGTCACGGTCGTACGCACCGGTGCGTCCGGCCGTGCCATGCTGGCGTCGTATATCGTTCCGGTGCACCGTGATTCGCAGCTCACCGAGCTGGACGTGCCCCGGCTGCGGGAATTCTGCATGCGCAGGCTGCCCGGCCACATGGTGCCCGGCACCATCACCGTGCTCGACGCCCTGCCGCTCACCAGCAACGGCAAGGTCGATCGGCGGGCGCTGCCCGAGCCGACGGCCGACACGGCGCCGCGCGCGGCGGCGACGGAAGCCGAGGGCGCACTGTGCGCGCTGTTCGCCGAGGTACTCGGCGTGCCCGCGGTCGGAGCGGACGTCTCGTTCTTCGCGCTCGGCGGCGATTCGATCCTGTCCATCCAGCTGGTCGCCCGCGGCCGGGCCGCCGGTCTGGTGTTCTCCGCGCGTGACGTGTTCGAGCATCCGACGCCCGCCGCGCTGGCGTCGGTGGTCACCGCGCCCGGCGAGCGGACGGTACTGGCCGAACTGCCCGGCGGCGGCGTGGGTTTCCTGCCTCGGACGCCGATCGTGGACTGGCTGCTCGAGCAGCCGGGGTGGCAGCGGTTCAGTCAATCCATGGTGCTCGCGCTGCCCGCCGGGCTGAGCGAGTCGGAACTCGTGCGCACCCTGGGCGCGGTGCTCGATCGGCACGACATGTTGCGCGCCAGGGTCGTTCGCGGCGGCCTGGAGGTCGCGCCGCCCGCGACGATCGCGCCCGAGTCGGTGCTCGTTCGCGTCCCGTGCCACGAAATCGACAGCGTCGATACCGAATCCGCGGTCGAGGCGGTCGCCGCGCGGCTGGCGCCCGACGCGGGCGTCATGGTCGCGGCGACCTGGCTGGATCCGGGCCGGGATGGCGCGGGCCTGCTCGTGCTCGTCGTCCATCACCTGGCGGTCGACGCGGTGTCCTGGCGCATCCTGATCGCCGATCTGATCTCCGCCTGGGCGCAGGTGCGCGCCGACGAGACGCCCGAGCTGCCGTCCGTCGGCACCTCCATGCGCACGTGGGCGCACGCCCTCACCGAGGCGGCGACGACCGAGACGTGGACCGCCGAGGCCGACTACTGGGCCGCCGTGCTCACCACTCCCGATCCGCCGCTCGGCCGCCGCGCGCTCGACCCGGTCGTCGACACCGGCGACACCCTCGACCGGCTGGAGCTGCGCCTGCCCGCGGCGACCACGGCGACGCTGCTCGACCGGCTGCCCGCGACCTACCGCTGTGGCATGGAAGAGGCGCTGCTCGCCGCGCTGGCCACGGCGCTCGCCGAACACCGCGCGGCGACCGGTCCCGCGCTCGTCATGCTGGAGCGGCACGGCCGCGACGAGGCCGCCGTCCCCGGCGCCGACCTCTCCCGCACCGTCGGCTGGTTCACCAGCCAGTTCCCCGTCCGGCTCGAGATCGGCGACACCGGTCCGCTGGACGCGCTCGCCACCGTGAAGGAACAGCTGCGCGCCGTCCCGCGCGGCGGCATCGGCTTCGGCCTGCTGCGCCACTCGAACCCGCAGACCGCCGCCGTCCTCGGCGCGGCCCCGCATCCGCAGCTCGGATTCAACTATCTCGGCCAGGTGGCCGAGGGCGAATCCGACGCGACGGAGAACGCGGTGCCGTGGCTTCCGGTCTCGCTCGCGGCGAGCCTGGGCGGTGGCGGCGGCGCCGAACTGCCCGCCTCGGCGGTCCTGGCGATCGACGCGGTGGTCGTCGAGGGCCCGCAAGGTTCGGTGCTGCACGCGGTGTGGCGCTACGCCTCGGGGATCGTCGACGGTGCGGAGATGGAAGCCCTTGCCGGGAAATGGATCTCCGCGCTCGAGGAGCTGGCGGGCGCGCTGGCCGAGCCCGATGCGGGCAAGCTGACGGCCTCCGATCTGCCCCTGGTCGCGGTCGGTCAGCGACAGCTGGACGCCTGGGCCGCACGGTATCCCGACATGACGGACGTGTGGCCGCTGGCCCCGCTGCAGCAGGGTCTGCTCTTCCACGCGCAACTGTCCGCGGGCCACACCGACGAGTACGCGGTGCAGGCCGTGTTCGAATTCGACGGCGCCGTGGACATCGAGCGCTTGGCGGCCGCCGCCACCGCGACCGTGCGGGCACACGAGGCGCTGCGCACCGCGTTCGTGGCGGGAGCCGACGAGCCGGTGCAGATCGTGCTCGCCGACGTCGAGGTGCCGTGGCGCACGGTGGACGTCGATCCCGCCGAATTCGACGCGTTCGCGGCGCGCGAGCTGGCGGCGCCGTTCGACACGGCGCGGCCGCCGCTGGTTCGGTTCGTGTGCACGCGGTGCGGCGACGACGACATCCGGCTGCTCGTCACCAACCACCACCTGGTGCTCGACGGCTGGTCCATGCCGCTGCTGCTCGCCGAGCTGCTCGCGCGATACGAAAGCGGCGGGGACGGAGCGGGTTTCCCGCCGTCGGTCTCCTACCGCAACTATCTGGAATGGCTGACGCGCCGGGACCGCGCCGCGGCGATGGCGGCGTGGACGGACGCGCTGTCCGGACTGTCCGGCCCGACGCTGGTCACCGCGGGCCGCACCCCGCTGCGCACCGGCGCGGGGAAGCTGGATCTGGAGCTGCCGCTCGCGCCCGCGAGCGCCCTCGTCCTCCAGCGCATGGCGGCAGACCAGGGCGTCACCCTCAACACGGTGGTGCAGTGCGCATGGGGCATGCTGCTCGCCGAGCT
This sequence comes from Nocardia sp. bgisy118, assembly GCF_057708605.1. Classification (NCBI taxonomy): domain Bacteria; kingdom Bacillati; phylum Actinomycetota; class Actinomycetes; order Mycobacteriales; family Nocardiaceae; genus Nocardia; species Nocardia sp. bgisy118. The sequence continues at coordinate 8,374 of NZ_JBYISM010000030.1, read as the reverse complement.
GACCGGCGAGACCGACATCGTCTTCGGCGCAACGGTTTCCGGTCGCCCGGCCGATCTGCCCGGCGCGGAGCGGATCGTCGGCATGATGGTCAACACCCTTCCGGTGCGCATCGCCCTCGATCCGGCCGAGTCGGTCGGTGACCTGCTGCGCCGGGTCCAGCGCGAGCAGGGCGCACTGCTCGACCACCACACCGCGGGGCTCACCGAGATCCAATCCGCCGCCGGGCTCGGCGTACTGTTCGACACCGCCATCGTCTACGAGTCGTATCCGGTGGACGCGGCGGCGCTGCGCGGCGCCGCCGAGCACGCGGCACTGCGGGTCCGCGACTTCCGCGGCCGCGACGGCACCCACTATCCGCTCTCCCTGGCCGCCCACGCGCGCGACACCCTGCGGCTGATCCTGAACTGCGCCACCGGGTTCTTCGACGCCGACGAGGCGCGCGCGATCGGCGCGCGCCTGGTGCGGATGCTCGACCGCATGGCCACCGACCCGGCGCGGCAGGTCGCCGCGGTGTCCGGCGTGGATCGCGCCGAGGTGCTGCGCTCCCGCCCGCAGCCGGCGCGGCTGCTGCCCGATCTGCTGCGCTGCGGCGTGCGCCCGGGACGGGTCGCGATCGAGGACGGCGCGTCACTGGACTACGTGGAACTCGATGCCCGCTCGAATCGCCTGGCCCGCAAGCTCATCGCCGCCGGGGCCGGCCCCGAGACCAGGGTGCTGCTCGCGCTGCCGCGGTCCGTCGACTGGTTCGTGGCGGTTTGGGCGATCGCGAAATCCGGCGCCGCGTTCGTCCCCGTCGACGTCGACCATCCCGAGGATCGCCTCGCGACGCTCGCCGCCGACAGCGCCGCGCCGCTCGGCATCACCACTGCGGAACACCGAGATCGACTGCCCGGCACCGTGTCTTGGCTGCTGCTCGACGATCCGGCGCTGGTCGCCGAGCTGCCGGAGCATTCCGACGCGCCGGTCACCGACGCCGACCGGTCGCGTCCGCTGCGCGCGGAACACCCGGCCTACCTGATCTACACCTCGGGATCCACCGGAACGCCCAAGGGCGTCATGGTCACCCACGTCGGACTCGCCGGACTCGCGGTGGGGACCTCGGCGCGCATGCGGGCCAGGCCGGGCGATCGCGTCCTGCTCAGCATGAACCCGAACTTCGACGCCGCGATGCTGGTGTGGCTGTCCACCTTCTACAACGGCGCCACACTGGTGGTCGCGCCCGCGGCGGCGACCGCGGGCGACGAGCTGACGTCCGTGATCGTGTCGAACGAGGTGACCCACGTCATCGCGCCCCCCGCCGTGCTGGCCACGCTCTCCACCGCGTCGTGGAACGGCGTGCGCACCGTGGTCACCGGCGGCGAGGTCTGTCCGCCCGAGCTCACCGCCCGGGTCGGCGCCGGGCGGTCGATGATGAACTCCTACGGCCCGGCCGAGGCGACCGTCGCCGCGACCTTCAGCGGGGCGCTCGTTCCCGGCGAGGTCGCGGGTCTCGGCGCGCCGATGCCCGGATTCGGGCTGGTCGCGCTCGACCGCTGGCTGCGGCCCGCACCGGTCGGGACGGTCGGTGAGCTGTACCTGATGGGTCCCGGCCTGGCGCGCGGTTACAACGGTCGTGCGGGGCTCACGGCCGCGCGGTTCGTGCCCAACCCGTTCGGAGCCCCCGGCGACCGGATGTACCGCACCGGCGACCTGGTCCGGCGCGTCTCGCACAGCGGCCTGGAATACGTGGGCCGCAACGACTCCCAGGTGAAGCTGCACGGCATCCGGGTCGAGCCGGGCGAGGTCGACGCGGCGCTACGCGACCTGCCCGGCGTCGGGCTCGCGGTCACCGTGCCGCGGCGCGGCCCCACCGGCGATCTGGCGCTCGCGGCCTACGTGGCACCGACGGCGGGCGCCGAACTGGACGCCGCGCGCCTGCGCGACCATCTGGTGCGCCGCCTGCCCCGCCACCTGGTGCCCGCGGCGGTGACCGTGCTGGACGTCCTGCCGGTGACCGGCAACGGCAAGGTCGACGTGCGCGCGCTGCCCGAACCCGAGAGCGTCGCCGTGGAATACGTGGCCCCGATCGGCGTCGAGCGCGTCGTCGCGGAGGTCTTCGGTGCGGTGCTCGATCGTCCCGGCGTCGGCGCGTTCGACGATTTCTTCGCACTCGGCGGCGATTCGCTGTCCGCGACCAGGGTGACCGCCAGGCTCGGCGCCGCACTGGACATCCAGGTGCCGGTCCGGCTGCTGTTCGAGGCGCCGACGGTGCGTGCGCTGGCCGCTCGGTTGCCCGCGGCGGGCGACGGCGCGCGGCCGAGCATCGGACCCCGCTCCGGGCCGCGACCCGAGCGGATTCCGCTCGCGCCCGCCCAGCAGCGGATGTGGTTCGTCAACCAGTACGACCCGGAATCGGGCGCGTACAACATCCCCGCGGTGCTCCGCCTGCGCGGCGCCCTGGACGTGGCCGCACTGCGCGCGGCGCTGTCCGATGTGCTGGCCAGGCACGAGGCGTTGCGCACCGTGTACCCGGCGCGCGACGGCGTCGGTTACCAGGTCGTGCTGCCGCCGGACGCGCTCGAACTGGATCCGGAGCCGACCGCGATCGCGGCCGACGAGCTGCCCGCCGCGGTACTCGACTGCGTCACCAAGGGTTTCGACGTGGCGTCGGAGGTCCCGTTGCGGCTGCGCCTGTTCCGCATCGCCGCCGACGAGCACGTCCTCGTCGTGGTGGTGCACCACATCGGCGCGGACGGCTTCTCCATGGGCCCGCTCGCCAGGGACGTGCTCGCGGCCTACGCGGCGCGGTCCCACGGCGTCGTTCCCGACTGGACCGAATTGCCCGTGCAGTACGCGGATTACACACTCTGGCAACGGGAACGGCTCGGTTCCCCCGACGACCCGGAATCCCTGCTCACCGCCCAGCTGGACTACTGGACCACCACGCTGAAGGGCCTGCCCGACCGCCTCGAGCTGCCCGCCGACCGGCCGCGTCCGGCCATCCCGTCGCTGCGCGCGGGCACCGTGCTGCGCACCCTCGACGCCGAATCGGCCGCCGCGCTGGACGAACTCGGCCGGACGCACCAGAGTTCGTTGTTCATGGTGCTGCACGCCGCGCTCGCGGCCCTGTTCGCCAGGCTCAGCGGCACACCGGACATCGCGATCGGCACGCCGGTCGCCGGTCGCGGCGCGGCCGAATTGGACGACGTGGTCGGCATGTTCGTCAACACCGTCGTGCTGCGCACCGAGATCGACTCCGCCGCGTCGTTCGCCGAACTGCTGGCCGGGATCCGGCGCACCGATCTGGACGCCTTCGCGCATGCCGACATTCCGTTCGAGAGCCTCGTCGACGTGCTCGATCCGGCCCGCTCGGCGGCGCGGCACCCGCTGGTCCAGGTGATGCTGGTGTTCCAGAATCTCGCGCCGGTGGAACTCACCCTGCCCGATCTGCACGTGGCCGCGATGGAACTGGAACAGCAGAGCCTGCGTTTCGACCTCAGCGTCACGGTGGCGGCGGACGAGACGTCCGGCCTGACGATCCGCTTCGGCTACGCCACCGATCTGTTCGACCACGAGACCGTCGAGCGTTTCGCGGACCGCTGGCTGCGGCTGCTGCGCGCCGTCGCCGCCGATCCCGAAGCACCCGTCGGCGATGTCGACCTGCTCGACCCGGAAGAGCGCACGGCCCTCGCGATCCCGGCTCGCCCTTCGGTGGCCGAACCGACCGTGCTGCCGCGGTTGCTGGCCGACGCGGTGGCCGCCAATCCGGACGGCGTCGCGGTGGTCGACGGCGTCACCCGGCTCACCTATCGCGAACTCGACGAGCACGCCAACCGGCTGGCCCGGGTGCTCATCGGCGCGGGAGCGGGCCCGGAAGGGCTGGTCGCGGTCGCCATCCGGCGCTCGCTGGACGCGGTGCTCGGGGTGTGGGCGGTGGCCAAGACCGGCGCCGCGTTCGTGCCGATCGACCCCGCCTACCCGGCCGAGCGGATCGCCCAGATCCTGGACGATTCCGGGGCGCGGCTCGGGGTGACGGTCCGCGCCGTCGCGCCGTCGCTGCCGGGCTCGGGATTCGACGAATCCGCGGAGACCTCCGGCGAGCCGCAGGTGCACTGGCTCGCGCTCGACGATCCGGCGACGACCGAGCTGGTGAACTCGGCCGCCGGTGCGCCGATCGACGCCGCCGAACGCACGGCGCCGGTGCGCTGGCAGAACCCGGCCTACGTCATCTTCACCTCGGGGTCCACCGGACGGCCGAAGGGCGTCGTCGTCACCCACGAGGGCCTGGCGAATCTCACCGCCGCCCAACGCGATCGGATGCGCATTACGGCGGACTCGCGCGTGCTCAACGTGGCGTCACCGAGCTTCGACGCCGCGGTGCTCGAACTGCTCATGGCCGTCGGCTCAGGGGCCACGCTCGTGATCGCGGGTTCCACCGCGTTCGGCGGGCCGGAACTCGGTGAACTGCTTGCCCGCGAACGTGTTTCGCACATCGCGCTGACGCCGTCGGCGCTGGGCTCGGTCGATGCCGCCGCGCTCGGCCCCGAGCCCGCGCTGCGCGCCATCATCACCGGCGGCGAGCCGTGCCCGCCAGAACTGGTCGAGCGGTGGGCCGCGCCGGATCGCCTGCACTTCAACGACTACGGCCCCACCGAGACCACGATCTGGGCGACGGGCAGCGAGGCCCTGCGTCCCGGCGACGAGATCACCATCGGCGGCCCGGCCCCCGGCCTCGCGGCCCGCGTGCTCGACGAGCGGCTGCACCCGGTGCCCGACGGCGTCGCCGGCGAACTGTATCTGTCCGGCCGTGCCCTCGCGCGCGGCTACCACGGCCGACCCGCGCTGAGCGCCGCCCGATTCGTCCCCGATCCCTACGGCGCGCCGGGCGAACGCATGTACCGCACCGGCGACCTGGTGCGCAGGCGCGACGGCGCACTGGACTACCTGGGCCGCGGCGACCTGCAAGTCAAGCTGCGCGGGCTGCGCATCGAGCTCGGCGAGATCGAGTCCGCGCTGGCCAGCGATCCCGCGGTGCACCAGGCGACTGTCACGGTGTACACCGATCCGGCCGTGGGCGAGCTGCTGGTCGGCTACGTAGTGCCGCACGGGGCCGGGTCGAACGAGGCGAAGGCTCTGGACGCCGAGGTGCGCGATGCGGAGGCGCACGGCATGGAGACGCTCGAGGCGAAGGCAGCCGACGCCGCGACGCGCGAGGCGGAGACCGACGACGCGAAGACGCTCGGAGTGGAGGCACGTACGGCGGAGACAGTCGATGCAGGGGCGCGTGGGGCGAAGCCGCTCGACGCTGAGGCGCTCGAGGCCGAGGTGCACGCTGAGACAGAAGCGCGTGGGGCGAAGCCGCTCGGCGCTGAGGCGCTCGAGGACGGCGTGCACGAGGCTGAGACAGAGGCGCACAAGGCTGCGGCAGTTGACGCTGGGGTGCGCGAGGCTGAGGCAGAGGCGCACAAGGCTGCGGCAGTTGACGCTGGGGTGCGCGAGGCTGAGGCAGAGGCGCACAGAGCTGCGGCAGTTGACACGGAGGTACAGGAGTCTGCGGCATTCGAGGCTGAGGCGCACGCCGCGCAACCGCACGACGGCGAGCCGTCCAACCTCTCCACGATCGACCTCGAGGCGCTGAAAACCTCGATCGCCCAGCGGCTTCCGTCGTACATGGTGCCGTCGGCGCTCGTCGTGCTCGACGCCCTGCCGCGCACCGCGAACGGCAAGCTCGACCGGAGCGCCCTCCCGGCCCCTGACATCAGGGCGGGGCGGTTCCGCGAGCCGAACACGCCCGCCGAGCGCGTCGTCGCCGACACCTTCGGTGAATTGCTCGGTGTGCCACGGGTCGGCCTGGACGACAACTTCTTCGCGCTCGGCGGCAATTCGCTGATCGCGACCCGCATCGCGGCCCGTCTCGGCGCCGCGCTGGACACCCGCGTTCCGGTGCGGATGGTCTTCGACGCCCCGACCGTCGTCGAACTGGCCGAGGCGGTGCGTACCGCGGCCGCGGCTCCCGGTCCGCGGCCGGGTCCGCGTCATCGCCCCGCCCGTATTCCGCTCTCGGCGGCGCAGCGGCGGATGTGGTTCCTCAATCGGTACGACCCCGCGTCACCGGCGCACAACGTGCCGATCGCGGTCGAGGTCGAAGGCGAACTGGATCCGGCGGTCCTGCAGACGGCGTTGATGGACGTGCTGGCTCGCCACGAGTCGCTGCGCACCGTGTATCCGGTGGACGCCGAAGGCGAGCCGTACCAGGACGTCCGCGGTCTCGCGGAAGCCTATGTGCCGGTGCGTATTTCCGACGTCGACCCGGACACGGTGCCGGGGCGCGTCGCCGCGGCCATCGCGCAGGGCTTCGATCTCACCACCGAGCTCCCGATCCGCGTCTCGCTGCTGCGGCTCGACGCGCGGCGGGCGGTACTGGTGGTGGTCATGCACCACATCGCCTCCGACGGCTGGTCGCTGGCGCCGCTGACCCGCGACGTGATGATGGCCTTCGTGGCCCGCCGCGCGGGCGCCGCGCCGTTCTGGTCGCCGCTGTCACTGCAATACGCCGACTACGCCCTGTGGCAGCACGAACTGCTCGGCGCCGACGACGATCCCGACAGCGTCGCGCACCGGCAGCTCGAGTACTGGCGCGCCGCGCTGGACGGATTGCCCGAGGTCTCGACCCTGCCGAGCGACCATCCGCGGCCCGCGGTGTCCACCCACCGCGCGGGCGTGGTCGAGTTCGACATCGATGCCGCTGTGCAGCAACGAATTCAGCAGATGTGCCGGTGGCACGGAGTCAGCATCTTCATGGTCGCGCACGCCGCGCTCGCCGTGCTGCTCGGCAGGCTCTCCGAAGAGCAGGACGTGGCGATCGGCTCGGTCATCGCCGGGCGCGGCGACGGCGAACTCGACGAGCTGGTCGGCATGTTCGTCAACACACTGGTGCTGCGCAGCCGGGTGCGTCCCGAGGACACCTTCGAAAGCCTGCTCGGCGCAACGAAAGACAGCGATCTGGACGCCTTCGGCAACGCCGACCTGCCGTTCGAGCGGCTGGTCGAGCTGCTCGCCCCGGCTCGCTCCACGGCCCACCATCCGCTGTTCCAGGTGCTGCTCGTCTTCCAGAACTTCGAGCGCGAACCGGGGGCGCTGCCCGGCCTCGACATCCGTCCGCTCGAAATGCCCACGGTGGGAGCGAAGTTCGATCTGGAGTGGATGCTCGCCGAGCGCTTCGACGAGGAGGGCGCGCCCGCGGGTATGCGCGGCAGCCTCACCTTCGCCCTCGATCTGTTCGAAGCGTCCACCGCGCAGACCTTCGCCGACCGATACGTCGAGGTGCTCGACGCCGTCACCGCGAACCCGGGTCTGCTGCTCGGTGAACTGGACGTCACGGCCCCGCCGGGAACGGTCGTCTACGAGCCGCCGCCGAACCTGACCCAGCGGCGCACCGACCTGCCCTACCGGCCGCCCGTCACCCGGACCGAACAGGAGGTGGTCAGCGCCTTCGAGACCGTGCTCGGCGCCGACCGGGTCGGCTTGGACGACAACTTCTTCGAGCTCGGCGGCACCTCCATGGTGGCGATCCGCCTGTGCGCCGAGCTTCGGGAACGACTCGACTGCGCCGTGCCGGTGCAGTGGATGTTCGGCGATCCCACGCCGGGGGCGCTCGCCCAGCGCATCGTCGAACAGCGGGAGGCCGGGCCGGACGCCGTGGATCCCGCGCTGCTTCCGCTGCTGCCGTTGCGGCCCTCGGGCAGCGGACCCGCGCTGTTCTGCGTGCATCCGGCGATCGGATTGGCTTGGGGCTATGCGGGATTGGTGCGTCATCTGGATCCCGGCCATCCGGTGTACGGTCTGCAATCGCCCGGCGTCGCCGCCGAGCAGCCGGACATGTCGCTGACCGAACGCGCGGCGCGCTACGCCGACGAGATGCAGGCCGTCCAGCCCGACGGTCCGTACCGGGTGCTCGGCTACTCGGCGGGCGGACCGCTCGCGCACGCGGTTGCCGTGGAACTCCAGCGCCGCGGCGCGACGGTATCGGCACTGGTCATCATCGACGGTCGCGCCGACGTGGAACCCGAGAGCGCCACGGAGATGCCGCCGCCGGAGGTTCTGCTCGCCGAGTTCGGCGGCATCGATCCAGACCTGCTCGCCGGAGAGCAGCCGCTGGCCGAGCGCGCCGCCGAACTTCTACGCGGTGGCGAGAACGCCTTGGGCGCAATGACAGGTGGCGGCTTGGCCGCCGTGGCGGATGGCGGCTCGGCCGCCGGGCCGGATGGCGCTTCGGGTGCTGGGCCGGATGGCATGGTGGGCGCGCCGCCCGATGGCGCCCTCGGCGTTGAGCCGGATGGCGCGCTGGGCGCTGGGCCGGATGGCGCGCTGGGCGCTGGGCCGGATGGCGCGCTG